>DATEPN010000219.1:0-23105 GCA_035273225.1 Acidobacteriaceae bacterium | reverse complement strand
GTCGTTCGCGGCAGCATCGGCATCAGCTTCCAGGCCAATCCGCCCAGCGCCGTTGCCCGCGTTTACGGATTCAAGTCCGGCGTCATCGTCAGCGCGGCTCCCGCTGGATTGCCCGCCGCCACCGCCGGTCTCAAGCCCGGCGATATCATCACCACCATCGACGGCAAGCCCGTCAAGAATGGCGATGACCTGGTCGCAACCATCTCCAGCTACAAACCCGGCACGACCATCGACCTCGGCTATCTCCGCAGCGGTCAAACGCAGCACGCCAAAGTAGTCGTGGGCGAGCGCGAAAAGGTCCTCGCGAAGATGAGCAACCCCGAAAGCAATGAGAACGAGGAGGGCCCGAACCAGGGTCCCGGCAACGCCAGCCCCGCTAAACTCGGGATTACCATCTCCGATTTGCCGCAGGGCGCGCCCTCAGGCCTGCACGGCGTCATCATTCAGTCCGTCAAGCCGGGCTCCTTCGCCGACGAAATCGGGGTCGGCGAGTTCCAGGGTGCCGTGATCGTGTCCGTTAACAAACAGCCGGTCAACAACGTACAGGAATTTCAGAAGGTCGTTTCGGGACTGAAGTCCGGCGATGATGTGGTTCTGGAGATCGTTAACCCGCGGAATCCCGGCCAGGGACGGGAGTACCTGGGCGGTACACTTCCGTAACCAATCACGGATAGACCTCCGGTTTCGGCTCCCGCAAACTTTGGGGAGCCTAAACCGGTTTTTGTTGCAATTTCGGGCATTCGCCGATACCCTTGCACGATACGATCGCCGTATTGACCACAAAACTGAGGTAACGTCTTATGGCTTTTTTCAGGACAAGCCAGGTGCTTGTGCTCGCCGCTTTCCTGCTGGCCACTCCGGCATTCGCAAGCCGCACGCATCGCGCCGCAACGGCCGGCCACAAGCATCACCGCGTCGTGCATCGTCATCAGGTCCGCGGCCAGCGTGGCATCGATCCCGACCGCGCGCGCGAAATCCAGCAAGCGCTGATCCGCGAGCACTACCTCACCGGGCCCGCCTCGGGCCAGTGGGACTCAACAACCGAGGCCGCCATGCAGAAATATCAGTCGGATCACGGATGGCAAACCAAGCTCACGCCCGATTCGCGCGCTCTGATTAAGCTCGGACTGGGGCCGAAGCAGGACATCACCGCACAGACCGCGCCGGCAGCGCCCGTCTCCTCGACGACTGCACCGTCTACGGCGCCTCTGCCGCCTCCTCCGACGACCAATACCCTGGCGGACGCGCATACCCTCCAGAACTAAGCAGCTCTCTTACGCTTCATAGTCACGGCCTCGCCATCCCGTTTCGGAAGGGCAAGGCCGTGGCACCGCTGCCTTGCTATCCGCTCTGTGCTGCGCCTTAGTCCGGATTACCCCGAGTTCCCTGCTCGGGGCTTCACGCGTCGGCAAGAGCCCAGGGGCCCTGCTATGCGGATCGGCGACTCGGGATTGAACGCAGGAGTTGCCCGCAGTTGCCGAGCGGTGAAGAAATGCCGCTGTAATCTTCGCATCCAAAAACATCCACAAGCTGAGCAGTGCAACGAGCGCAACTACCGAGGGCATCCCTCCTGCAGGAGGTGGCGATGAATTCCAGCCTCGGTACGATTGTGGCGTTGGTGTTGATTGCTGTCGCTGCGGTAGTCATCGCGCTGGTGGTCGTGCGTCACCGGCGCAAGGCGAAGCTGCAGCAGGAGTTTGGGCCCGAATACGACCGAGCGGTGCGCGAGGTCGGGCCGAACCGGGCGGATGCGGAGTTGCTGGCCCGTGAGAAGCGCGTCTCTCGATTCTCCCTGCGAGACCTGACGCCCGAGGAATGGCAATCCTTCTCGAGCGAGTGGCGGGCGGTGCAATCGCGATTCGTCGATGACCCGGTGGGCTCCGTTGCCGACGCCGATTCGCTCGTTGACCGGCTGATGGCCGCGCGCGGTTACCCCATGAGCGATTTCGAGCAGCGAGCCGCCGACATATCCGTCGGCCATGCAGCGGTTGTCGAGCATTACCGCGCTGCGCACGCGATCGCGTTGCGGCATCGGGCCGGACAATCGACGACAGACGACCTGCGGAATGCGTTGATCCATTACCGCGCATTGTTCACGGAATTACTGCAGCAACCTGGAACACGGAAAAAGGCGGTGGCTTAATGGCGGAAGCATGGAGAAAGGAAGAACCTTTGACGACGGCGGACCTCGCCGGAACGGCGACGAGATCCGGTGCAGACAATCCAAAGCCGGAACCCGTGCGCGAGGACTCTGACCTCACGACCGATAGCGGCCCTACGCTCGTGCGCAAAGAACAGCGCTATGGCGCCACAGGAGAAGCGCTGCCCGGCAGCGCCAACCAGGACGAGACCTTCTCGCCTGCCAACAGTACCCCGGCGAAAGACTCCTCACGAGACATGTCGAACGCGGCAGGCAGCGCTCCTTTACTCTCCGAAACGGAACTGACCGATCTCCGCAACCGCTGGAGTGACATTCAGGCCGGCTTCGTGGATGAGCCGCGCCGCTCCGTCGAGCGCGCCGACGAACTCGTTGCATCGGCCATTCAGCGGCTGGCCGAGGGCTTCGCCCGCGAGCGCGCCTCGCTCGAGAAGCAATGGGAGAGCGGGAGCAACGTCTCAACCGAGGATCTGCGTCTCGCCTTGCAGCGATACCGCTCATTCTTTGGCCGGCTGTTGAACGCAGCTTAGGGCGACTGACAACGCAACCAGGAGGAGGGGGCCGCGATTGCGGCCCCGCTTCGTTTAGCCCGGCTTATTGACCATGCCGGCCTGGCTTCGGTCCAGCACATAACGAGGGCCGACGTTCGCTCCCTTAGACTTGTTCACATGTCACCATCCACGACCACCATCCGCGTTCGCTATGCCGAAACGGACCAGATGGGCGTCGCCTATTACGCGAACTACTTTGTCTGGTGCGAGATCGGCCGTGTCGAACTGCTGCGCCAGCTCGGCTTCGAGTACAAGCAGATGGAGCTCGAGCACGCCTGCCATCTGCCGGTCGTGGAGGCCAATTGCCGTTATAAGTCTCCGGCGCGCTATGACGATGAAGTGATCATCGAAACCCACGTTACTGCCCTGCGCAGTTCCGTGATCAAGTTCGCCTATCGCCTGCTGTGCACCCGCGAGCCGGATGCCGAACCGATCCTTCTCGCCGAAGCCGAGACGGTCCATGTCGTCGTCGATCGCGAGATGCGCAAGTGCGCGATGCCCGAGCCCTATTTTTCGGCCATCCGCCGCACGATGGAGCACAGCGGCCCCGAACCGCGCTAGAATTTTTCGCGGGCGGCACAGCGCGACGGAATCGCGTCCGCCGGCATCGCACCATGCAGACCGATTTTGCGGAGGATTATGCGTACACGGAAGGCGTTGCTCTCGGCGGGCCTGCTCTGCGCTCTGGCCTCAACACTCCTCACCGGATGCGAAACCGGCCGGACGAACAAACTGCACTCTCGCTACGAGCACACGATGGACGTGACGACCAGTCCTCATCCCAATCAGGAATATGCCTCGGTCACCGGCGCAGAAGTGCCCGTGCCCGGATCGCCGACCGCCGCCGGCCCTGACGGCGCCCAGCCGTTCAGGGACAACGAAGCCCGCAAGAGCATCGGCACCGAGAAGGGCAAGCCCACGCCTCCTCGTGAACAGGTCAGGGATCGCTTCCAGCACCAGTAGCCGCGTGGATTCAACGGCGACCGTGAACATAAGCCTTTCGCTGCGCTATGATGGCCGCCGGGAGCTTTGCCAAGCCTCCGCGGAGGTCGCTCATCCTCAGCCCTGCACATGCCGGCACAGCCCTGCTGTTCCTGGCCCTGAACGCAGCCGCCGTTGCGCCTGCGCAGCCCTCGCCGGATCAGGCAAAGGTTCTGGAATCCGCTCGGGCTTCGGCTCTCACGTACTCCAGCAAGCTGCCGGACTTTGTCTGCACCCAGACCACCCACCGCAGCAGCTGGAACCCTTCGGAAGCCGCCCACTTTGCCACCGGAATCAGCGCAGCGACACCGCTGTCAGCCAGCCCCTCCGCCGAAGCGGACACCATGGGGCATGACATCACCGAGCAGGTGACCTACTTCGACCAGAAGGAGAGCTATCAGGTCATCGCGGTTGATGGCAGGAAGGTCTCGGGGGTCAGCCACCTGCAACTCCAGGGCGCTATGACCGCAGGTGAGTTCGGCAGCGCGCTGCACGATGTGTTCGACCCGGCTTCGAAAACCGTATTCAGCCAGGGAAAGCTCACCCACCTGCACCATCATCAGGTATGGGAGTTTGCTTTCCACGTGCCCAGCGAGCACGGCAACATCGTGCTTCTCACGAATCCTGACCGCGAAACAGAAGTTCCCTACTCCGGCGAGATCTTCATCGATCCGGCTACCCTGGATGTAGTCCGCATCCATTCCACGCTGGATTTGCCCGCGGGCTTCCAGCTCCAGCATGGCGAGACCACCGTTGATTACAGGCCGATCCTCATCGCCGGCCGCAAGTACAACCTGCCGTTTCATTCCGAGGTTCGGCTCGCCGATACATCCCGGGTTTACGTCAACACGATCGACTTCCGCCGCTATCACAAATACGTCGCTGAATCGAGGATCCTCGGCGTCACGCATTGAGCAGACCTTCTTAAGGGCTGACACTCACCAGCGCATCCGCACGGACTGGCGACAGCGGCGTTGCCGGCCCTTCCCAGTACAGAACCGGCTGGCCTGTTGCGCCCGCCGTGGAATTCTCAATGCCGGTCCCGATCTCGATGTGGATCCGATGCAGGCCCCCCTGCATCGCCGCCGTGACCTGCGTCGGCTGCACGGCATCGCCATAGAAGCCGCATACCTGCATCCGCAGTTCCGGGCTGTGCTGTGGTGGGGATGAATCGATCTGCAACGTGGCCCGGCGGCTCGTGAGCAGAGTGATCGTGTAGCCTCCGTCCGCCGGAAGCTTCACCCAGCCATCCCAGGCCGTACCCGCCCCGTTCGCAATGGGCGTCCGATGCAATCCAGCCTCCGGCGCGCTGACGGTCGCCGACGGCTCAAGCCGGCGACCCACCACGACCGAGCGCGATGCCCACACATCATCTTGTCCCGACCTGGATGCGCGCAGCAGAACCCGAAACCGGCCCGAGCCATCGAGCAGCGTGCCCTGGGTATCCGGGAAGACATGCCGCACCGACACGCCCTGTGCCGTCGTCCCATCCCCAAACAGCCACTCGTAATGCCATCCATCAGCGGGTTGCCGCACTCGGAACGCCGTCGCCTTTCCGGGCCGGATTAGCCCCGCGTCGTAATCGAAGTCCGCATCAACCGCGCCGGCCGAATACGTCGGCTCGCTGGCCCCGCTACGCAGGTGCAGCGGAATGTCCGCATTCTTCGCTGCCACTCCTCCCTGGGTCCGAACGCCGTCCAGTTGGACTCCGCTCACATCGCCCTCCAACAATGAGGGCACCATCGGCGGCCCATCCATGGCGGTGATGTTTGAAAAATTCAGGTCATGCACGCTGGGATTTGGCTGCTGGATGCGCAGCAGCGAGTAATAGTCCTCCAGCCGAATACCGCTGATCCGGTAGTCGGAGTGATCCCCCTTCCCCTCCGGATCCGCCCACAACTCGAAGAACGCGAACGGCACAACGCAGCCGCCGTATCCGGTGTGAATCACGTCCAGGTTGTGCATGACGATGTGCGCGCTGCGAAACGTCTTTTTCGGCCAGCCCACGCGCACCGTATTTGAAATGCTGGTCGAGACCACGCTGTCCTCGATGGTGATGTTCGTGACGTCGTTGCCCGGGAGACGCATCGCCTCCTCGCTGTATCCATCCCAGTTTCCCTGGATCGCAAACACGTCATCGGAGGCGCGGAAGAAGCAGTTCCGCACGGTTGTGTCGCCGCCGCCGAGCCAGTCCATCCCGTCCTGATTCGCATCTCGCGGATGCCCGCCGATCACATTCACGTTGTAGTAGCCGATCCCACGGGAGTCCTTCATCTGGATCTGCCACGTCCGGCTCCTCACGACGCAGGTGATCCCCTCAATCGTGACGTTATGCGCTTGGTCCATGGTGATGCAGTGCCACGCCGGCTGCTGCATCCAGCCACTGTCCGTGTCGTACTCCTGCGGGCCGTCGTAGATCACCATCCCACGACCCCACACGCGCACGTCGTGCACGCGCCAGAATGTCAGGGCTCCGAAGACCACAGCGCCGGGCGCCAGATAGATTCGGTCTCCCGACTGCGCGTCGATGTCTTCGTGATGCACACCTGGCCCGTAGTACCGCACGCCGGAGGTTTTTGCCGTCACGCGCTGTCCATCCGGCGGACTCCCCAGCAGGAAAAGCATCTGGGAATCGGCAAAGTGATCGCCGGGCCGGGCGATCGACAGCTTCACCGGGCCCGGAATGCGGAATGTGATCGTCGCTCCGGTTCTCCGCGGCCGAATCCCATACCGCATAGGCTGCACTTCCACGCCGTGGTCCCAGTAGTGCAGATCAGTTGCACGAATCGAGACCGTCGCCGGCCCCCCAAGGTCGAAGTTCAGCAGGTAATAGCTCGAAGCCGCATGCACCACCGGCGTCTCATGCCCGTTGATCGTAACGACGAAGTAGTCCGTTCGGACATCCTCCGGAATCGCCGCAATGCTGACGAATGAAGCTGCGGAAGCAGTCACCGCAACGAGGAGTAATAAAAATTCGATAAGCAGGAACCGCACGGATGAGCGCGTCACCGGATCGAGAGCCACTTTCGCTTAATCAGCAGAAGCAAATGAGTCTGCATGGCGGCGCGCTATGCCCTGTCTCCTATAACCTGCTTCACATCACATCCGGGGCAGAAATCCCCATCCAGGCGAGCGATCGGATCAACTCCCGCTGCGTGACGGCGGCGGTCGCCAGCAGCAGTTGTTTTCTCGCCGGATTTTCTTCACTCAGGATATGGTGCAGCCGGTAGAAGTTGCTGAAGTCCTGCGCCAGCTGAAATGCATGCCTGGCGAGATACGCGGGCTCCGCCGTATCGATGCACTGGTCCAGCAGCAACGTCGTCTTCGCCGCACGGAGCCACACTTCCCAGATGCCGTCGCTTCCATCGCCGCTCAGGTATGGCGCCACATCAACTCCGGCGAGCGAACAGAGCGCCTCCTCCGGCGTGGTTCCTGCCTTGCGGAAGATGCTCCGCGTTCGCACCACCGCATACTGAAGGTACGGCCCGGTCTCGCCCTCGAAGCTCAGAGCATCCCTGAAGTCAAACGCGATCACCGAATTACGCGTGTAGCGCAGCATAAAGTAGCGCAATGCGCCGACCGCGATTTCCCGCGCCGTCTGGTCGCGCTCCGCTTCACTCAGTTCCGGATGTCGGCTGTCGACCTCGGCCCGCGTCGCGGCGATCAGCTTATCGATCAGATCGTCCGCCTTCACGCCGAATCCCTTGCGCCCGGAGACCTCGATGTATGGCCGCGCGCGATCCTCCTCCGACACCTCGTACCCCAACTCGATCGCACAGCGCGGCGTAAGCGCCACCATCTCGTAGGAGAAGTGCGTGTAGTGCGCGGCCTGCTCGGTATACCCAAGCCCGCGCAGCGCTTCAATCACATTCGCCTGCGGATCCGCCTGCCGCGAGTCGATCACGTTGTAGATCGCCTCTGCGCCGCCAAACTGCGGGTGGTCCGGCATGCCTTCCACCGCGGAAATCCAGCATTCGCGGTCGCCGTACTGGAAGAAGGGTTGATAGCCAAAATCCCGCCCGAGCAGCCCAAACTTCCAAAGGTGGTACGCAATGTCCTTGCCAACGTAGGTTACGGTGCCGTTCGAACGAACAATCACTTTGGCGTCTTCATCGGGACCGGGGACCGTTTCGGCGTTCGCCGTGTCGTTGTCGCTGGTTTCAAGCGAGCGCGCCGAACCGGCCCTGCGCATGACCCAGCAGCCCTTGTTCTTACCTTCGGTCTCGAAGTAAAGAACGCCCTTCGTCTTCAACTGCTCAAATGCGGCGTCCCAGAAGTGCAGGTGGAGAATCTCACTCTCGCGCGGCAGGAGGTCGTATTCAATATCCAGCCGCAGCATCGTCTCCAGATGTCGGCGCAGAATGGCCGTCGAGATCCGGTCCGCAATATGCGCGATCTCATTGCCGCCGTTCTCAATGGCATGCAGAGTATCAAGCCTCAGCTTCTTCCTTGCCGCTGCTTCGGCCGGGTCCGCTTCATACCACTGCGACACTCGGGCATAAAGGTCCCAGCAGTAGAAGTCGATCCGCTCGCCCTCGGCGGCGAGATCGGCCATCAATTTCTCCACGTCGGCCAACCGGAGCCCCTCGAGATGCACCAGACCGACGACGACATCCGCCACCTGCACGCCAGTGTTGTCAATGTAGTTCTGCACATCGACTTTCTGCCCGGCGGCCCGCAGCAGGCGCACGAACGTGTCACCCAGGATTGCGTTCCGCAAATGCCCGACGTGCGCAGCTTTGTTTGGATTGATGCTGGTGTGCTCGACCAGCGCATGCACCGGCTCAAGAGGCGCGATTACCCCAGAGCTGATGGTGAAGGACTTTACCGCCGCCGCGCGATCGAGGCGAGCGTTGATATAACCCGCGCCAGCCACCTCGAAGGCAAGAAATCCCGGAACGGCTCCGAGCCCAGCAACAACCTCTTCAGCGATTTTGCGCGGGGGCTTGCGCAGCTTGCGAGCCAATTCAAACGCTACAGGCGTTGCGTACTCCCCGAAACGCAGATCGGGAGGCTGCTCCAGAACCACGTTTTCAACTTCGATCTGGTACAGAGTGCGCAGCGTGGCGCGCAACCGCTCCACCAACTGCCTTTGCTGAGCTAAATACACGCGAGAACCACCGGAAGAGAAGGAGAAGTCCTGTATTTTCTACTGAATCTTAACAGGCGCCCTCCGAAGGGGCGCATTCCATACCGGAAATAGCACCCGTATTGACAATCGCCGAGATGTGCCGTACTGATGGACTTCAGTCGTACTTACCCCAAAAGAGCAAGCGAACTCGTGTGCATTCGTTGGATCGGCTACTCCCTCGCCCTGGCGTTTTGCTGCCTCGCAGGTGCTGCGCAGAACTCACCGGGCCCGGCATCCTCCCAAATCCCGACTCTGTTCATCGTCGGCGACTCCACCGCGCAGGTCTCCCCCGACCCTTCGCTCGGGGACAAGCAGCGCGTCGGCTGGGGCACTCCGTTCTCCGCTTACTTCGATCCTGCGAAGATTCGCGTCGTGAACGCAGCCGCCGCCGGCCGCAGCAGCCGCACGTTCATCACCGAGGGCAAATGGGACGCCGTCGTCCGGCAACTTCACTCCGGCGACTTCGTCCTCATCAACTTCGGCCATAACGATCCGGGCGAGATCGGCACCGGCAAAGACCGCGGTTCCCTGCCGGGAATCGGCGAGGAAACTCGGGAGATCACCAGACCCGACGGTGCGCACGAAACCGTTCATACCTTCGGCTGGTATCTGCGCACGTACGTGGCGGACACCCGCGCCAAAGGCGCGACGCCCATCCTGATCTCCGTCACGCCACGGAATATCTGGAGCGATGGCAAGGTCGAGATGGGCCTCGGACATTTTCGCGACTGGGCCGCTCAAATAGCCCGCGAGGAAAACGTCGACTACATCGACCTCACGGCCATTGTCGCTCGCCAGTACGACAAGATGGGTGAGCAGAAGGTCAGCGGCTTCTTCCCCCTCGATCACACGCACACAGACGCCGCAGGAGCCGAGTTCAATGCGCGGTCGGTGGTCGCCGGGTTGAAGTCCCTCCCCGACGCGCCGCTGACTTCCTATCTGTCGGCCAAGGGCGAAGCCGTTGTGCCGGCCGCTGAAATGTCGATGGCGGCGCCCGCCAATCCCGCATTATCTACCCTCTGGATCATCGGCGATTCCACCGTCCGCAACGGCCAGGGCGATGGCGCAAACGGCCAGTGGGGCTGGGGCGACGAGATTGCGCCGTATTTCAAAACGCAGAAGATCAATGTCGTCAACCGGGCTCTGGGCGGCACCAGCAGCCGCACCTTCTATCACTTCCTGTGGCCCGACGACCTCCGCATGATGCACCGGGGCGATTTCCTTCTGATGCAGTTCGGCCATAACGACAGCGGTCCGCTCGACGACCAGGCCCGCGCCCGCGGCACACTTCCCGGCGATGGACCGGAAACCCGTGACATCGAAAATCTGATCACGCACAGACACGAAACCGTTCACACGTACGGCTGGTATCTGCGCCAGATGATCGATCAGGCCCGCGCCAAAGGCGTCACGGTCATCGTCTGCTCGCTCATCCCCCGCAAGATATGGGACGGCAATCGGATCCATCGTGAGCGATATGTCGAATGGGCCCGCGAGGCTGCGAACGATGAGCATGTGTTCTTCATCAATCTGAACGAGATCATCGCAGAGAAATACGAACAGATCGGCCAGGAGCGCGCGGATGCCCTCTTCGCGGATCCGCACACGCATACCAATTTCGCGGGAGCACAACTGAACGCGAAGTGCGTCATCGCCGGCCTCAAAGGCCTGAAGCACGACCCGCTGAAGAAATACCTGTCGGAGCAGGCGCACAGCGTTCAGCGGTTCCAGCAGCGTTCCGCTCACTTCGGAACCTCTTCGGATCACTGACCGTTTGCCCTCTGAATGCTTTACTCCCTTTCCGCTAGAATCAGAGAATTAAGCGATCCAATTCCTGCTGCATGCCTGATTCCGCAAAGTTCTACCTCACTACGCCGATCTACTACGTGAACGCGCGGCCCCACATCGGGCACACGTACACGACCGTCGTGGCTGACGCGATCGCGCGCCGCAAGCGCTCGATCGGGATCGACACCTGGTTTCTGACCGGCACGGACGAGCACGGACAGAAGATCGAGCGCTCCGCAAGACAGGCCGGCTGCAGCCCTCAGGAATTCGCTGATCGCGTGTCAGCCGAGTTCCGGGGTTTGTGGGATCGGATGGGGCTTACCTATGACGATTTCATCCGCACCACGGAGCCCAGGCACAAGCAGGCGGTTCAGAAGCTCTTCGCGCTGCTTCGAGACAACGGCTACATCTACAAGGGCTCCTACACCGGCCAGTACTGTGTCTACGACGAACTCTACGTCGAAGCACCGCCCGGAGCGCCGTGCCCCGACTGCGGCCGCCCAACGGAGACGGTCAGCGAAGAGAACTACTTCTTCAAGCTCTCGGCCTTCGAACGCAAGCTGCTCGAGTGCTACGACCAGAATCCGGAGTTCATCCGCCCAGAAACCCGGCGCAACGAGGTGATCTCGTTTGTAAAAAGTGGTTTGCGCGATCTCTCCGTGAGCCGCACCAGCTTCAACTGGGGCATCCCTGTTCCGGGAGACGAAAAGCACGTCATTTACGTGTGGATGGATGCGCTCGCCAATTACATCACCGCGCTCGGCTGGGGTACGGACGACTGCTCACAGTTCGACAAGTTCTGGCCCGCCGACCTCCATATCGTAGGCAAGGAGATCAGCCGGTTCCACTGTGTCTACTGGCCCGCGTTTTTGATGGCCGCCGGATTGCCGCTGCCCAAGAGCATCGTCGCGCATGGCTGGCTGCTTTTCGAAGAGAGCAAGATGTCGAAATCGCGTGGCAACATCGTACGCGCGGAGACGATTCTCGACGTCCTCGGCGCCGATGCGCTCCGCTATTTCTTGCTGCGTGAAATCGTATTTGGCAACGATGGGAGCTTCTCGTTCGACGCCCTGGTCCAGCGCTACAACGCCGACCTTGCGAACGGCTACGGCAATCTGGTCAGCCGCACATTGTCGATGATCGGCCGCTACTTCAACGGACGCGTACCCGAGCCGGTTGCGGAGCAGGCCACCTCCATTCACACCCAGGCACCCGAAGTGATCGCCACCTTCGCGCAACATTTTGATGCGCTCGACTTCTCTCGCGCGCTGGAAACGGCCTGGGCGATGGTGGCAGCCACCGACGGCTATCTCACAGCCACCGCGCCGTGGAAGAAGCCCGACAGCGTCACGGAAGAGCAGCAGCAGGCGCTCCGCGCCACCGTTCTCTACAACGCCGCGGAATCGATCCGGATCATCACTGCACTCGTCTACCCGGTAATTCCGGAGGCCACGGCAAAAGTCTGGGCGCAGTTGGGGCTTGGCGACATCACCCGCGCCGATCTCCGCAACCTGAAGTGGGGTGGCCTGGAACCGGGCACCAGGCTCGGTGAACTCAGTCCACTCTTCCCGCGCAAAGATAAGGAGGCCATCACCCGCATGTCCGAACTCGAGCAGAAGAACACTCCCGCAGCCAATGCCTCATCGAAGACGAAGCACGAGGGGCCGATTTCGAGGCTTCACTCGCTGATCGACGGGCTCGCCGTGGCAATGGCTGAATCAACGAACGAGACCTCGACGATTCTCGCCTTTGAGAGCGCGATCGCTGAGACTCTGCGCGAAACGGTTGGCGGCGGCAGGCAGCATTCGACCACTCCGCCAGACCTCGCGCCGGGCACGCAAAATCCGCCGCCCACCCCGGACTCGGCTTCCGCAGCTCCGTCCTTCTCTTCAGGTGTGGGCTCCGTACCCGGAGCACCGCCAGTTCCCGCAGCCCCACATACCGGGACGGTGGTTGCGCCCTCTGCAACTCCGGCCACCTCCGGCGACAAGATCACCATCGACGACTTTGCGAAGGTCGAGCTTCGCGTCGCCCAGATCAAAGTTGCCGAGCGCGTCCCAAAGGCCGACAAACTCCTGCGCCTTGAAGTCGATCTCGGTTATGAAACCCGCCAGGTCCTCGCCGGGATCGCTGAGTCGTATAGCCCGGAGTCTCTGATCGGCCGCAAGATCGTGCTCGTAGCGAACCTCGCGCCGCGCAAACTCCGCGGCTTTGAATCGAACGGGATGGTCGTGGCTGCCACCGGAGCGGATGGAAAAGCTGTCCTCGCCACCTTCGCGGAAGAGATCGAGATCGGCGCGCGGCTGAAGTAGCGCATGATCGACTCCCACGCCCATCTCGACAGTCCGCGCTATGACGGGGACCGCCTCGCTGTACTCGAGCGCGCCTGGTCGGCTGGCGTTCGCGGAATCCTCTCGATCGGCATCGGCGACGGGCCGGACACGATGCATCGCGCGCTTGAAATCAGCCGCGACTTTGCGGGCCACACCGGAGTGCCGAAGATCTGGGCCTCGGCCGGGGTCCACCCCCACGAGGCAAGCCTCGCTGACGACGCTGCCCTGTCCAAACTCGACGGCCTGCTGCAGGAACCGGAGGTCCTCGCCTGCGGAGAGATCGGCCTCGACTATTTTTATGACAACTCGCCGCGCGTGGTGCAGAAGGCCGTCTTTGCGCGTCAGATGGAAATCGCCGCGGCCCGCTGCAAGCCGATCATTATTCATTGCCGGCCGTCAGAGAACTCCAGCAATGCGTGGGACGAGACCCTCGCGATGCTTGAGGCTCACTGGGCCCATACCGGCCTCGGAGGCATCCTGCACTGCTTCACCGGTGAACTTCGTCACGCCCGGGCGGCGCTCGACCTTGGGTTTTTGATTTCATTTGCCGGCAATATCACGTTCCCGAAGGCGCAGGCCATCCGTGACGTGGCGCTCGCGATCCCCCTGGACCGGATGCTCATCGAAACCGACGCGCCGTTCCTCGCCCCCGTTCCCAACCGCGGAAAACGCAATGAGCCGGCCTGGGTAAAGGAAGTCGCTATCAAAATTGGCGAGTTGAAGGACCTGAATCCGGCGGAGGTGGCAACCCAGGCCGCGCAGAACTTCGGTTTCCTTGCCGGTATGCAAAATCAAATGTCCTTTGGGAATCCCGCTCCGTAGCGGATAATCTAGAGAGACAGGGATTCGTGATGGCGGCAGAAAACTCCTTCGATATCGTCAGCAAAGTAGACATCCAGGAAGTCCGGAACGCCATTGACCAGGCGGTCAAGGAAGTGCGCACCCGCTTCGATCTGAAGGATTCCAAATCGGAGATCCGCCTGGAAGGCGAAGAGGCCATCCAGCTGGCGTCCGCGGACGAGTACAAACTGCAGGCGGTCACCGAGATCCTGCGCCAGAAGCTCGTTAAGCGCGGTGTCTCGCTCAAGGCCCTGACCTTCGGTACAGTAGAACCGGCGGCTGGTTCCACGGTGCGCCAAAAAGTCACTCTGCAGCAGGGCATAGCCGGCGAAAAGGCCAAAGAGATCGTCAGGATCATTAAGGATTCTAAGAAGAAAGTGCAGGCGTCCATCCAGGGAGACACCGTACGTGTCTCCGGAAAAGACCGCGACTCTCTGCAGGAGGTCATTGCCCTGCTGCGCGGGCGCGACCTCGGCATCGATATGCAGTTCACCAATTACCGCTCGACTTAAGCGGACGGGCCCCCGACCCAGAGGAATCTCCAGTGAGCACTGCGCCGACAGCGACGGCTAAAGAAGTCTTCGATCTGCTGCACGACGACCTCGCGCTCATCGAGCGTGAATTCGGCGCGGACGCCGTTTCTACCGTCCCCGCTATCACGGAGATCTCCGACTACCTGCGTGAGGGCGGGGGCAAGCGTATCCGCCCTTCGCTGCTTCTGCTGGCTGCCCGCGCGCTCGGCTACTCCGGCAAGGGCATGATCAAGCTGGGCGCGGTGGTCGAAATGGTACACACGGCCACCCTTGTCCACGATGACATCATCGATGAGGCGGACACGCGCCGTGGCCGCCCCTCCGCCAATCGTGCCTGGGGCAGCAGCAAATCCGTACTCGTCGGCGACTGGCTGTACATGCAGGCCTTCCGCATCGCCCTTTCCGAGCGCAAATTCCGGGTGCTGGAGCTGCTCATTGGCCTCACGCAGCAGATGGTCGAGGGCGAGTTGATGCAGATGGAGAAGCTCGGCAAAACCATCTCCGAGAGCGAATACAACGACCTCATTTATCGCAAGACTGCCTGTCTCTTTGAGGTCTCGATGCGACTGGGCGCCTGTATCGCTGGAGCCGACCGCCCCCTTGAAGACTCCCTGGGCGAATACGGCCGCAATCTCGGCATGGCCTTCCAGGTGATCGACGATGTCCTGGATCTAACCGCAAGCGAGCAGGTCCTCGGCAAACCGGTCGCCAGTGATCTTCGCGAGGGCAAGGCCACGCTTGCCGTGATTCACGCCCTCGAAAACGGAATTCTGCCGTCGGAGCGCAACAAAATCCAGATCGTGCTCAACGACCAAAGCTTCAACCATGTGTCGCACGAGGAGATCCTGCGCATTCTTAACCGGAGCGATTCTGTTGCGTACGCCATGAACACGGCTTTTGCCTATGCTGCCGCCGCCCAGTCTGCGCTCGCGGTCCTGCCGGATTCGGACTACAAGCGTGCCCTGCAATGGATGCCTGAGTTTGTGGTCGCGCGCGACAAGTAGCTCGCCGGATTTCGCTGTACCCTGAGATTCCATGAGATTGTCTGAAATCGCGCAGCTTCTCGGGGCCGAACTGCGTCCGCGCGACGCCGAAGCAGACATCCTGAACGTCGCCAGCCCGGCCAGCGCCCGGGCACAGTCGCTTGTCTTTGCGGAGGATGCCTCTGCAGTTCCCGCAGCGCTCGCCTCGGAGGCCGCGGCCGTCATCGTCCCATCGAAATGCGCGCCCGGGATCGCGAAAAAGCCGCTCATCCTTGCATCCCAGCCGAAGCTGGCCTTTGCACGCGCCGCCCAGTTGCTCCGACCTGTGCCGGCCACCACTGGCGTTCATTCCACCGCGGTCGTCGATCCATCCACTCAACTCGACGAAACGATTTCCGTCGAAGCGTATTGCGTGATCGAAGCCGATGTCCGCGTCGGGAGTGGCACACGCATTGGTGCCGGCTCCGTGATCGGCCGCGGCGTCGTCATTGGGCGGGGCTGTCGCATCTATCCACGCGTTGTGATCTATCCCGGTACCGAGCTTGGGGACAATGTCGTGGTCCACGCCGGGGCCGTGCTCGGGTCCGACGGATTCGGCTACGTGCGCGACCGCGACACCGGCGAATACCTCCAGTTCCCGCAGCAGGGCCGCCTGGTCCTCGAGGACAACGTCGAAATTGGTGCGAACACCACGATCGACCGCGGAGCCCTCGAGGAAACCCGCATCGGCCGCGGTGTGAAGATCGACAACCTCGTCCACCTCGGGCATAACGTGCTTGTCGGACGCGACGTGGTGATTGCGGCCCAGACCGGCGTCTCCGGCTCGAGCACAATTGGTGCCGGTGCGGTCGTCGGCGGCCAGGTGGGGATCGGCGATCACGCCCACGTCGGTGAGCAGGTGATCCTGGGCTCCGGGTCCGGCGTGCTCACCAAGAAGAAGGTTCGCGGTGCGGGCACCGTTTTCTGGGGACGCCCGGCACGGCCGCTCCGCCAATATCTGAGGGAGCTGGCTGTACTCGCCCGCCTCGGTCGCGCATCGGATAAGCAGGAGGACTGATTGGCGGTCGTGGTGGTGGGAGGGCACTCCCGCAACATCGGCAAGACCAGCGTCGTCGCGGCCCTGATCGCGCGCCTACCCGAACTGCGCTGGACGGCTTTTAAGATTACGCAGTACGGCCACGGATTCTGCACAGCCGACGGCAAGCCGTGCCAGTGCGAGACCGAGGACTCCTGCGTCTCGGTTACCGCCGAGCGCGACGCGGCCAGCGGAACTGACACAAGCCGTTTTCTCGCCGCCGGAGCCGTACGGTCGATCTGGGTGAGGACACGCGTCGGCATGCTTGCTGAATCCATGCCGCGCATTCGGCAGGAACTCGCCACGTCCGAGAACGCCATTCTCGAATCGAACAGCGTTCTCGAATTCCTGAGGCCCGATTTGTACCTGGTAGTCGTCGATACGAGTGTCAGCGACTGGAAAGATTCCGCCCGCCGCTTTTTGTCCCGTGCCGACGCGGTGCTCCTCTGCGGGAACAGCGATGCGTCGGCGCTGGCAATCCCTGCAGAGACTCCGCGGTTCAGGATCGCGCCGCCGAACTATACAAGCGAAGAGGCCGTGGAGTTCGTTCGATCCCGGATTACCCGCGAAGCTCCTCTCACTCGCTAGCCCGCAGACTCGCTGACTTGCTTTGCCGCCAGATACGCCTTCCGCCTCCGGTAAGCGGCCAGGTATCGTGCATCCTCGGCATAGGTCGTGGGATACACCTGCGGAACAGGCAGCCGCCGCAACTCGGCATCCACATTGGCAAAGGTGAACGAGCAGACGTTGCTTAGCGCTGTGCTGGTGCGATCGCGGCTGATGCGGGTAATCGCGGTTTCGACGGCAATCGACGTTTGCCCAGTGTAGGTGACACGGCTGACGAAGTGTAGCTTATCGCCCATGCGCACCGGATGATAGAAGTTGATGCGGTCCACGGAGACGAGCAGCGCGCGATCGCTGGCCACCATCTCCGAGCAGATATGGGCGTACATCAGCGCTCGATGGGCGACGTAGCCGCCAAAGATCGTCTGCGGGACGTTCTCCTGCTCAGGATAAGTCCTCTCCCAGCCTTCCGCCACCAGCTTTCCGGCGAGCACGCCTGTAAATCCAGGCTGTTCCTGGGCGGCATGCAGCTCGCGCAGCAGGTTGTATTCCTCGCGGGACGGCGGTTCGTCGGCGAGGTTCAGATGCTCGCGGTACTGCTCTCGACGGACCTGCGCGTGGGCGGCGCGTTCCTGATCCAGTGCGCTTCGCAGATCCAGCGGAGGCAGCGGGACGCTCTGCTCTTGCCCTGCATCGTTGCGGATACGGCCCACCATGGTGAAGTAGCACGAGGCGATGTGGGGAGCCGCGCAGTCGGGCTGCTCGATGCGAACGCCGACCTCCATCGAGGTGCGGCCGACCAGGTTCACGCGAGCGTGCAGGAACATATCCCTGGTTTCGTCCGGAATGGCGCGAACCCGCATGGAGTCCATGGCGGCCGTCACGACGCGCGCTTCGGGATACCACTGCCGCACGTACCCCAGAGCCGTGTCCTCGGCCAGCTTGTCGAGATACTCGAGCAGCAGACCGGCGCGCAGGTTCGACCGCACCGGCTCGTCGGTGAGCTGGAAGCGCCTTCGCAGTTCCAGGTCGGTACCAAACTGCAGGTAGCGGGTGACCGAAGTATCGTCCGGCCGCAAGCGGGCATGTTCCTCAGGCATCTGTGCCCTGCTTCGGCTCTGGCTTGAGCAGAGGGAAGAGGATGACGTCGCGTATGGAGCGCGCGCCGGTCAGGATCATGGTCAGCCTGTCTATCCCTATTCCCTCACCGCCGGTCGGGGGCAATCCGTAGGCCAGGGCACGGACGTAGTCGAGGTCCATCTGATGAGCCTCCTCGTCGCCCCGCGCGCGCTCGGCCAGTTGCAGCTCAAACCTCCGCCGCTGTTCCTCGGGATCGTTCAGCTCGCTGAAGGCATTCCCCAGTTCGAAGCCGCCAATGTAGAACTCGAAGCGCTCGACCCAGTCCGGTTCGTCGGGTTTTTGCTTCGACAGCGGCGACACTGCGAGGGGAAATTCGTAGATGATCGTCGGCTGGATCAGGTGCTCCTCGGCCACGGCCTCAAAGATGCCCGCGATGGTCACGCCGCGCGGCTCGCCGGGCTTCACCTCGATGAATGCTTTCGCCCCCCGCAGCCGATCCACCAGCTTCAGCACGTCGGCGTCAGTATCGAAATCGGCCATGCTGGGCTGTGCGCCCGCGCCCTCCGGCCAGAAGGCGATGATCGCTTCGCGCATCGTGTAACGCCGCCACTTGCCCAGATCGATCTGCACGCCATTGAAGTGCGTGATCAGCGAGCCGTTGACCTCCTGCGCCACGAATTTCACCAGTTCTTCGGTCAGGTTCATCAGGTCATGGTAGTTCGCGTAGGCCTGGTAGAACTCGAGCATCGTGAACTCGGGATTGTGCTGGGTCGAGATGCCCTCATTGCGGAAGTTGCGGTTGATCTCGTAGACGCGATCGAAGCCGCCGACCACCAGACGCTTCAGATACAACTCCGGCGCGATGCGCAGGAAGAGGTCCATATCGAGTGTATTGTGGTGCGTGATGAAGGGCCGCGCCGCCGCGCCGCCCGCGATGGGCTGCATCATCGGCGTCTCCACCTCGATATAGCCGCGTTCATCGAAGAACTTCCGCATGGCCCGCAGCACCTGCGCACGCTTTACGAACACCTCGCGGACGTGGATCTCTTCGGCTTTCTGCTCCTCGGTTGCTGCTTCTGACGGCGCTTCGTTCAACACGCCGTTCATGAAGAGATCGACGTAGCGCTGGCGGTAGCGCAGTTCCACATCGGCCAGGCCGTGATACTTCTCCGGCAGCGCGAGCAGGGCCTTGGCGAGGAACGTGATCGTTTCGACGTGGACGGTCAACTCGTTGGTGCGCGTGCGGAACAGGTAACCCGTCACGCCGATATGATCGCCGAGATCGAGCAATTTGTAGAGCTCGAACGCCGGATCGCCAATGGCATCTTTGCGCACATAGATCTGCAGCCGCGCGCCTTCCTGCTGCAGCGTGGCAAATCCGGCCTTGCCTTGTTGACGGATGGCCATGATGCGGCCTGCCACGGCTACTTCGATCCGCTGCGCCTCGAGCCGCTCGCCGGTTGCGGCGTCGTGCTCGGCGCGAATCTGCGCCAGCGTGTGCGTCGCGCCGAACGCATTCGGATACGCCTGCTGCCCCAGCGCGGCAATTTGCTTCAGCTTTTCCTGGCGGAGCGCATACAGGTTGCGCTCGAACTCGCTCTCAAACACGGCATCGCCCCAGTCGATAGGTCTCGTTCGAGTATAAGTGGTGCCGCAGGAGCACCCGAGGCCCGGAGCCGCAGATGGCCGCCTCAGTGGTTTGAAGCACCGGGCGACGAGGCCGACTCTCCAGTGCCCGGTGCGAGGTAGATGATCAGCGTACGGCCGTCAGAGGTGAAGGTCGTGCCCGTGGCCGTGCGCGCTTCGCGTACCGGATCGGTGGGCGTCATGTAGAAGGCCTTCACCACCATGCCCGTCTGCATCAGGCTGTCTGCGATGTAGTCCCGCTCTCCGTCGACATTGGGATCGATCTTGTGCGTGACACCGTTGTTGCGCTGATCGCGATCGAATCCGATGTCGTGCGTTCCGGCTCCGGCCCAGACAGTCTGCCCCTGGAGCGTCTCGGGCGCCTTCCAGATGCGGAAATGATGACGGGATGCCACCACACGCAGCGGATCCGCCTGCGCATAGCCGAAGTCCTGAGAGCGCCCGAATAGGCGCAGTTCACTCATGGGCAGGGTGACATACGCCTGCTTCGAAAAGCTGGCGAAGAGGCCGCTCACGACGGCGTCCCGGTCCGTCTTATCGACCACGACCCATCCGGCGGCCTTGAAGGCGGCCTGCATCTGCTCCTGCGATCCGACGATGATGAAATTGACGCGATCGCCTGGCGCTCCATTCGGATCGCTGACGCGGCGCGGGATGGAATCGAGCAGGCTGTGCGGGAATTCGGGGACCTGAACGTTGGCGGAGGCGGGCTTCTTCTCCGGCGCGGTGTGCGCAATGGTGACATGATAGATGCCCGTCGCCTGATCGAAGGCGGACTGGTTGATTGCGAGGAAGAGCCGTCCGCCAATCGGGGCTTTGCCGCCCCATTGCTCACCGATCAGGAACGGCCGGGCCGCAGCGTTGGAACCGATCCTCCCAATCAGGGCGCCGCGCCCGGCGTCATTCAGTTGCAGGACCCGAACCAGATCGGTGAAGGCGCGGGAGAGGCCGGCGGGCCCGTTGGGTTGAGGCGCATTTACATACTGCAGTTGGCCCGTTGCACTGATCTGGAGGGTGTCCCCCGCTGCGACATCCACGCCGGTATCGACCCACGCTGCGGATGGCGGAAGATCGACCTCGTGACTTTGGGCCCACATAGGTACGCTCAGCAGAAAGCTAAGAAGAACTGCGCGAAACATGGTCTCCTCCCCGCGAGACTCCGAAGCGGACGTCGAGAATGGTCTGGAAACAACTGCGCTATACCGGCGGTCGTCGTTCAAGTCCGCTGAGCAGAAATTGATGATACGCCGACGGGCGAATCGCGCTCCGAATCCAGGCGGCAGGCGAGCGCTCCGGAATAAGGCCGGCGTAGTGTATAACCGAACCGGGACACGGCCCGCCTTTATGCCTGAATCGGCTCCCAATTCCAAGCAAAATACCCGTAAGGGACCGTCCGGAGCCCTCGGCGGCCTGGTTAAAGCCGAGCGTCTGATGCAGATCGCCTTCGTGCTGCCAACCGCGGTAGTGGTCGGCTGGCTGCTCGGGTACCTGCTCGACCGATGGCTGCACCAGAACTGGATTTACATTCCCGGAATCCTGCTGGGTTGTGTCGCTGGATTCATCGAGGTCTTCCATATCGTCCAGCAGAACGAGAAGGACATGCAGTGACGGAAACCGGCTCGCTCGGCAACATGACAGACGCCGAACTGCAGGCAATGCTGCGCCGGGCCCTGCGGCTGGTCCTGATCCTGGGGATCCTGCTGGCACTCCTGTTTACGAGTGCCCGGGGGTGGCAGTCCGGCCTGTTGGCGCTGGCGGGGGCGGCGATTTCGTACACCGGAATCCTCGAGTGGCGCAGCCTGAGCCTGGCCATTTTCGCGCGGCTGGACAACCAGGAGCGCCCGCGGCCGATGGGCCGCACCCTACTCATGTTTTTTGTGCGATTGGGGGCCGTCGGAGCGATCCTGTATGTTAGTCTAAGGTGTTTACACGGCACTGTTTACGCGCTGATAGCGGGGATTGGACTGGCGGTGGTAGCGCTCTCCTTCGAAGCTCTTCGGCTCATCCGCGGATAGCCTTTCTTTAGTACGTATTTCCGGAAAAACGCATGCTGGTTTGGATCACCTTCCTTACACGACTGCTCAATCACTGGTTCGCCGCTCCCGTCGACGCGCTGATGCGCGCTGTCCACATCGAGCCCACGTACCCCCGGCACCCCATCGGCAATACGCTGACCGAGGAGTTACTGGTCTTCTTCGTCCTGATCGTTTTCTTCCTGATCGTGCGCGCCAGCCTGAGCGTGGAGAAGCCGAACGGTGTGCAGCATCTGGCCGAAATGGCCCACGAGTTCGTGGATAACCAAGCCGAACAGGTGACCGGACATGCGGAAAGCCCGTTCCTGCCGGTGCTGACCTGCATGCTGCTGTTCATCCTGCTAGCCAATCTTCTTGGGCTGCTGCCGGGTCTGGAGACGCCGACCGCAAATCCCGTGGTGCCGCTGGGACTGGCGGTCTGCGCCTTCGTCTACTACAACACGCACGGACTCCGGGCTCAGGGTCCGATCGGCTACATCAAGCACTTCATGGGACCGGTGTGGTGGCTGTCGTTCCTGCTCTTCCCCATCGAGGTCGTTTCGCACCTCGCCCGCATCATGTCGCTCACCATCCGTCTTTACGCCAACATGTACGCGAGCGATTTGATCACATTGATCTTCTTCTCGGGGATACCGCTGGCGATCCCGATCGTCGGCCTGGGGCTGCACGCCTTCGTGGCCATCATTCAGGCGTACATTTTCATGCTGCTCAACATGATTTACCTGTCGGAGGCGACTGCGCATCCTGAGCACCATTAGCGAGTTTGCCCGCCGGAGCACTGCTTCCACTTCGGCCGGGACCCGCCGTTCAGCGTGAGGGGGCCAGCACGGTGAGCCTCAACCACCCACTGGCGGCAATTTTCAGGAAGCTGGAGAAACTATGCGTAAGCTGCAATACCTGTTCATGACGCTGGCCGCGCTCTTCATGGCGTCGCCGGCCTTCGCGCAAGCCACTGGCAACGGAAGCGCCGTTCCCAGCTGGGTTCCCATCGGCGCCGGCATCGGCATGGCGCTCGCCTCCGGGCTTTGCGGCCTCGGACAAGGCCGCGCCACCGCCTCGGCCCCCGAAGCTCTGGCTCGCAATCCCGGAGCCCGCGCCGGCATCCTGACCCTGCTCATGCTGGGTCTGGCCTTCATGGAATCTCTGGCGCTCTTCACCCTGGTCATCATCATCATCAAGGTGAAGTAAGACTCCCGGCTCCGCAACAGCAGCAGACAGAGAAACTCCCTGCCATCGATGTGGCAGGGAGTTTTCTTTATGCGATACGTATTAGTCCTGGAGAGTCTTCAGGTAGGTCGTAAGATTCACGATTCTCTGGTGCTCCACCATCTCCGTGGTCGGACTGCCGCGATCGAGGGACCGCAGTGCAGGACCCCACACCGGCATATCCTTCGAGCCGTGAGCGCTC
>DATEPN010000218.1:0-7994 GCA_035273225.1 Acidobacteriaceae bacterium | reverse complement strand
CGGCGTCTCCCGTGCGCCGAACTCAAACGTATCGATCACCAGCCGCATCGAGGGAGCCGGCGGATACAGGTACTCCTTCTGCGCGATGTACTCCTTCAGGATGTCGTTCTGCAGCGTACCGGAGACCTGCTTCCAGTCCGCACCTTGCCGCTGCGCTACGGTCAGATACATCGCCCACAGCACGCTGGCCGGCGAGTTGATCGTCATCGACACCGTCGTCGAGTCCAGCCGGATGCCGTCGAACAAGGCCTCCATGTCCTCGAGCGAGTCGATCGCCACGCCGCACTTGCCCACCTCGCCCTCGCTGCGCGGATCATCCGAGTCGCAGCCCATCAGCGTCGGCAGATCGAAGGCGACAGAGAGCCCATTGGCGCCGCCCTCGAGCAGATACTTGTATCGCTGATTCGTCTCCTCCGGCGATGCGAAGCCGGAGAACTGCCGCATCGTCCACAGCCGTCCGCGATAGCCGGTCGGATGGAGCCCCCGCGTGTACGGCGGCTGGCCAGGCAGTCCGAGGTACTTCTCCTGGTGCGAAGCCCAGTCCTCCGGCAAATCCGCCTCGGTATACAGGCGGCGAACCGGCGCCCCCGAAACCGTCGTGAACCGAGCCTTCCCGTCCTCATCCCGGTTGACTCCGGTCGCCGCCCCAATCGGCTGCTCCGGCGCCTTCGCCAGAGCCGGCGCCAGCGTTCGCTCGGCCCAGCGCAGTTCCTCCGCCGAGGGGTGCCGCCCCGCGGTCATGTCGGCGATGAGGTCATCCCGCAACGGTGCCGGTTTTGAGGCCATAGGACGGGTCAGAATAGTGAACGCCGGTACGAACGCGCAAGCGCAGCCGTCAACAGTTCAGGTGATCTGGGGTGGCCGCGGGAATGCCATTACCAGTTAGATATTCCCTTACAGGTTAATCCCCCAGTCCACCCCTATTGTTTTCAGCGACTTCCGCCTTCAGCCCATTTTTTCTGCGCACTCTTGCGAAGCTCCCAGGCCTTCGCATACTTCCAGCTCACATAGGCGGAGTGGTAAAGATGCAGCAGCAGCCCCTCCCGCCCGTCCAGAAAGCCGGCCCGCAGCACGCAGTTGTAAACGAACGTCGCCGCCGGTGTGACCACCACGTTCCAGAGAAAAGAGATCAGCCCGTGGCTCCCTTTTCCCCTGGCCAGCGCCTGCCCGGCGCCCAGCGTGCTGTACCGGTTCATGTGCTCGATGTAGCTCTCCAGCGTCGGATAGGCATGATGCAGCAGACTCCCCCGCAGCCGGCCCGTCCTGCCCGAGCACTGCATCGTCTCATGCACCGCCCGCTCCTGGAACTGCGCCGCGCCGCGCCGAAACAGCCGCAGCTTCGGATCCGGAGAATACCCGCCGCGCCGAATCCAGCGCCCGAGGAAGAAGTTCCGCCGCGGCACAAAGTACCCGTCTGCGTCCGGACTCCCCCCCAGCAGCGCCTGGATCTCCTGTCCCAGCTCTGGGCTCACCTCTTCATCGGCATCGAGCGACAGCACCCATTCACCCGTGCATTGCGCGATGGCAAAGTTCTTCTGGGCCCCAAACCCGCGCCACGGCTCGACCAGGAACTTCGCGCCAAACTCCCGCGCCACCTCGGCCGTCCCATCGATCGAGCCCGAGTCGACGATGACAATCTCACTCGCCCAGCGCACGCTCTCGAGCGTTCGTCTGAGATTTGCCTCCTCGTTTTTTGTGATAAGCGCAACTGAGACCGTGCGTGTCACGCAAAACCCTTCAGCCACTTCACCTGAGAATGACCGAAGTGTAACAAGCCCGGTTCTCTGATCGGTTTGTCATCCACGATTCAGCGCCAATTCACGCCTCTGTGAAACAACTCCGCCAGAGTCTCGCTGAATCGTACTTGAGGATCGCCGATGCACGCTTCCGGACAACTCGGCTCTGTGCTGCTGGCGACCCTGCTGGCCGCTCCCCTGTGGGCACAACCCCCGGCAGATCCCTCCACCACCGCCTCGGCGCCGGTCACCGAGCCGGCCGTCAATCTCATCCGCGACGTTGTCTACAACGAGAGTCACTCCCGCGACACGAAGAGCCTCTGGGAATACCGCAGCGAGCGGATCACCCCCGAGCAGCGCGTCGTCCGCGAACACGTGGAGACCACCCAGGGCACCGTCTTCCGTACTGTCGAGCAGAACGGCATGCCCCTCGATGACGAGCAGGCTCGCGAGGAGGAGCGCCGAATCGAGCACTGTATCCACAACCCCGGGGAAATCGCCCGGGTCGCCCGCGAGCATCGCGAGGATGAAGACCGCCTCATCAAGGGGCTGGAGATTCTGCCTCAGGCAATGATTTTCGAGTATCGCAGTCGGCCCTCCCCCGACCTGATTGAAATTGCCTTTCGCCCCAATCCGTCCTGGTCACCCAGCGGATTCGAAGAACACATTGTGCACGCGCTCACCGGAACCGTGCTGGTCAATGCCCGTTTGAAACGGCTCGTAGAGGTACGCGGCACCGTGTCCGAGCGCGTTGACTTTGGCTTCGGCATGCTTGGCCACGTGGAAAAAGGCGGAACTTTCATGGTGCACCGCCAGCCTGTCGGCGACGCATCCTGGAGAACCGACGTGGTCGACGTCCACCTGCAGGGAAAGATTCTGCTGCTGAAAAGCCTCTCCAAGGATCAGCGGGAAACGCGCACCGACTTTCGCCAGCTTCCGAACAGCATCACGCTGGTCCAGGCGAAGGATATGCTGGACCACGCGGCCGGCGAAGTGGCCCAGATCCGGGCCTTGTCCACCACGGCCCAGATCACGGGCAACGAACGCTGACTATTTCGACTATTTCTTCTAGTCAAGCCCCGTGGCGCGCGGTCTCGGTTTCGACTGGGGCTCGCTCTCGTTGTGCCGCATGCGTTCTTCCCTGCTCGGCGGCTGCATGCGCCCGCTGGAGCGCAACAAATAGAGAATCCCAACCAAGACCAGCGCTGCAATGATTCCGAGAATGGCGATCACGCATCCACCTCCTGCTTAGTTAGGAGGCCACCCGCGTGGAAATGGGTTTCCTAACCTGCTGTCAAAGCAGGAGATTTGCTGCTGCGCTCAAGGGCTGGGAGCTGCGCGTGCTAAAGCCGTGTCAGAAGGGAATGTCGTCGTCTGTGATTTCAGTGGACTGCACCAGATCGTCCGCCGGCGCGGGCTGCCGCTGGTCGTAGGAACTGGATGCGCCGCGCGAGTAGCCACCCGACTCGCCCCCTTCGCCCCGTCCGGAGAGCAGCACCAGGTCATTGACGATGATTTCGGTAAAGTAACGCTTCTGCCCCGTGTTCTTGTCGTCATAGGAACGCGTCTGGATCCGGCCCTCAACGTAGAGCTTGGAGCCCTTCTTCACGTAATCGCGGATAATTTCCGCCGTGCGCTGGTAGGCGACGATGTTGTGCCACTCCGTCCGTTCCTGGAACTCGCCCGATTTGTCCTTGAACCGCTCCGACGTCGCCAGCGTGAAGTTGGCCACCGGCGATCCGCTGGGCAGGAACTTTACCTCGGGGTCCTTCCCTACGTTCCCAACAAGAATGGCTTTGTTCACGCTCTTCGGCATGGCGTTGTCTCCAGCGGATGAATTTATCCCCTGAAGAATAGCAGACCAGCGACAGCTTCCCGGCGTGCCGTCTGCACGAACACATTACCAGCGGAAGTCGCCCCGAATGGGAGGAAGCCAGAAGAATCGGTTCGGGAGGGGAGGACAACGAGGAGCACTGTTGCCGAAGTAGCAGAAGCGGCTGAGGGAAAGTTTGAAATGATGGGGAAAAGAATTGGCTCCTCAGGTAGGACTCGAACAGTCCCGCCAGATCCAGCCCTTGCGCGAATCCACAACGATTTTGCCACAAATACTTGGAAAAAAAGATCTGTTAAAAACCAGGTGCGAATTACAGCATTCTCGGGAAACCGCGGAAATCGCACCAATCGGCAAGTCGGCGGAACAAAAGCAGTACATTTTCTTGGCCTCTTCCGCCTTTAACGGCTTGGCTGGTGGATCATGATCACGGTGGCTGTTGCGGGGCGAGAACGAGATACTGCGGCGTTATCAGCCGCACGGAGTTTCCAGATTGTCGCGCTATGACCGGAGGTGACTTTGCAATTGCGGCAACAAATGACGGTCATGACACCGCGGTGGTCACCGATGCACTCTGGGTTTGGCAATGATGAGCAGGCTCGCGTTGATTATGGTTGCGGCGCCGTTCATGTTGTTGCTCTGCGCTGCCAAAGCCATCCAAACAGCCTTCTATGGGCGTCCGCCCGTACACTCTTATTGGGCAGGACGCTCGGACGGAGGGCGCGAAGGGCTGTTAGCCCAGTCCCCGCGATTTCGACGGAATCGTCGCGGGCGCTTCAGCCAGTCTCCAGACCTTCAACCCCCTCTCATGGCCTGGGCTCTGCGCGCGAATACGGATGCAAATGGCCAACCTATTCTGACGGCAGACAAGCTGGAGGCTCTACATGCGGCCGTCGTGAAAGCGTGTGACGCAAATGACGGTCTAGTAGGGGACGGGCTAATTGGGGATCCGCGTGACTGCGGCTTCGAGCCAGCGACGATTCAGTGCAAGGACGGCGATCACCCCGATTGCCTGCCCCTGCACAGGTCCGTGTCGTCAACATCCTCTACACGGGTAATTTCGACGCCCAAGGCCGGCGTCTAGATCCGCGGATGCTACCTCGCGGTTCCGAACTGTCGTGGGCTGGTTTCTGGATTCCGCTAAAGGAACAACTGCTGCACACCGTATCGAGGGAGCCTAGCTGTGAGGTTTCAACAGCTTGTCCATCTGATCGAGAACTGGGAAGCTGGGTTTGCGAAGACTCAGCGACTCAGGAGAGCAGATGGAGTACCACCAGAATGTCCGACTGACGATTCACAGTCGAGAGCAGTTAGCCAGAAGAGTTGTGGTGGAAGGATGCACGGTGAAGCAGGCCGCGGCCTGCTTCAGCGTGAGCGCGAAGACCGCATCCAGGTGGGTGCCGACAGCCAAGTAAACCTGATCTGGGACCCCTTCGGCAGTAACTTCGCGTGCCTGACGCCGAAACTTTCGGCGCAGGCAGCACAACCCGCGACGCGTGAGATCGACGAGAAGCTGGAGAAAGTGGTCGCGCAGAACGATGACTCGCAAATCTCTTCCTCAAGGCAGGAAATCACGATTACAAGATCGGCGGCGAACAGCTCTCCGGAAGCGGTGGCGCGCAAACGTGCCGGCTAAACGGCAACAACTCAGCTGTACGGGCACAGGCGCGGATCTGCCCAGTCTCGTCTCTTCGTCACCTCCACGCGGGGATGTTAGCGACCTTCTCCGTTGCCGCCGGAGGACGGTTGCGTGACAATGGAGGGCGCCTCCTCCGCTCGCTCCTCCGGCGGATGACCAGATCGTTGTGACGGGTTTACACTCCGTCGTTATCGGTATTGGCCCCACAGAGGTTGCTGTGAAGAATCTCTGCAAGCTGACGTTTCCTATTCTCCTTCTCCTCTCCGGAGCTGCTGTCGGCGTCCTGTTCGCCCAACGTTCATTCCGGCAGTATCCATCGGTCGAGTATGGCGAGGCGGTTCCTTTGCCCGCTGACTGGCGCAATCCGGGCGAGTGGACCTTTGCCCGCCTGATGTTTCCCCCCGGTCCGCTGGACGGTTATCGAGGTCGGTTTGACGGTCCATGGCAGGAGGGGCTTTCTCTCTGGACTCAGGACTACCCTCGCGCTGATCGTTCTTTCGCAAGTGCCATTCGGCGACTCACACGCGTCGATGCTCGCTCTGTCGAGCAGCCCGTCGACCTGGATGATGCCGATGACGTATACAACTACCCGTGGCTATATGCGGTGCAGGTTGGTGAATGGGGATTAACACAGACGCAGGCGAACAAGCTTCGCGACTACCTGCTGCGCGGAGGCTTTTTCATGGCGGACGACTGCCATGGTTCGGAGGAGCAGGCCTATTTCGAGAAGACGATGAAGATGGTGTTCCCGGACCGCGAACTGGTCGATATCCCCAGCAACGATCCCATCTTCCACACGCTCTTCGATCTGGACAACCGATTTCAGATTCCCGGCGCGGAACACCTGGCCACCGGTCATAAGAAAGATGGTTACGTCGCGCACTGGAAAGGAATATACGACGAAAAAGGCCGCATCATGGTGGCTTTTTCTCTTAACTCCGACATCGGCGACGCCTGGGAATTTCTTGATGACCCGCGCTATCCGGTCCGGTTCTCGGTACTCGGCATGAAGATCGGCGTGGATTACGTGCTTTACGCGATGACCCACTAATGTGCATAAAGCTCCCGATGCGGCGCGCAGCCACCAGTCACGCGTACCGGAACAAAGCCTTAAAACCGTAATCCATGTGCTGCTGCATGTGACAGTGAAACAGGGAAAGCCCCGGCTGGTCGGCAGTAAAGTCGACAGAAACCCGGCCGAAGTACGGCACAACAACCGTGTCCTTGATCACGCCAGCGGTTCTCTTCCCGTTGATCTCCGTCAGTTCCCATAAGTGTCGATGCAGGTGTACAGGATGCGCATCGTCGGTCCGGTTCCGCATCACCAGCCGGTAGCGTGTGCCCTGCTGCAGGACGAATTCGCGTTCATGTGGATAAGGTTTACCGTTCACCAGCCACGCGTTGAACTTGCCCGCTCCCCCGGGGATCTTCTCAAAGATGATCTCGATCGTCTGCTGCGGAACCGGTGCGGAGACATTGGCGTCGCCGAAGATGGTGTAATCCCACGGAATCTTCGGCGGATCGATCCACTGGGGCTGCCCGTGCTGTCCTGCATACTCCACAACAACGCCCATACCCGCTTCGCGGATCGGCTTCTCGGTCGAGCCCAGAATCCAGATTCCCGGGTGATCCATCTCGACCACGGCATCGATACGTTCCCCTGCGCCGACGAAGATGGAATCGACCATCTGGGGCTGCGGTACAGGATTGCCGTCCATCGCGATCACCTTCATCCGGTGTCCGGCGAGCGCGACGCGCCGGTTCTCAATCGCGCTGGCGTTCAGAAAGTGAATCAGGAGCCGTTGCCTTTCGCGCACGCGGATCGGCTCGCCTGATCCCAGCGCCTTGTCATTGATGGAGTAAGTCATGGAGCCGACCTCGAGCCCGTCAGGGTTGGTATTGAGCACCGCCGGTTTTTCGAGGAGCGGACCATTGTGCGTATCGTCATCGTCATCCTGCATCGTTGCGGTGAAGAACGGCTCCCAGTCCCGCAGGCAGAGAAAGTGTTCCTGGTCATACTGGCCTGGATTGTCCGATCCCTCCACATAGACGAAGCCAAACTGTCCGGTATACGCGCCTTTGTGAAGGTCACCCATCGCCATTGCGTGCGAGTGATACCAGCGGCTCCCAGCCGGACGCGGCATCAACTGGAAGCGAGCGCGGCCATGGGGCGGGATCAGGGGCGCCCCTTCCTCCTCGGTGCCGTCGACCTCCGGGGGAATGAGCATGCCGTGCCAGTGGACAAGTTCGGGAGTATCCGTGTGATTGACGACCTCAACCGTGACAGCTTTCCCCTCGCGCATGCGGAGGACCGGCCCAGGCGCCGTGCCGTTGTAGCCCGTTGTGGAGAGGATGTGCGAGCGGTCGAGTTCCACCGTAACAGGCTGAATGTGCAGCGTGTAATCCGCTGGTGCCGCTGCTCTTGCATCCGCTGTGCCTGCTTGTCCGAGAAGCGGCAGGCGTGCCGTGCCCGCCTGGAGCAGGGCCATACCGCTGAGCCGAAGGAGATCGCGCCTGTTCACGAAAGCTGAGTTGCCCTGGCCAGCCATGCTGTGCCAGCATCGTCTCACGCTCGAACGACGGCGACAAGGATAGCGGCGGAAGCGCTCTGCAACTTTCCGGCTTCTGCCTGGTCTAACGGGCATCAGGCATCACGTTTCCGGTACTCGCCCCAGGATCCGGAGGCTCATCATGAAGCTGTGGCACGCGGCCCTGTTCACAACGGCGGTCGCAGTCGGCTGCCTTGCCGCCGGAGCTTTCCAGCGCGTGGCCGATTACGGCTTCGGAT
>DATEPN010000217.1:0-3953 GCA_035273225.1 Acidobacteriaceae bacterium | reverse complement strand
TCGCGCCCGCGCCCTCTCCTCCAGCCCCGCCTACTTCATCTCCTTCGCCGTCCTCTGGCTCGCCCTCATCACGCTCATCAACATTCGCGGACTCGACCACGGCAAATGGCTCAACAACGTCTGCTCCACCGGAGCCTGGCTCTCCGTCGCGATCCTCATCACCCTCGCCGCCATCTCTGCCTTCCGCTTCGGACCCGCCACCCACTTCACCGCCGCCGCCTTCCTCCCGCACCCCGCCTGGAAGAACGCCATCTTCTGGTCCACCATCTTCTTCGCCTATAGCGGCTGCGAAACCGGCTCCTTCATGGGCGACGAAATCGACCATCCCCGCCGCACCATCCCGCGCGCCCTCCTCCTCAGCGGACTCGTCCTCGGCCTCAGCTACATCCTCGGAACCGCATCGCTCCTCATCGCCCTGCCCGCCTCGCAGATCTCCGGCGTCGACGGCATCATGCGCGGCGCCGAATCCCTCTGTGCGCACCTCGGACTCCCCTGGCCTGTCGTCGTCCTGATGTCCGTCCTCCTCGCCATGAACGCCATCGGAGGAGCCGCCGCCTATCTCTCCTCCACCTCACGCCTGCCCTTCGTCGCCGGCATCGACCGCTACCTCCCGCCCGTCTTCGGCAGCATCCACCCGCGCTTCCGCACCCCCTGGGTCGCCATCGGCGTCTATGGACTCGCCGGCATCGTCGTCGCCTTCCTCGGCCAGGCCGGCACCACCGTCCGCGGAGCCTACGACGTCCTCGTCAGCATGAGCGTCCTCGTTCTGTTTCTCCCCTTCCTGCTTCTCTTCGCCGCCATGGCCCGCGTCCAGAACCGTCCCGCCCCGCCCAACATCCGCCGCGTCCCCGGAGGCCGCCCCGTCGCCCTCCTCCTCGCCGCCCTCGGATTCCTCACCACCCTCACCACCATCGTCCTCTCCGCCATCCCCGCCGCAGAAGAACCCAACAAGCCCCTCGCCATCGCCAAAGTCCTGCTCTCCACCCTGGCCCTCCTCCTCGGCGGAGTCCTCCTCTTCGTCATCGCCCGCTACAAACGCCGCCACCTCCCCACCCCGGAAAACCTCGCCCAGCCCCTCAGCTAAGCGGCAACACCCAACGCCCCTCGAACGACAGCGCTTCCATTACGATGGTCCTGCGCGAATCTGCTTTCATCGCGCAACGGGCACCACAACCAAACGCCCACACCACCGCCCAGGGGAACACCATGACACCGGAAGAGAACAAGCAGCTGATTCTGGATCACTACGAAGCCTTCACGCACCGGCAGGACACCGATGCCATCCGCACCCAGCTCGCGCCCGACTTCGTCGACCACGAGATGCCGCCGGGCACGCCGCCCGGCCCCGAAGCCGCGCTGCGCTGGAACGCCATGATGCACCAGGCCTTCCCCGATCTGCGCATCAAGGTCGAGGACATCGTCGCCGAAGGCGACCTCGTCGCCGTCCGCGCCACCTGGACCGGCACCCATCGCGGCCAGCTTCCCATGCTCCCCTTCCCGCCCACCAACCGCAGCTTCGTCCTCAAAGGGATGGTCTTCTGGCGCATCAGCGGCAACCGCATCGCCGAACGCTGGGCCACACTCGACCGCCTCGGCCTTCAGCAGCAACTCGCGCCTGCATCCTGACAACCTTTCGATTCGATCAACCTGGCCGGGTGCCCCATGTCTCCTGCAGTTGGAGACATGGGGTAGCGCGTGAGCGCCCGATTTGTGTCCCTGCGAATGCCGGGCAGTCTCGGATGCGCCACATCTGCTCTGCGCCGCGCCCGGAAGCCGCCGCCACAGGTACACCCTGACAAAATGGGAATAGACACAACCCGCCGCCCGGGTTATCCTCCGTCCACGGATCCAAAGTAAAGGAATGTATGGCATCGATAAAGGCAACACTCACTGTCGCCCTCAAGGCGAATGACGTCGTCGTAGCCGAACTGGAAGACCCCGCTTTGTGGCAGCGCGTGCTCGCCGCCATCAACGTCGGTGACCCCGCCGCCCACAAGCCGGAGCCACCCTCCGCGAACGGCAAAGAATGGTCTGCCTGGAGCGAGCAGGTGAAGTAGAGCCGGCGCTCCCGCTCGCCCGACCCTGCTCTCCGCCGCCCGCCGCCATTCATCCGCCATAATGAGGACGCATGCTCCTCAGGCGATTCCTGCGCCTGCTGCGCGATGGCCGGCCCACTCCGCTCATGAAACTCTGCGCCGGCCCTTCGATCAGCTCACCTGGCTGACTGCTGAGCCGCAGGAGCCGCCGAAACCGCCGGAACCGACTTCGCCGCCATCATGGCCAGCCCAAGACACAGCGCAATCAGCACCTCGACGATCACCGGCGCCAGGAAGAAGTACAGGTAGGAATTCACGGCGAACGCGAGGAATCCCACCATCAGCGTCGCCATCATCGGCCTCAGCCGTGCCGCGTCCGTTCGGGCCAGCCCCGCCATCTGCCACATCAGTACCGCTGCGACGAGCAGAAAAATCGTAATCCCCAGCCCCAGCCCCAGATAGAAATCCGCATAACTCCGGGTCACCCCAAACACGCGAAAGCGATTCGCCTGCATCGTCGCGACGACCATCGCCGCCGTCCCCGGCGCCGGCTTCCCGAACACGCCGCCCGCCGTGTGCAGAATCGCGTGAATCAGCGTCAGGACCGACGCAGTGCGCAGATAAACGCTCGTCTTCATCCTCAGGCCTTCCGCTCAGTGCCGAAGTGCGTTCTGCCGTTGAGGCGGCTGCCACGCGGCGCGCATCCGCGGATGCGGAGGCGCATAGTGCTCGTTCAGAATCGACAGCGTCTCATTGATGAACATCGACCGGTGCGTCATCTGCCCGTCACGCACGGCCTCCGCCGGCAGCGTGTCGATGCGGTACTGGCAAACGCCGCCCATCTCCGCATGCGCCTCGAGAAAATTCTCCAGCCGCCGCTCATACTCCAGCAGCTTCGTCAGATTGTTCTCCCCGCCCATCTCCCAGCTCATGTCTCCGGTCGCCCACAGGCCCGCAAACCCATCGCGCAGCGCCTGCGCCAGCGTCTGTTCCAGCATCCGGACCATGCCGTTCACATCGAAGATCCCGTCGACGAGGTGCTCTCGCTCCGCGCTCACCACAAGGCTCCCGCGCGCGATCTCCTTCCCCACCTCGACGCCCTCCGCCGCCAGATACGACTGCATCCCCGCGACCATGGTCGGGCTGTTCAGGTAGAGACAGCGGTAGTTCTCGCGCAGCTTCGCTCGTATCACGCGCGCCAGCGCCGGCAGATGCAGCGAAGGCGCTCCGTCATAGATCAGGCACTGGTGCCGCGAAGTCGGTTCCATGAAAAGTAACGACATTGTAGCCCGGTTCTGCCCCGCGTCCAGCAGCTTTTTAGGTCCGCCTGATCTACCATGGCTCTCACCGGAGAGCCAGACAATCAGGGCCTGTCCTGTCGGACACGATACCCTGCATCCCTGCGGAGCCGGTTTCCATGGCCTTCCCGAGACGGGCAAAACTCATTTGCAGTTTGGCCGGCGTCCTGAGTCTTGCCGCCCCCCTGCTGGCCCCACGCCCTCCAGCCGTCGCCGCCGCTCCCCGCGCAACAGGCGCTGGTGACGAAGAGGCCTGCTATTTCTGCCACAAAGATGCGGTGGACGGTTTTGCGAGCACGCCCATGGGCCTCTCCATGCGCCTCCCCGCCCATGAGCCAGCAGGGACGGTAACGACGCCCCAGGCCACTCTCCGCATCGCTTCCGGTCGCGACGGAACATGGCAGACCATCGACAGCCACGGCCTCTCCGCAAATTATCGCGTCGCCTATGTCATCGGATCGGGCACGCACGCCAGCGGCTACATCGTCTCCTTCGCGAATCATCTCTTTCAGTCGCCCGTAGCGTATTACCGCCGCAAATCCGCCTACGGTCTCGCGCCTGGCTACGAAACCGAAGCCGACCCGGACTTCACCCGCCCCATCAAGCCGGGATGTCTCTT
>DATEPN010000216.1:0-3356 GCA_035273225.1 Acidobacteriaceae bacterium | reverse complement strand
CTTGATGTGCATGCCGGGAATGGGCAGCACGTCTCCGGCATGCGCCACGATGTGGTGATACTTCCCGCTCGCGAGCACCTTCTGGTAGGCGGCATACGCGGCAGCGGTCGCCTTGTCGCCCGGCTCGCGCAGCGGTCCGTGATCGATGAAGGTGCCGACCGGAATCTTCTCGACGAGCTGCGGCACGCCGCCCGTGTGATCGACGTGATAGTGAGTCAGGATCACGTCGTCGATTTTGCTGATGCCCGCCTGCTTCGCCGCATCGGCAATACGCGAGGCGTCGCGGTCCGCATTGCCGGGCCAGCCCGTGTCGATCAGCAGCGAATGCTTGTCCGGCGTGACGAACAGCGTCGGCTGCCCGCCTTCCACATCGATGAAGTAGATCTGCAGCTGTCCATGCTCGCCGGCCTGCGCAGCCCGCGCCACGGGGCACGCGGCGAACACCGCCGTCGCCAGTGCTGTAGCCATCAGGGTGCGGCGGGTTTTCTTCGATTCGTTGCTGCTGTTCGTGTTCATCGCTGCCGGAGTCTCCTTCGGGGGTGGAGTGTACGCCGCAACATCATAGAACGCGAAGGCGGTGTGCTGCAGGCCAGGGTCCGTGCGGCTGAGACCGGGAACTACTCGTCGGTCGCCTGCGTACGAGCCTGCATGGCATACGACCTCCGCTTCGCCCTCCGCATGATCCGCGCCCATGGGTGGTTCGCTGCCGCCGTGATCGCGACACTCGCGCTCGGAATTGGCCTGAACACGATGGTGTTCACGATCATCAACGCCGCGCTTTTCAAACCCGTCCCCGTTCCCGGCGGCGCGCGTCTCGTTGCCGTCACTTCCCGCGCACCCGGCCATGGCGATGATCGGGTGTCGTATCCGGATCTTCTTGACTACCGCGCGCAGGCCCACTCCTTCGCCGCGCTCGAAGGCGCGTCGGATCAGGAAGGCGTTCTCGGCGAGGCGGGCAATCCTCCTGAGGCGTTCCACCTCGAACGCACGACCACCGGCGTTTTCTCGATGCTGCATATCCATCCGGTCATCGGCCGCGACTTCCGTCCTTCGGACGCGCAGCCGGGAGCAGCGCAGGTCCTGATGATCGGCTACTCCGTCTGGCAGAACCGGTACGCGGGTTCGCCATCGGTGATCGGCCGGCAGGTCCGCGTCAACGAGAAGCCCGCGACCATCATCGGAGTCATGCCCCGCGGCTTCATGTTCCCCACCACGGTCGACCTCTGGGTGCCGCTGGTTCCCACACCGAACGACCTCAAACGCGACAATCGGCAGCTCCAGGTATTCGGGCTCCTCCGGCCGGGCGTCAAACCGGCCGCCGCGCAAACGGAACTCGCCGGCATCGCACAGCGCCTCGCCATCCAGTACTCGGACACCAACAAGAAAACGACGGCGCTCGTCATGTCCTTCCACGAGCGATATAACGGCGGCAACATTAAGATGGTGTTTCTCCTGATGCTGGCGTCGGTGGGATTCGTGCTTCTGATTGCCTGCGCCAACGTTGCCAACATGATGCTGAGCCGGGCCGTTGCCCGCCAGCGGGAGATGTCGATCCGCGCTGCGCTCGGCGCGTCGCGCTGGCGCGTGATGCGCCAGCTGCTGATTGAAAGTGTGCTTCTCAGCGTGCTCGGCGGCGTCTGCGGACTCGGCCTGGCGGCTTGGGGCGTCCACTGGTTCGATCTTTCCACCTCGAATGTCAGCCGACCGTACTGGGTGCAGTTCACGATGGACTACTCCGTTTTCGGTTACTTCGCCGCTCTGTGCATGCTCAGTGGCCTCGTCTTCGGCATTACTCCCGCGCTGCGCTCCTCGCGTCCCGACCTCAATCAGGTCCTGCAGGAAGGCGCGCGCAGCATCGGCCGTCATCGCGGCGGAAAACTCGCCGCAGTCCTGGTTATCTTCCAGTTCGCGCTCACTCTTGTGCTCCTGACCGGCGCGGGTGTTTTCGTGCACAGCCTGATCAGGACGCTGGAGTCGAACAAGTCCGTGCCCGCGCGCCAGCTGCTGGTGGCGCGCCTGCAACTGCCGCAGGAGCACTACAAGGACATCGCCGCCCGCGAGCGCTTTTACGAAGCGCTTCTGCCGCGCCTTCGCGCCCTGCCTGGCGTCACCAGCGCCGCCCTCGCTTCGAATCCGCCCGGCCTTGGCTCGACAGAGAGTCCCATCGAAATCGAACACGAGGCCATCGTCCATCCAGCGCACCGCCCCGTCGTCGCCTTCGTCGCCGCTTCTCCCGGATACTTCTCTACCATCCGGCTCCCGCTTCTCCTCGGGCGCAATTTCAACGCAACCGATGGCGCCGCCGGCCACAAGGCCGCGATCCTCACCCGCGCAGCCGCTGAGCGGTTCTGGCCCGGGCAATCCGCCCTGGGCAAGCGCTTTCGACTTTTTGACGATCAGGGCAAACCGGGCGACTGGATCACCGTGACCGGGGTCACGGCCGATCTGATACAGGACCTGAACGAGCAGGATCCCAAGCCCCTCCTCTTCGTTCCGATCCAGCAGGAAGACCGGAGCGGCATTTCTTTGGTCGTCGAGTCGACCATTAACCCAACTGCGGAGGTCCGCACCGCCGTGCAGAGCCTCGATCAGGACCTGCCTCTGCGCAGCGTATTCATCCTCAACCAGGCCGTCGAGCACCAGACCTGGTATCTCCACCTCTTCGGCAAAATCTTTGCAGGATTCGCCTTCATCGCGCTGCTGATGGCCGCCGTCGGAATCTATGCAGTGCTGGCGCAGGCCACCAGCCGCCGCACCCAGGAAATCGGCGTGCGCATCGCTCTTGGCGCCAGCCTGCGCAACATCATGCTGCTGGTCATGCGCCGCGGCCTGTGGCAGATCGGCGCGGGCCTCGCGCTCGGACTTGCGGCAGCGCTTCCTGCCGCGCGGCTCATGGCCAGCCTGCCTATCAGTGTGTCGCCCACTGATCCCGCCGTATTCCTTGCCGTCGCGGCGCTGCTGGCGATCGTGGGCCTGGCCGCTTGCTGGTTTCCCGCGCGGCGTGCAGCCGGCCTCGACCCCGTCAAAGCAATTCGCTGCGAGTGAACGGCGCCTCGGGTCGCCTGCCGCGTGGGCGGTCGATCCTCACTGCACGATGCAGGTCACTGGCGCTGATTTCATGCAGCTCCAGTTCGCGTCCACCTCATTCACCGTTGCCGTCTGGCTTCCGCTCGGCTCGCCGAACAGCGTATTCAAAGGCGATTCAGAATGAGTAATCACCGCACCAGAAACGCCCACGCCGCAATCGCCACGCCCGCCGCTCCGAACACCATCCCGAAATACCAATACCCCCGCTGCCGCGTCAGCAGCGTGATCGACGTGATCACCAGGCCAATCTCCAGCAGCGCCTCGCCCAG
>DATEPN010000215.1:0-2052 GCA_035273225.1 Acidobacteriaceae bacterium | reverse complement strand
GACGGCGATCAAGTTTTCGCGGGCGCATACGGGACGCAATGGCCTGCTGGCCGCGCGCGCTGCATTCCACGGGCTGACGTGCGGCGCGCTGGCGCTGATGGATCACGATTTCTGGTCCGATGGCTTCGGGCCGCTCATCCCCGGCGTCGACTTCGTCGATTTCGGCGATCTGCACGCGCTCGAGCAGCATCTGGCGACGAAGAAATTCGCTGCCCTGATCCTCGAGCCGATGCAGGGAGAGGCCGGCATTGTCATCCCGGCAGCCGACTATCTGCGCAGCGCGCAGGCGCTCTGCCGGAAATACGGCACGCTGCTCGTCATGGACGAGGTGCAGACCGGCCTCGGGCGCACCGGCGCCTTCCTCGCCAGCCATCACTATGGGATCGAGCCCGACATGGTCATCCTCGCCAAGGCGCTGAGCGGCGGACTGCTTCCGAGCGGCGCCGTGCTCATGACCGATGCCATCTACGATTCGGTGTACAACTCGCTGCGTCGGGCCATCGTCCACACGTCGACCTACAGCGAGAACAGCCTGGCCATGCGCGCCGGCCTGGCAATGCTCGATGTGCTGGACGAGGAGAGCCTGGCCGAGCGGGCGATGCGCGTCGGCGAGCAGTTCCGGGAACAGTTGCGCGAGCGGATCGGCGGTTACGAGATGGTGGCCGAAGTGCGCGGGATGGGATTCTTCAGCGGGATCGTTTTTCAGGCGCCGCGCTCTCTGGCCATGCGGCTTTCCTTCCAGGCGTTTCAGAAGGTGCATCCGGCGCTGTTCGGCCAGATGCTCGTCATGCGCCTCTTTCGCGAACACGGTATCCTGACGCAAATCTGCGGCAACAACTTTCTCGTGCTGAAGGCCGCCCCTCCCCTGAATGCTTCACCTGAAAGTCTTGAGCACTTTGTTGCCGCGCTGGATCGCGTCCTGGGGCTGGTTCATTCCTCGACGCGATTCTGGCAGGATGCGCTGGCGCTGGCCGCAAGGGCTGCTCGCATTTGAGGAGAACTCATGCGCTTGCTGGTGGTCGAGGATGACAATACAATCCGCGAATTTCTCACGCGGGCTCTGACCGAATCGGGTTTCCGCGTCGACGCGTGCTCGCAGGGAAGCCAGGCGGAGAAACTCGCGCTCGACGGCGTGCATGACGCGCTGGTCGTCGATCTGACCCTTCCCGATATCGACGGGCTGGAGCTGATCCAGCGACTCCGTTCGCAGGGAGTCACCGCTCCGGTGCTGATCCTGTCGGCGCGGCGCTCCGTGGACGAGCGGGTGCTCGGCCTCGAAAAGGGCGGCGACGACTACATGACGAAGCCCTTCGCCGTGGCCGAACTGCAGGCCCGGCTGCGGGCCCTGCTGCGGCGGAGCACGCCGGGGCAGTCGGAGACGACCCGGCTGCGGGTCGCGGACCTGGAAATTGATTTGATCCGGCGTGAGGCTCGCCGCGGCGGTGCGGAACTGCAACTAACCCAGCAGGAGTTTGCCCTGCTCGAATACCTGTGCCGCAATGCCGGGCGTGTGGTGACGCGGGCTATGGTGCTGGATCACGTCTGGAAAATGCGCATCGATACGTCGACGAACATCGTGGACGTCCATATCCACCGGCTGCGCAACAAGGTCGATCGCGATTCCGAGCGCCCGCTGATCCGCACCATCCGGGGCGTGGGTTATTTGCTGAGGGATTGAAGCCGCGCATGTTCAACCAGGTCGGCAAATCGTTCTACAGGACGGCGGCATGGCGTCTCGCGCTGCGCAGCACCATTGTCTTCGCCCTGAGCAGCGCGGTCGTGTTTCTGGTGATGTATTTGCTCGTTGCGCGAACGATTCGGGAGCGCAGCGATTCCTGGCTTCTCGGCGAGAGCGAAACCCTCAAGCAGGTGGCGCTGAATACGCCGCGCGATGCGCTGTACGACCGCATTGTCGAAGAAGTGGCGGAGCTGGCCTCCCAGGAGGTGTCGTACAACAGCGGAGGCGGCCGCGTCACCGGCAACACCGTGTTTTTTGCGCAGACCGGCAGCCCGGATCACGCGCCCGTTTGGGTGGGCCCCGGCGACAGCGCG
>DATEPN010000214.1:0-2317 GCA_035273225.1 Acidobacteriaceae bacterium | reverse complement strand
GGATGGAGCGGGAGTAGTTCCAGTTGTCCTTGGCCTCGATCACTTCAGCGCCCGCGGCGGTGACGAACTGGCCGAGATCGAACTCGGTGCCGTGAGCGTGCTTCGGGGCAACCGAGAGGTAGGCCTGCTCGAGATAATCGTCGTCATGCTTGGCGACGTCGGGATGCAGGAAGGCGTTCGCGCGTCCGAAGAGGAGATCGGCGTGGAGGCCGACGGGGCTGGGGTTGCGATTGAAGGTAATGCGAGCTTCAGCCAGATCGAACTGGTCGGTTCGGTCGTTGAAATTGTACAGGTCGTTCGACTGGGCATTCGCCCCATTGGTCGGATGGTTGTTGTTCAAACTGCCATAGCCGTCGAGGTACCCGGTCCAGTCCACTCCGGCAAAGTGCCAGTTGGCCGGGGCCGCGGGGGCAGAGACCGGTGCGGGCGCGGGCGGGGGCGTACTTTGCGTCTGAGCAGCAACGGGGAGGCTGATCGCCATCAGCCAAAGAAGCCTTTGTGAATTCAGATACATGCGTTCGTCCTCCAGAAGATTGCGTGAAGTGATCAGGTGAAGACATCGTTCCGGCGTTGTTGACAGCGGTGGGTCGTTCCTGAGAAGGCCGGTGACTCTATGAACGCAGACAGGTCATAAGGAATTCATGAAGAGGGGATGCGGATGGGGATAAACGGGGGCGATCCCGCAGGCAGGCCGGGATTTCCGTGGACCTCTATGCAAAACTGATTCAAAATCTGATATACGGCCGATTCGCCAGGAACCGCGGTACACCTCTCTCCCTGGCTGCGCCCGAAGGAATTCCCAACTTGCGTTTGAAGAGTCACAGTGTTCCGGCGGGGAACAGCCGGGCAGCGTATTCCCAGCGGCATGGCAATGACGGCCGCAGCGCATGGTCTGCGTTTGCCGGAGGGCTGTGCCATGCCGACTGATCGGCAGATCATCGCCGGCGGCGCGGAGAAGGTGTGCGAGCTGGTGCAGCATGCGGGCCAGCTGGATCTGCATCGGAAGCCTGGTCCGCAGCTGGCGGCGCGCATCCACGCGATCTTCGGCTTTGAGGCGGTGGCGATCCTCGACGCGGATATGAACGAGATTTACCAGTCCGGTGAATGGTTTTCGGGGATGGAGGAGACGGTCCGCAACGTCTTCGTCTTCGAAACGATGCGCGACGATCCGGAGACGGGCCTCATCCGGCGCGTGCTGCGGGTGAAGAATCTGCCCATCGGGGCGCTGCTGCTGCGGGGCGAGGCCGATGAGGCGGCGATTCGGGCGATTGCGGATCTGATCGCCATTACGTTTGATCGCTATCACGCGCTCGCCAACGAAATGCGCATGGAGAGCGCGAAGAATGCCGAGCAGCTGCGAACCACGGTTCTCGACAGCCTCGCGCATGCTTACAAAACGCCGCTGACTGCGATCCAGGTGGCTGCGAGCGGCCTGGTGGAGATGGGCGGGCTGACCTCCTCGCAGAGCGCCATGGTGTCGCTCATCTCGGAGCAGGCGGGGGCGCTGAATCGGCTGACGACGAAGTTGCTGCGTACGGCGCGACTCGACGCGCACAGCCTGCATGCAGAGCTGATCGCGATTGCTCCGCTGATTGAGGACGTGATCGCCGCGACTCGCGAGCAACTAGCCAGCATGACGGTGAAGGTGGACCTTGAGCGCGACGATCTGTCGCTGATGGGCGATCGCAGCCTGGTCGAGTCGATGCTCACGCATTTCGTCGAGAATGCCGGGAAATACGCGGATGCGGGGACCACCGTCACGATCGGCGCGGCGGAGCGTCCGGGCTGCATCGTGCTCTCGGTACACAACCGTGGCCCCGTGATTCCGGCGGCGGAGCACGAGCGCATCTTCGATCGATATTTTCGTTCCGCAACGGCGGAGCATCTGGCGCCGGGGACGGGCATTGGCCTCTCCGTGGCGAAGCAGGCGGCCCTGGTGCACGGCGGCCACGTTTGGGTGACGAGCAATGAGCACGAGGGAACGACGTTCTTCGCCGCGTTGCCGGTTCAGCCTGAAGGAGCAGCGATTTGAGTGACGAAAAAGCCATCCGCGTGCTGCTGGTGGATGATGAGCCGGCGATCCGGCGCGCGTTGCGGACTCCGCTGCAGGAGCTTGGTTTTCAGACGATGGAGGCCTCGCGCGGCGAAGAGGCGCTGCACCTGGCGCGCACCGATACGTTTGACGTTGTGCTGCTGGACATCAACATGCCCGGCATCGGCGGCATGCAGACTCTGGTTCGTCTGCGGGCGCAGGCACCGCGGTTGCCGATCCTGATGCTGACGGTCCGCGATGAAGAACACGATAAAGTCGAAGCGC
>DATEPN010000213.1:0-3369 GCA_035273225.1 Acidobacteriaceae bacterium | reverse complement strand
TGTTCTGCCAGCTGTTGGCGTCCAGCGCGTTGTTGCGCATGTAGTCGTACACGGAGCCATGGAAGTTGCTGCCGCCGCTGCGGGTGACGAGGGTCACGACGCCTTCGGCGCCGCGCTCGTACTGCGCGTCATAGATGTTGTTGCTGACCTGCTGCTCCTGGACGGAGTCGTTGATGGGCGAGACCATCAGACCACCCCAGTCGATCGCGGTGGAGGGCGCGCCGTCGATCAGGATCTCCGACTCGCCGGTGCGTCCGCCGTTCAGACCGAACATGCTGGCGTTCTGGTCGTAGGTGGTGGACGAGGATGTTTCGCCCTGCGACTCGGTGGTGCCGGCCAGCGCGAAGACGAAGTTCAGGGGCTGGCGGGTATTGTTCGGCAGACTCTGCAGCAGAACCGTGTCGAGCGTGCTGGAGTTCGTCGCGCTTTCCGTGTTGACGAGAACGGTGGAAGCGGAGACGATCACCTGCTGCTGTGTCTTGCCGACGGTGAGCGCCGGGTTCACAGTCGCCGCCGTGCTGGCCGGCAGGATCATGCCCGAGTTGACGTATGTCTCGAAGCCCTCAAAGGTCACCTTGAGTTCGTAGGTGCCGGGCAGCAGTGCGGTAAAGGCGTAGGTGCCATCCTCGCCGGACTTCTGGACGCGGACGTCATGGGTGGCCATGTTCTGCAGTTCCAGATTGGCGCCACGAACGACGGCTCCCGTCGAGTCGGTGACGGTGCCGGTAATCGATGACGAGAACGTCTGCGCTGCGGCCTGGTGCGTCATGAAGACTGCCAGCAGCACAAAGAGCACCGCGGACAGGCCTCGAACCAGGAAGCGCATCCCGGGTTTGTTTCTTGTTGTGTTGGATCTCATACGACCTCCAGAAAGCGGAAGCAAAGCCTGTCGGCATTGCGTTTTCTCTTCGCGGTCTTCCTTAAAAGCTTTTAAAGAATCGGCAGATCAGGAGCTCGAATCGGCGTTTAAAAGCTTTCAAAGAAGTTCCCCGCAAGACTAGTTTCGTAAAACCATCGTTGTCAAGATCAATTTGTAACCGAGGTATCATTTTTGTTCCGGTCAAAGCAGCACCTGCATTGCAGGGCTTAGCAACATGCGGCGGCCCCGGGAATGGGCATGGAAGACAACAAACGCCGCAAAATCCAGACGATCAACCGCTGCCGTTGCGAGTTTCAGTGCGCGACGCGATCCATGTAGAAAGCGATGAAGCGCGCCGGATCGGTCTCGACCGCGACGACAGCGTTCGCCGATTGTCCTTGTACGGGCACGGTCATGCCCTTGTCGGTGATTTGGATCACCAGCGATTGGCGCGTGCAGAGCTGCGGAGCCAGCAGCAGCGACACCGCCATGGGATCGTGCAGCGTTGGCACGGGCTGCGCCCAAAGTTTGTACAGCGCCTGGAGGGCATCCGTCGTAGGCGTGTGCAGCGCGAAGAGGCGATCGAGGCTCGGCTGCTCGAGTTGCAGGCGCGCCGTCACGTCGAGGGGCGCCATCAGGATGGGCAGGCCGGAGCTGAAGACCACTTTGGAAGCGGCCGCATCGGCGGCGATGTTGTACTCGGGCGTGGGCCCGGAGTTCGGATAATAGCCGCGCTTGATCGAGCCGCCCATCAGCACGATCTGGCGGATCTTCTGCTTCTCTTCGGGATGCTGCTGGAGGAGTGCGGCGACGTTGGTCAACGGGCCGACGGCGACGATCATCACCCTGCCCCGGCCGCGGTCGAGCACCGATTGCATGAGGTCGACGGCGTTTTTTGAAACGAGTGCAGGACTGGAGAATCCGTCGGCCCACTGGGTCTGCGGCGCGTCCATGTGCGCACCGGGGGTGCCGGCGGCCACGGGCACGTTCGGCCGTCCGGCAACGGAGAGCATTTTGGCGGCGAGGCGCGCGCGGGCCTGCGTGTCGCCGGAGACAGTGGTCACGGCGCGCAGGTCCAGTTCCGGACTGTGCAGGACGAGCGCCAGCGCGAAGGCGTCGTCGATGTCGCCGCCGATGTCGGTGTCGAGGATGATCGGCGTGGGCCGCGGTCCGGCGGCAAAGGCCGCTGGAAGGATGAAGAGGACGAGCGCGAACAGTGCAACGAGCTTAATTCTGCAGTTGCAGGACATTCGGGGTCTCCAGAGGCTCCAGCTCTTTGGGCGTGTGCCGTTTGCCGTTGGTTTCGCGGCTGCGGGCGGGCCTGCGGCTGTCCGCCGCCTCGAGCATGCGGGTGACTTCGCGGCCCTCGGGCATGGAGGTTTGCGCGCCCGCGCGGGTGGCGGAGAGGGCTCCGGTGGCTGATCCGTAGCGAACGGCTTCGAGGAGGCTCATGCCACGGACCAGACCGACGGCGAGGCCGGCGTTGAAGGCGTCGCCGGCGGCGGTGGAATCGACGGCCTTGACCTTGAAGGCGGGAACCATGCGGCGGAGGCCGTCGGCGCCAGCGATATACGCGCCCTGGCTGCCCATCTTGACAATGACGTTGGCCGGGCCGGTGTTGAGCAGAAGCTGGGCGAAGGTGGCGACGTTGGCGGGCGTCAGCTCGCCGGGGGCGATGCCGCAGAGCGCAGCGGTTTCCGTCTCGTTGGGCGTGAGATACGTGACGTGGCGGAGAATTTTGCGCGGGATCGGCCTGGCGGGGACGGGAGCGGGGTCGAGCATGAAGGGAATGTCGAAGCGGCGCGCGATCGCGCCGAGGCACTCGACGGTGTCCATCGGGATTTCGAGCTGGGTGAGGATCATGCCGGCGGAGCGCAGCTGGGGGAGGCAGGCCTCCAGGTCAGCCGGACGGAGCTGATCGTTGGCGCCGGGAATGACGGTGATGCTGTTCTGGCCGCCAGCGGCGACGGTGATCAGCGCTACGCCGGAGGAGACGCCCTTTGCGGTCCCAACGCCTTTCACGCCGACGCCGGCGTCGCGCAAGCCCTGGCGGAGGCGCTTGCCGAAGTCGTCGTCGCCGACTTTGCCGATCATGTTCACGCCGTAGCCGAGGCGCGCGACAGCGACGGCCTGGTTGGCTCCCTTGCCGCCGTGGAAGGTCTGGAACTTGTCGCCTTTGAGGGTCTCGCCGGGGGCGGGAATGCGTTTGCCGCTGCAGACCAGATCGAGGTTGATGCTGCCGACGACGACGATGGATGAAGGCATAAGAACTCCCCTGTTGGCGGTCAATCGTAGTTTCAGCTGTTAGCTGCCAGCTGTTAGCCGTTAGCAAATGCCAGCGTAGTCCGGATCGAAGGATGCGGACTACGGGAACCAGATTTGAAACCTTTCACGATTGAACCGTGCTTGACTCTATCCCGCAGGTGGATGACTGTCAAGATTTCTCGCGCGGCGTGTTGACGCTCTGAAGACCGCACTACGTGTGGATCAGCTCCGCCACGCGCCGGAAC
>DATEPN010000212.1:0-2319 GCA_035273225.1 Acidobacteriaceae bacterium | reverse complement strand
CTCGTCGGGCAGTTCCTCGAGCAGCCAGCGCGCGATCCTGTCCTGTTCTTCAGGAGGGAGAGATGCGAGCCTGGCCACGGCTGTGTTCAGCATCTCGGTCATGGCCTTCATTATAGTGCTCTGCCCTGACCGGAAGCGTGTATCACGGCGGCTTTGGCACCGCCCTAATCCAGCTCGCGGAGGCGGCGGGTTACGTCCTGCATGGCGCGGGTGAGGCGGAGGACTTCGTCCATCTTGCCGGCGCGTTCGGCCTGATCGATGCCTGCGCGGAGCTGGCGCTGTTCGTGCTCGAGGGCGGAGCAGCGGATGGCGTGGACGGCGGCGTCCACCTGTTCCGGGCCGGGCTCGGTGTCGTGAATCGAAACGAAGATGCTGGCGAGGATCTGGCGCTGCTCTTCGGACTGGAGCGAGGAGAGAGCGTCGGATTCATCGGGGCGGCTGCGGAGCAGGTCGATGATGGCGCGGACGTCGCTGCGGAGGGTGGCCAGTTCAGCAGCGTGCTGTTGCCAGGCGCCTTCGGCAACGAGGTAAGCTTCGCTCAAACGGGGTGCGGAGAAGGCGAGGAGCAGGATCTTCTCTGCGTGGGTGAGGGACTGATCGCGGGCGGCGATGTGATCGCGACGGCGGACGGCGGCGTCCTTTAGCTCAGCGCGGACGAGGGTGGAGTCGACGCCGAGCGCCTGGGCGGCATCGTTGGCAAAGGCATCGCGGGCGATGCGGCTGGGAATGCGGCGGATGTGGGGCAGCAGGTAGTTGAGCGCTTCGGTCTTCGCTTTGGGATCGCGGCCGGGGAAAAGCTGGCGGGCGCGTTCGATGAGGTAGCTCTGGTAGGGCGGCGAGGCGCGCAGGGCCTGGGCATAGGCGCGGGCTCCGCGGTCGCGGACGTAGCGGTCGGGGTCGAGGCCACCCTCGAGGGTGAGGACCTGCACGTCGAAGCCTTCCTCGGTGAGCAGGGCAATGGATTTTTCGGCGGCATTGGCTCCGGCGGTGTCGGGGTCGAAGTTGACGATGACTTTCGCGGCGTAGCGGCGGAGAAGGCGGACCTGGTGTTCGGTGAAGGCGGTGCCGCTGGTGGCGATGACATTGGGAATTCCGGCGAGGAAGACGGAGATGCAGTCCATCTGGCCTTCGACGAGGACCGCGCCGCCGTCGTTGCGGATCGCCTGGCGGGCCTTGTCGAGATTGAAGAGCACCTGGCCCTTGGAGTAGAGGGGAGTCTCCGGCGAGTTCAGGTACTTGGGGCCGGCCTTGTCGCCGGATGCCGGGTCTCCTAACCCCAGGGTGCGGGCGGTGAAGGCGATGACCCGGCCGCCTTCGTTGGCGATGGGGAACATGACGCGCTTGCGGAAGCGGGCGTAGAGGGGGCCGGGGGAGCCGTCTTCCTGCTCCTTCCAGGAGAAGAGGCCGGAGAGGCGGAGGGTTTCGGTGTCGGCCAGGGGCTCGAGACGGGCGCGGAGGGCGTGGAAGTTGTCCGGGGCATAGCCGATGCGGAATTTGGCGATACCTTCCGGGGTGAGTCCGCGGCCGGAGAGGTATTCGCGGGCCAGGGAGCCCTCGGCGGAGCGGAGCTGCTCTTCGAACCAGGTGGTGGCAACTTCATGAATCTCCAGCAGCTTACGGCGCTGCTGATGTTCGGCGGCTTCTTCGGGCGTGGCGAATTCGCGTTTGGGAAGCGGGATGCCGCATTTTTTTGCCACTTCGCGGACGGCTTCGGGAAAGCCGACGTTCTCGACCTTCTGGACGAAGGAGAAGACGTCGCCGGACTGGCCGCAGCCGAAGCAGTGGTAGAACTGGCGTCCGGCATGGACGCTGAAGGAGGGGGTCTTCTCCTTGTGGAAGGGGCAGAGGCCGCTGTAGTTCTGGGCTCCGGCCTTGCGCAGGCGGACGTAGTCGCCGACGATGCGGACGATGTCGGCCTGCTCCTTCACGCGCCGGGAGAAGTCGGAGTCCATGGTCCAGAGTGTAGCCCGTGGCCGCTGGTCAACAGCCGGCAGGGAAAACCGATGGTACCGGGTGGCTGGTCGCAATTTCGGCCTGACGGAAGCTGCTGATGAAACAATTCAGCGATTTCCACATCTAACGGAGTGAGGACTTGTCCCAAAGGAATCGACGTTCGTTCGCCGGAAGGCACCCGGAACTGGCACAAATTGCCGGATTTAGGGTATTTTCGTGGTATTCTGAACGTCCTGGGCAGACGTGCGCCTTCATCCCGCAGGCCATTGAGCCGAAGCGGGTTGCGCCTATTATGGCCCCGACCGCACCTCGTCCACTCCAGGTGAGACAGATCCGAAAAATTTCACGCGGGGAGCCATCCGCTTG
>DATEPN010000211.1:0-2090 GCA_035273225.1 Acidobacteriaceae bacterium | reverse complement strand
GCGGCGAGCATGGCCAGCAGAGCGATTCGCTGAAACGGATACCCGCCGAGATGAGCGGCAATCTCAGGAATGCCGGCGAGGACGGCGACGCCGAGATTCGCGGCGACCTGGGAGGCGGTGCGGCCTCGCTGGGCTTCCGCGATGCCGAGTTGTTCCTTGCGGCTCCGGCCGAAGCGCGTGGCGGCGTGCGTGAGCAGGAAGAGGACGAGCAGAGGCCAGAGCGCGGTGTGCCAGCCGGGCGTTTGCAGGCAGAGGGCGCAGGTGAAGATGCCGCCGGTGATGGCGGCTCCGAGAGTTGCGGCCCGCATCGCGAAGACCAGGGCGGCGAAGGCGATGCTGATGCCCAGCGCCTCCCATGCGATCCACGCCATGGTGGGTGTGCCGATCACGGAGAGGATTGCCAGCGCGGCCCAGCATCCGGCAAGGGGCACAGTGGCCAGCAGCACGCATTGCGATTGCCAGCGCAGCCTAAGCAACTGCGCGCTGCGAGGGTGGGGAGTTTCGGTGATCATGGGCCGTTCCGGCTCGCGGCGCAAAGCCAGCCGCGTACAGTACAATCATCTTTCTACCATTCAAAAAGTGTGATCCGGGTTCCCACGGAATGCCCGGGCCGAGGAGTTGAAGGGTTTGCGAGTGCGTAGCATGGCATCGGCCGCGTCAGGCCGTTTCGTTCGGGTAGCCCACGCCATCTCTCATCACAAGGCATTCCGGGGAGCAGCGATCGCGGTTCTGGGCGGCAGTGTGGCCCTGGGCCTGGCGGTCGGCTGCGGCAACCAGTACCGTCCCGTGGTCACGCCGATTCAGCCCACAGGACCGGCACCGCTTCCGACGGCCGACATCGTGGTGGTCTCGCAGCCAGGCTTCACACCCGTGCTGGGCGGAACGGTTGCGTGCTCGGGGGCAACCTACGTCGAACCCAGCATTCTGACGATGATCAACTTTGCGGGCGACTCGGTCGAGGTTCAGGCGAACGGCGGGTATGGCCCGCTGACCTTCTCGCTGGAGCCGGGCGGCGCGAATATGTACGCTCCGAACTGCGACGGCACCCTGACCACGGCACAGGCCACGACCACTTCGCTGCTGACGAAGTTTGTCCAGAACAGCACGCTTCTGCCGGGATCGCAGCCGACGAACACCCTGTTCGTCAACGGGAATCTCTACGTAACCGAACCAGGCCTGCATGGGCCCGACTGCCTGACCACGAACTGCGTGGCGCAGATGACCGGTTCGCCCGAAGCGCTGAAGCAGGAGATTCCGGTCGCGCCTTCGGTGATCAACCTGGTGGGATTCAGCGCGGGACAGCGGCTGTACGCGATCAGCCAGGGCAATTCGAATGGCGGGAATCTGGCGTGGGGAGACTGCGCGAATCCGTCGACCGTAGCGGTGAACGGCGAGGCGGATGCCATCGAGACGACGACGAATACGGTCTCGGCTCGGCTGCCGCTGGGGGTATGTCCGGTATTCGGATTCCAGACGCTGGATGAGCGGCGCGCGTTCGTCATGAACCGCGGCAGCGGCACGGTGACGGTGATCAATTCGGAGCTGAATGCGATCGACGCGGCCCACCCAACGATTACTGTGGGCGCCGGTCCGGTGCATGCCGACTACTACCTGACCGGGCAGTTGCTGGTGACCGCGAACTACGATTCGAACTCGATCAGCATCATCGACGTGAGCCTGGACGCGTTTGGGAACGACAGCTCCACCTTTGGCAAGGTGCTGGCGACAGTGCCGGTGGGACTGCATCCGGTGGAGGTCTCTGTCCTGCAGGATGGAAGCCGGGTGTACGTGGCCAATCAGGGCGACATTGCGGGCGGGGTCCCGGGCAGCGTCTCGATCGTCAATCTGACGAACTACTCGGTGCAGAAGACGATTGCGCTCACATCAAATCCGCACGCGATCGCGTCGGTCTACAACTATCCGATCGGGAAGGTGTACGTGGCGTCGCAGAACAGCCCGTTCCTGACGATCATTCGCACGGACACGGACATCGTGAGCGCCACGCCTGAAATGCAGGGGAACATCGTGGAGATGCGGGTGAATGCGCAGTATCCGGGGCAGTCGAAGCCTGGGTCACGGAATTACCAGAC
>DATEPN010000210.1:0-2033 GCA_035273225.1 Acidobacteriaceae bacterium | reverse complement strand
ACGCGCCCGGCGCGGGCACCGGAGCGGTTGCATGCCGGGCAGCAAGGTGCGGCAGCTTTTCGAGTCCCCAGATGTAGACGACCTGCTCGCGGCTGTACTGGAGCAGCGGCTTGGTATCCGGCAGGCGGATGCCGTGCGCTTCGGGTAGCGTGTTCATTTCGAATTCGGCTTCGGCTAATTCCAGCGGCCAGGGCATGTGATGGATGTTCACGCGCTCGATGGTGTGTCTGCCGCGTGTGAACAGTGCGTACCGCTCGGTCAGGAACGTTTCGAGTCCGCCTTTGGTGCAGGGCTTGCCCAGGCTGCGGTAGCGTGCCTTGAAGCTGGCCGGACGCCGTGCGAACAGACGCTCGCTGGAATACCGGACGTCGCGCTCGTGGCTATGGTCCACCTTCATGTGCGCCCAGTAGTAAGGCAGGTCGAAGAAAATGCGCGCGGCGGAGACGGCGAAGGGGTTTGCGGCATCCAGCGAAAAGAAGTACACACCGGGCTGGTTCGTATGCCGGTCGCGGACGTAGGTGCGCAGGTTGAGCTCGGCGAACTTCCTCGCGCCGGGAATCTGCGGGAGGGTCCGCATGCGGATCTGGTCCATCCAGAAGGGAACGACGCCGATCCAGGCGGAGCCGTCGAAGGTGTCGACCATCAGGCCTTCCGGCAGGAGATGCGTCAGATCCATGGCCGGAATGGGCCAGTGCGCGAACAGCAGGTCGTTCCAGCGCTGGGTCATGACCCACGGCGACTTTGGCATGGCCCAGGGACGATGTTCGGTGGTCGCAAGGATCCTATTCATCTGCCCGAGGCCAGACTCCCGTCTGAAAATGTGGGGAATAAAGCACTTCTTATGGTACTCGTTCCTGGTTTTCTGACGAAGAGCACGGCCGTTCAGCCTCCTGCTATATGGTTGGAGATTTCCCGCGGCTTTCGGGTTAGCATTCCTGCATGCCCTCCGCCACAGCGACGCCCAGCCGGCACCAGGATGTGCCGGAAACCCCGAATAACCAGACTGAAGTCTTTGCCGTTCATGGGGCTGACCCCGAGGTTCTGGCCTATGCCATGGCGAAGTATTCGCGCTCGGCGCTGTCGATGAAGGAGTCGCTGCGCGAGATCAGCAGCCAGCGGGCCGAGCAGTTTCTGAACACCTTTTACTTCCAGTACGGTCACCGGTCGATCGCCGATCTGGCGCATATCGCGTTTGCGATTGAGCGGCTGTCGCTGCTGGCGGCTATCACCCTGGTGGACGAGCAGCGCTGGGATGGGCAGGAGCGGTCGACGCGGTACCAGAACTTCCGCAAGAGCGGCTGGTACATGCCGGAGTTTGGCGCGGATCAGGCTTCGGCCAGCTTGTACGTAGAGGCCATTGAGAAGCTCTTCGCCGAATACCACACCGTTTTTGAAGCGGTGTTTGGGTCGCTGAAGGAGCAGGTGCGCAAGCCCGAGGAGATGAAGCAGGACGCGTATGAGCGAACGCTGAAGGCGCGGGCTTTCGACGTCGCGCGCTACCTGCTGCCGCTGGCGACGAACACCTCGCTGGGGCAGATCGTCAACGCGCGCACGCTGGAGACGCAGGTTTCGCGCCTGTTGACGAGCCCGGTAGGTGAGATCCGCCAGCTCGGCGAAAAACTCCAGGCTGCCGCTGCGGGAGCGGCGTGGAATGTGTACGGCTCCGATCTGGCAGCACTGCAACGCGAGATTGCGGCGCTCGACCCGGCGCTCGGCGAGCGCGCAGCGGCTCTGCTCATGCGCGAAGTGAAGACGGCGCCGACGCTGGTGAAGTATGCAGCGGCGAACGATTATCAGATGCGTACGCGCCAGGAACTGCGCCAGGCGGCTGCGGAGCTCTTTGGCAGTACGCCGATGGATGCGGCACCGCTGGTGGATCTTGTGGACGATGTCGAATCAGTCGAGGTGGAGATTGCCAGCACGCTGCTGTACGGCGCCTGTCATTATCCCTACCGGCAGATTCGGCAGCAAGTTGGCGCGCTCAGCGAAGCGCGCCGCGCGGAGATCGTCGACCTCGGCGTTCGTTATCGCGG
>DATEPN010000209.1:0-5116 GCA_035273225.1 Acidobacteriaceae bacterium | reverse complement strand
ACTTGTACGCGGGTTCGGGCGCGGTCGGCATTGAGGCCCTGAGCCGCGGCGCGCAGGAAGCCGTCTTTGTCGAGCAGGCGGACGCACCGATGAAGGCGATCCGCAGCAACCTGGCAGCACTCGGCATTCGCGGAGGATACGCGCTCGAGCAGCGCAGCGTTTCCATCGCGCTGCATCGGCTCGCCGAACAGGGCCGGATTGCGGACATCGTTTTTCTCGATCCGCCGTATTCGCAGGACGAGGAGTACGCCCTCGCGCTGGGTTTGCTTGGCGGCGAATGTCATGGCGTGCTCGCGCCCAGCGCGGTCGTCATCGCCGAACACGAGAAGCGCCGCGAACTCGACGAGCATTACGGGGTCCTCGATCGCATTCGCGTGCTGAAACAGGGAGACGCCGCGCTCAGCTTCTACGCGGTGACGACGTAATCAGGTGATGTTCCAATCCTAAGTATCCGAATAAGCATTCGCTGAAGGCCAGGGCTTCCGCCCGTGAGGGGAGCTTTCAGGGTTCGATTCCGCCCCGCAGCAGCTGCCCTGTCGCAAGATTCACCGCAAAGGGAATTTCCTGGTCCGTCATCAGATCCCATCCAAATCCCCGCAGTTCCCCGTCGCAAATCTCCGTGATTCGCAGCCCCTCCCACGAAAGCCGCCCCGTTGTCCACGCCAGACCCTGCGCGCCCCAGGCAACAATTGCATAGCTGCCGCAAAAGAGCAGCAGGTTCTGCTCCGGTGCGGGCCGCACATCGAGCACCGGACGAAACTTCAGAAATGTGAACCGCTCCGGGTCGCGCGTATCCACGAAATACGCATACCCGCCGGCGAGAGCGCAGAGCGCATTCGGATCGGGACAACTCCACAGCCCGCTCGGCGCGGTGCGATCGGCAAACCCCAATGCAAATGTCGCCAGAAACGGCGCGCCCGCCGAGGGACGAACCATCACCTCCAGCGCGCCGCGCTCCACCTCTTCTGCTTCGCGCGGATAGGTGAAGTGCCGCTGCGGCAGGATGGCGGGACGCTGGGGCAGAATCTCGGCCTGCCAGGCATGGGGAAAGCTCATGCGCTCGCGCTCAGAAACGCATCGATCCGCTCGCGCACGCTCAGCACATGCTGCGGCAGGGCGATCTGGCTGCCTTCCTCGAGGATCGGGATGACCTTGTCGAACTCCCGCCCCGAGTGCGCGCCGGTCAGCGCAATGCGCACGGGATGGAAGAGATCCTTGCCCTTCGCGCCGGTCTGCGTCTTCACCACGTCCATCCACATCTTGAACTGCTCCGGCGTGACCGCCCCGGTATGCGCGGCGACGAGAGCGGCGAAGGCCTGCAGCACCCTGCGCGCGCTTTCGGTGTCAAGGATCGCCGCGTTCTCCGCGTTCGCCCGCGCCTCCGTCGGATCGAATCGAAACACAAACGCCGTTTGTGCCGGAAGCTCATCCAGTTGGCTCACCGCAGGCAAAAACAGAGCCAGCAGTTTTCCGAACCAGGCCTTCACCTCCGGCGATGCCGTATCGCGCGGCGGCAGCAGCGCGGCGAAGTGCGGCCAGGCGAGTTCCTGCACGCGCTCCGGGTCCACTTCCTTCAAATAATGCCGATTCAGCCAGTGCAGCTTCTCCCAGTCGAAGATTGCAGGCGAGGCCGTCACGCGCTCCAGGCGAAACTCCCTGGTCAGTTCGTCGAGCGAGAAGATCTCGCGCGTGCCACCCTCGGCGCCCCACCCGAGCAGCGCCAGATAATTGACGAGCGCCTCGGGCAGAATCCCCATCTCGCGAAAGCTCGCTACTGACGTTGCGCCGTGCCGCTTCGAGAGCCGCTCGCGATCGCTGCCCAGAATCGTCGACAGGTGCGCGAACTCCGGCGTTTTCCATCCAAACGCCTCATAAATGGCCACCTGCTTCGGCGTGTTCGAGATGTGATCGTCGCCGCGAATCACATGCGTGATCTCCATCAGCGCGTCATCGACGGTGACGACGTAGTTGTACACCGGCATGCCCGACGAGCGGACGAGGATGGGATCGCTGACCGTCTCATTCGGAAACTCCACCGCGCCGCGCACCAGATCGTGAAAACGCAGCGGATGATCGGGAATCTTCAGCCGGACCGCAAACGGCTCGCCGGCGCTGGCACGCCGCGATGACTCCGCATCGCTCAGCGCGCGGCAGCGGCCGGAATACACCTGCGGCTGATGCGCGGCCGCGGCCTGCTTCCGCTCCTCTTCCAGTTGCTCCGCGGTGCAGAAGCAGCGGTACGCCTTGCCTTCCCGCAGCAGCCGCTCCGTATGCTCGCGGTAAAGCCCGAGCCGCTCCGACTGCCGGTAGGGCGCATGCGGACCCTCGACGCCGGGGCCCTCGTCCCAGTCCAGCCCGAGCCACTGCAGGTCGTCCATCAGCTGCGCTTCATGCCGCACCTCGCTGCGGTCGAGGTCGGTGTCTTCGATGCGCAGCAGAAACGCGCCGCCGGTGTGCCGCGCGAACAGCCAGTTGTACAGAGCGGTGCGAGCATTGCCCACGTGCAGAAATCCCGTAGGCGAGGGCGCAAAGCGAACGCGAGTCTTCGGAGCCATAGCAGAGGTCAAGCTTCAATGGTATGCGGGCGCGCGCAGCCGCAACAACCTGCGCTATTGCGCGGTTCCGAAGAAGGCATTGTTGCCGGTGCGCAGATCGTGCCCCCACGTGAAGATGACGTTGGTGCCCAGCACGGTGAGCTTCGCCTGAACACCCGTGTCGAAGAGCCACTGGTTGGTCGAGAGGCCGCTCGTGGGGGCACCCATGCGCCCGATGTCGAAGAGCGGCCCCGCCTCAATCGCGATGAGCCCGTTCGAGTAGATCCGCCGATACAAATCGCTGTTCGACAGCAGGTAGCGATCGCCGAGCGGCGCACTGCCCTTCCTGCCTCCGCACGTACCGAGATGCCCGCGCAGCCACAGGCCGTTGTCGCGCTCGACGCCCAGCATGAACAGCTCATCGAAGGGCGCCGTCCCCAGCACGCCGCCCGCACGCACCTGCTGTTGCACTTCCCAGTTGTCGGCCTGCGCTTGCGGAAACCAGTGCGCCAGTGCCGAGCCCTGCAGTTTTTCGAAGAGATGCCCGGGGCTCGCCCACAGGCGCGTCGTGTCCGATGCGGCAGTCGTGGTCAGCGTGAAGCGATGCACCGGAATATTCAGCGGCTTGCCCTGCACGGACGCGAGAAACGCCAGCCCCGAGCCGGGAATCAGCAGCGACGGCGTCAGTGCCGATCCCAGATCCACGCTGCGGTAGTGGCGATGGCTGAACTGCGCGCCCAGCGACCATTGAAAGCGACCGGTGGTGAACGAGTCGAACGATGCACCCAGCACCTGCTTCTCGAGATTCAACGCGCCCAGCACCGGCGCATTGCCGGTGAACGAACGCCGCACGGCCCAGTTCTCATCGCGCGCGTCGAAGCTCATGCCCCACCGATGCTGCGGCAGGTCGCGCAACGGCGATTCGAAAGCGACCCAGGCACGCCGCTTCTCCTTATCCCAACGCAGCAGAGAACGCACGTTCATCGCGGAGCGGCCAATGTCGTAATAGCTCGGATAAATCGTCTCGTACGGCAATCCGCTGAAGGTCGAGACCAGCGCCGCCAGCGGGGAGCCGAATCCGTCGCGCTCCAGCGCATGGAACTCCGCGTCGAAATGCCCGTCCTGCCGCGCCCGCAGCACGATGTTGTACGTGGAGAAGATGTCCAGGCCGCGCACGCGCACGTCGGTCGTCCCAAGCTGCGGCTGCTCGAGCACGGCGGCCGGGGAAAACGCGACGGCGCGGTCCAGCAGCAAACGCCTGACGCGCAACTGCGGATCGAAGTTCAGCGAAGCAATATACGGCTTGCCGACCCGGTTCCAAAACTCAAGCGCGGCCGGCAAATTGCCCATCAGGTAGTAGACCGTCCCGGCAAAGTTGTTGGCGTATTCATCCTTCGGATCGAGTTTCAGTCCGCGGCGCAGCCAGGACGCTGCCTCCGGATAGCGCTTCTGCTCAAACGCGACGCCGCCCAACTCAATGGGGAAGCGCTTCTCCGTCTGGCACTGGCGCTCGCCGGCGAGCAGCGCGGCGTGCGCGTCCTTCCAGCGCTGCAGATGCGCGAGCGCCATGCCGTAATCGAAATTTTCATCCGCCGAGCGCGTCTGATGCGCCGCGCCGAGGCGCACGACTTCATCCCAGTTCTTCTGCTCGTACGCGTGATGGACGTCCGTCGCACCCGGCCCACCACCGCATTGCGCCCAGCCGACGCTGGAGAGCAACGCAGCCGCGGCTCCCAAGGCGCGCAGAGCGGTTTTCGCGCATCGCATGGACGGCGCGATCATGCCGGAACGGCACCCATGATGTTCGGGCTCAGTGCTGCGCGGCTTCCGGCACCGCCAGAAGCATCCAGTTGTGCGTGGCGCTCCAGTCCTGCTCGAATCCTGCACGCTCCTCTGTCAGCAGCTTGCGCTCGGCGGGATCATTCATCATCACCAGCCCGCGCGCCGAGTCGATCCCGTCGATGACCACGTAATGCAGCGCCGTCTGCCCGCGCGGGCGCAGCGCGACAATCAGCGGCCGCCCCTTGCGCACATTCTGCTCGAGGTCCTGCCACGTGCCGCTGACGGCGAAAGCCGCAAATCCATTCTGCCGCAGATAGGTCTGCATCGACGCGGCCGGAATGCCGTGCTCCTTCGGCACATACAGCTGTTGCTGAATTGCCGCCACGTCGCTCGCCCGGGAGGCCTGCGTGTGCTGCTGCGCAGCCCAATACTGCATCACCATCGAGAGCGACGCGGCTCCGCAGCCTTCACGCGGCTGGCGCACAAAGGGTACGTCGATCCAGACGGCTGACGCTGTCTGCGCAGACAGAGACAGCGCCAGCAGCCATGGAGAAAGTCTTGCAAGCATCCGTTAATGGGCGACGACGACAATGATGACGATAATCGCAATTAGCAGGATGATCCAAATGCCCAGCCCGAGTAGTCCGGCGGAGAACTTCTGCTGACCATCGTTGGCGCGCTGCGCCAAATTCGCCAGTTCCGCATCGGAGAGGGTCGGGATCGCGGTGCGTACCTTCACCGGATCGAAATGGTGATCCTTCATCACCTGCTGAGCCAGCGGCGTGGAAAGAACGTTGTTG
>DATEPN010000208.1:0-6709 GCA_035273225.1 Acidobacteriaceae bacterium | reverse complement strand
GACGAGCGTGCGTGATCGGTTCGGGTCCGAACGGACTCTCTGCGGCCATTGTGCTGGCGCGCGCGGACTTCGAGGTGCACGTCTATGAAGCGCAGGAGACGGCAGGCGGCGGAGCACGCACGCTGGAACTGACGCTGCCTGGCGTTCGGCATGATTTTGGCTCTGCGGTCCATCCGATGGCGGCGGGCTCGCCGTTCTTCTCGACACTGCCGCTGGGCGATTACGGACTGCAGTGGGTGCATGGGGTCGCGCCGCTGGCGCATCCGCTGGATGACGGCACGGCGGTGACGCTGGAGCACAGTCTGAAGGATCAGGAACTGGTACTGGGCGAAGATGGGACTGCCTGGCGGGAGATGATGGAGCCGCTGGCGGAGCGCTGGACGGATTTCGCAGCCGATGCACTGGGGCCGGTGACGAAGATTCCGCGGCGGCCGTTTCTGATGGCGAACTTCGGCCGCTATGCGATGCAGTCGGCGCAGACGCTGGTGAATCGCCACTTCAAGACGGAGCGGACGAAAGCGCTGTTCGCCGGACTGGCGGCGCATTCGTTCCTGAGTCTGGACGAGGCGCTGAGCCCGGCGATCGGATTGATTCTGGCCGCGGCGGCGCATGTGGTGGGCTGGCCCGTGCCTCGCGGGGGATCGCAGGCGATTACGGATGCGCTGATCGAGTACCTGCGGCAGCTTGGAGGCGAGGTGCACACCGGCCGGCGTATCGATTCGCTCGATGAGCTGGAGACGGAGGGACGGTGTGCGGCGATTTTGTGCGACGTGACCCCGCGACAGCTGCTGAGCATTGCCGGCGAGCGGCTGCAGAAGACGTATCGCAAGGCGCTGGGCGAGTTTCGGTATGGGCCGGGCGTATTCAAGATTGACTATGCGCTGTCGGAGCCGATTCCGTGGAAGGCGCGCGAATGCCTGCGCTCGATCACGGTGCACGTGGGCGGCGCGTTTGAGGACGTGGCGCGCTCGGAATACGCGGTGACACACGATCAGATTGCCGACCGGCCTTTCCTGCTGGTGTCGCAGCCGACGTTGTTTGATGACACGCGCGCGCCGGAGGGCAAGCACATCGCCTGGGTGTACTGTCATGTGCCGAACGGGTCGACGGTGGACATGACGGCGCGCATGGAGGCGCAGATGGAGCGGTTCGCGCCGGGTTTCCGGGACTGCGTGATGGCGCGGCACGTGTCGACGCCGGCGACGCTGGAGAGGATGGACGCGAATATCATCGGGGGGGACATCAACGGCGGCGAACTGTCGCTGCGGCAGTTCGTCTTTCGTCCGGCGCTGGGGAATTACTATACCGGGACGAAGGGCCTGTATCTGTGCTCGGCGTCAACACCACCGGGCGGGGGCGTGCATGGGATGTGCGGGTATCATGCAGCGCGGATGGCGCTGCGACGTATCTAGTTCTCAGTTGTTAGTTCTTAGTTGTTAGTTGCTGGTAACAGCCTGTCACCGGAAACCAGCAACTAGCAGCCAGCAACTATCCGGCGGAACGTGCGGAGGCCATTTCTTCGACTGCGGCGATGGCGCGATCGCTGAGGCGTTGCTTGAGCTGATTCATTTCCTGCCAGGGGTCGCGCTTGAGGCGGGACTTCCATTCTTCGAAATTGGCGACGCTGAATTGCTTTGGGTCCGTGCGCTTCAGTTCGGACCAGGTGAGGGGCACGGCGACGCGGACTCCGGCGCGGGCGCGCGGTGAGTATGGCGCAACGGCCGTAGCTCCGCGTTCGTTGCGGAGGTAGTCGAGGTAGATGCGGTTGGTGCGGGCGGACTTTGTCATCTTCGTCAGATAGAGCTTCGGGTTGGCGCGCTCCATCATCAGGACAAAGTTGTGCGTGAACTCCTTGACGGCCGGCCATTCGTGCTCGGGTTTGATCGGCGCGACGACGTGGATGCCTTTGCCGCCGGTGGACTTCACGAATGTTTCGAGGCCGAGGTTCTTCATCAGATCGCGCACTTCGATCGCGCTTTCGACGAGGCGATCCCAGGGGATGGCGGGATCGGGGTCGAGGTCGATGATGAGGCGGTCGGGGGTTTCGAGGGTCTCATTGCGCGAGCCCCAGGGGTGCACTTCGAGGACGCCCATCTGGCCCAGGCCGACAAGGCCCTGGATTTTTGAGACGGTGACGTACTCTTCGGGCGGGCCGCCTTTCTTCTGCGCGACGGGGACGCTGTCGACGCCGGGGGGCATGCCCATGCCGATGTGCTTCTGGAAGAAGCAGGGTTTGCCGCTGCCTGCGGGGCAGCGCACGATGCTGAGCGGCCGGTGCTCGATGTGCGGCAGGATGTGGTCGGCGACGGCTTCGTAGTATTCGGCGAGTTGTCGTTTCGTGAGGTGCGTCTGCTCGTCGAGAATCTTGTCCGGATTGGAGAGGCGGACGCCGGCGACTTCGACGGGGCCTTTCTTCGCTGGAGGCGCTGACTTCTTCTCGGCGGAAGCAGACGGCGCAGCGCTCGTTTTTGCGGCAGAGGCGTTCGCGGCCGTGTGCTTCGCGGAGTGGGCGGTGCGGTGCTTCGCGGGGGCAGGTTCCGGCTCTTCTTCGCCCCCAGGGCGGCGCGCGGATTTGGGCACGTGCGTGGCCTGCTCGCGCACGACTTCCTGCGGCTTCTTGTCTTCGCGGAGGCCGAGGAAGGCTGCCTGGCGGACAAGGTTGTCGGCCGTCCAGGTGGCGAAGCGGACTTCAACGACCATCTCTGGCTTGACCCAGAGGGCGTCCTTCTTTGCCTCAGCGGGCGGCTGATGAAAGGAAGTTTTCGGCTGGCGGAGTTTTTCGAGGCGGTCGCGAAGCAGTTTGTGCGTTTTCTGATTGAAGCCGGTGCCGGTGCGGCCGGCGTAGAGTAAGTCGTCGTCCTGGTAGTAGCCGAGGAGCAGCGATCCGACGCCGTAGCTGCCGTTGGAGAGTTCTGAAAATCCGCCAACGACGAATTCCTGCTGGAGCACGCATTTGGATTTCAGCCAGCAGCGGCTGCGCTTTGAGTCGTAGCGGGAGCTGGCGAGTTTCGAGATGATGCCCTCGGCGCCGTGCGAGCAGGCCTGGCGGAACATCTTCGCTCCGTGCGAGCGGATGTGGCTGCTGTAGCGGAGGGTATCGTCGCCGAGTTCCTGCAACAGGCCTTCGAGAATGGTTTTGCGGCGATCGAGCGAGAGGCCGCGCAGGTTGTGTCCATCGAGGTGGAGCAGGTCGAAGGTGTAGTAGGTGAGCGGGTGAGGAGCGCCTTCGTCGAAGGCCGCCTGGAGCAGGGCAAAGCTGGTGTTGCCTTCGGGGGTGAGGACGACGACTTCGCCGTCGAGGATGGCCGCCTGCACAGGCAGTTGCGCGGCGGCTTCGGCGACGGCGCGCATGCGATGCGTCCAGTCGAGGCCTTTGCGCGTGAAGAGGCGGACGCGGCGTTTTGAACCCTGCCCGTCGATGTGGATCTGAATGCGATAGCCGTCGAGCTTTAGCTCGTGAAGCCAGTCATCGCCGTCGGGAGGCTGATCGACGGAGACGGCAAGCTCGGGAGCGATGAAGCCGGGCATCTTCTCGCGCGGGGCATCGTGCAGGACGGATTCGCGATCGGGAGGCTCGGCCTGGCGTTTGGGCGATGCGGTTTGCCGTCCAGCCAGTCGCTCTTTCAGGGCGGTCAGGCGGGAGCGGTTCGGCGGCGATTTTGGTTTCTCGGGGCGGTTGGAGTTCCAGACGTGGTCTTCGTCGGCGGCGATTTCCTCGATACTGCGGCCGGTGACGGCGCTGTTCGGGGCTTCGTCGGTAATGCAGGGGTCGTCGGGTCCGCGGGAGTAGTCGTCGCGATCCTTGATAAGCAACCAGTTGGGCTTGCCGTCGCTGCGGCCGTAGCGGTCGCCCTTCATGCGGATGAGCGCCCACTGGCCGTGCATCTTGGTGCCGTGCATGAGGAATTTGAGGCTGCCTTTACGGAAGCCTTCGTCGATGTCCTCGACCGGTTCCCAGGTGCCCTGGTCCCAGATCATGACGGTGCCGCCGCCGTACTGGCCTTTGGGGATGGTGCCCTCGAAGCCTCCGTACTCGATGGGGTGGTCTTCCACTTCGACGGCGAGGCGCTTGTCGGCGGGGACGTAGCTGGGGCCCTTGGTGACGGCCCAGCTTTTGAGGACGCCGCGCCAGCCGAGACGGAAGTCGTAGTGGAGGCGAGTGGCGGCGTGCTTCTGGATGACGAAGGGGAGGCCCTCTTCGGATTTGGATTTCGTGGTGGAGCCGCGAGGCTCGGCGGTCATGGCAAAGTCGCGCATGTCGCGATAGCGGGCAAGCTGGCGGTCGACCTCGTCGGAGGGGGAAGCCGGGGGTTTGGGCTGCGTCCGGCGTGGTTTGGGCGGGGACTTGCGCGGCGTGCGGGATGGGGCGGCACGTTTTGGCATCACCACAATTGGAGGCGCCCGGGGAAGGCGAGGCTGCCAGAAAGATACCGCAAAAGCTGCTGATTTCACGAGGGCATAGGGAAACGTGGGGAATACAACTTTCGTCGAACTCGATAGCGCAAGCCGCGCTGGACCATCGTGGCGGCGCGGGTTTACTGTAGTCAGTCGCTGTGTGCCCGGAGCGCTTTCCGGCGTGATCGCGAGTCACGGATTTTTACCGGGAGCGAAGGCAAACCACGGCGCCAAGGAGCTGTTCCCCTATGTCTACGCTCGCGCATCCTGAAGTCGCTACGCAGAAGGACTTCCTCCCCCTGAACGGAACGGATCACGTTGAATTTTATGTGGGCAATGCCCGCCAGGCCTCCTACTTTTACCGGCTGGCCTTCGGCATGAAGCTGGTGGCGTATGCCGGACCCGAAACCGGAGTGCGCGACCGCACTTCGTATGTGCTGGAGCAGGGCAAGGTGCGGTTTGTGCTGACGACGCCGCTGCGTCCTGACGGTGAGATTGCCGAGCATGTGCGCGTGCACGGCGACGGCGTGCGCGATGTGGCGCTGTGGGTGGACGATGCGCGCCAGGCGTGGAAGGAGACGACGAAGCGCGGGGCGCGGAGTGTGCGCGAGCCGTTCGAGATGAAGGATGCGAACGGCCTGGTGCGGATCGCTTCGATTGCGGCGTATGGGGACACGATTCATTCGTTTGTGGAGCGCACCGGATACAGCGGTCCGTTCCTGCCCGGATATCGCGCGGAGCCGGAAGATACGCTGGCGCGGCCCACGGGGCTGTTGTACGTCGACCATATGGTGGGCAATGTGGGCTGGAACGAGATGAATCGCTGGGTGGACTACTACGCGAACATCATGGGCTTCTCGTTGTACCAGCACTTCGATGACAAGGACATCTCGACGGAGTACTCGGCGCTGATGTCGAAGGTGATGGCGAACGGCAACGGGCGGGTGAAGTTTCCCATCAACGAGCCGGCGGAGGGTCGGCGGAAGTCGCAGATCGAGGAATATCTGGAGTTCTACCACGGGCCTGGCGTGCAGCACATCGCGCTGGCAACGAACAACATTCTGCACACGGTGGCGCGGTTGCAGGCGCAGGGCGTGCCGTTTCTGAAGGTGCCGCACACGTACTACACGGAACTCGAAGGGCGCGTGGGGAAGATCGATGAGCCGATTGGGGAACTGGAGAAGCTGGGCATCCTGGTGGATCGCGATGATGAGGGCTACATGCTGCAGATCTTCACCAAGCCGGTGGAGGATCGGCCGACACTCTTCTTCGAGATTATTCAGAGAAAGGGCAGCCGGAGCTTTGGGAAGGGGAACTTCAAGGCGCTGTTTGAGGCCATTGAGCGGGAGCAGGCGCTGCGGGGAAACCTGTAACGAAGCCGGTAGCCTGTAGCCGGTAGCCGGTAGCGAAGCCGACGTCCGCTGAATACGAGACGGGGTGGGGCACCCGGTGCGTTTAGTCCGCCACCATCAGTTCGCCGGGGAGGATGGGGCGCGTGCGCGGGAGGATGCCGAAGGCGGCGAGGGTGCCCATCGCGGCGAGAACCGCGCAATAGATGACGAGCTTGGCGATGTCTGTTGCGTGCGTTTTGGGCAGGGCTTTCCAGAGGATCAGCAGCACCGTTTGCGCGGCGGTCACGGACCAGACGGTTCCGTAGAAGTAGCGGCGCTCCCAGCCTTCGCCTTGGGTGGAGCGGCGCACGCGCGGCAGCATGCCAAGAATGCCGAGGGCAAGAATCGCGACAAGCAGGGCGAAGTAGCCACGGTCGTAGATCTGCTTCAGACGCCACGCGCGGGCGAAGACGGCCCAGGCGAGTCCTGCAAGGTTGAGCAGCGCGAAGTTCAGCAACGCATTCCAGGCAAAGGTGTAGCAGACGCGGCGGTAGAGCGGGTTGGGGCGGTCCTCGGTGAAGTGGAGGATGTAGGGCGCCGGTTCTGCGCCGGGTAGTTTGCCGAAGAGCGCGGCCATGCCGGTGCCGATGAGCACCGCGGCGAGCCAGAGCAGATTGCTGATGCTGCCGCCGCGCGCGAAGAGATCGAAGGTGAGCGGGCCGGGGGCGAGGAAGAAGACCCATATCCAGATGGGCCAGTGCGCCGCGCGATAGCGACGCGTGTTGCGGGTGCGCATTCTGCGCTGGTGCGCGTATTCGACTCGCAGGGCCATTGGATCGGGACGATTATATGTTGGCGGCCATGGCTTCGCGGGAGACCGGCGTGAAGCGCACGTCGAGGCGGTCGCCGTCGATGCGCACCTGCACGTCTTCGAGCGAGCGCACCACCCAGTCGGCGTCGATGAGGCTCTCGAGCGAGTGCGA
>DATEPN010000207.1:0-4426 GCA_035273225.1 Acidobacteriaceae bacterium | reverse complement strand
AAGAAGGAGCCGCTGCTCGCCACCTATCGCCGGATCGAGCAGCAGGTCGGCGCGCTGCCCGGAGTCACCGCGGTCGGCCTCACCAGCGATCTGCCGATCCAGTGCAACTGCAATACCGACTGGATCCGCATTCCCGGCAAGCCCTACCACGGCGAACACAACGATGTGCTCGAGCGCGATTCAAGCCCCGCGTATCTCAGCCTGCTTGGTGTGCACCTGCTGGCCGGTCGCATGTTCACCGATCAGGACGACGCGCAGCACCCACCCGTCACCATCATCAACGAGACCCTGGCAAAGAAATATTTCCCCGGCGAAGATCCCATCGGCAGGATGATCGGCGACATCAAGCTCTCTCCCCAGTCCATGCGCCAGATCGTCGGCGTCATTGCTGACTTTCGCGAAGGCGCCCTCGATGATGAGCCGTGGCCGGCAGAGTACTTCCCCATCTACCGCTCCCCCGACGCCAACATCGCCGTCGTTGCGCGCACCCGCGGCGATGCCGGAGCGCTCCTGCCCGACATGGTCGCAACCCTGCGCGCCATCAGCCCGACGCTCGGAGTCTACGGCCCCATCACCATGCAGGAGCAGGCCAGCGCATCGCCCACCGCCATGCTCCACCGTTTCTCGACGTGGCTCGTCGGCAGCTTTGCTGCTATGGCGCTCGTGCTGTGCGTCGTCGGCCTCTACGGCGTCGTCGCCTATTCCGTCAGCCAGCGCACGCGCGAGATCGGCATCCGTATGGCGCTCGGCGCCCAGCGCGCCGCCGTGCATCGCCTCATCCTCCGCGAAGCAGGCTGGCTCACCGTCCTGGGCATCGCCGCCGGGCTCGGCGCCGCAGTCGCCGCAGCGGCGCTGATGAAGGGCCTGCTCTTCGGAGTGGCGGCCTGGGATCTGCCGACGCTGGCCGCTGTCGCCGCGCTGCTCGGCCTTTCCGCGCTGCTGGCAAGCTTTCTCCCTGCCCGCCGCGCCGCCAGGGTAAACCCCGTAGAAGCCCTGCGCGCTGAATAGAGATGAACCACGCCTCCGTGCTCCCATCGTCGTCGCAGGCTCGATTCGACAGAGGACCGGCGCCCCCGATTACAATACCCCTCGTCCCTGTCGGCTCATTCGCCTCAAGCCTGAGCCGCCTCGCGAACAACGGGAACGACGATGGGAGTTGCTGATGCCCGAAACCGATCCGACCACCAGACTAAGACTCACCTGCCCGCCCTGCGGAGAAGTCTTCACCGCCGACAACGAAGAAACGCTCATGGGCATGGCTGTCGAGCATGCGCGAAAGTTCCACGACCTCGACCTGCTCGAGCAGCACGGGGCCGACGGCCTCCGCGCGCTCCTGCGCCGCGAGAACGAGTCCTACTGGGCGCGCATCGCCCACCTCATCCCGGAGGGGCAGGTAAAAACCATCCTCGATGAGAAGCTCTGCGATCGCGAGCGCGAAATTGTCAGCTACGTCGTTCACGGCTTCCCCAACCGCGAGATCGCCGACCGCCTCTGCATCAGCGACCGAACCGTCTCCACGCACCTCGTCAACATCTATGACAAGCTGAACGTCCACTCCCGCGCCGAGTTGGCCGCACTGGTCCGTGCGACCGATCGCATCATCGAAGCAGCCCTGCGCGGCGATGATGCGCAGCCGGAGTTCGGGCCATTCGTCTACACGAACAGCCCGAAGTCGCGAAAGAGCACCGCCGCATCGCGCTAGCGCCGCCCATTTCCTGCACGCGCAAACTCAGTGCGCCGGCATCTCCAGCAGCTCCATGTCGTATTTTTCCACCAGCTGCCGAAACGCCTCCGGATTCGGCGGCCCAGCCGGTGGCCGATCCATCGGCGACCCGCCCTCGGCGAAGAACATCTCGAACCCCGGCCGCGAAAACAGCAACAGCAGTCGCGCCGGCTTCTCCCCCTGCACCACGTATTTGTGCGGCACGTCCTTGGGCGTGTAGACGAAGTCGCCGGCGCCGGCCCTGACCGTCTGCGCGCCGCACGTCAGCTCAAGCATCCCCTCAAGAATGTAGAACCCTTCCGCCTCGCCGTGATGCACATGCAATGGCGCGCCGCTCCCCGGCGGCTCCGTTGCCTCCACAATGCTGAACGAGCGCTCCGTCGAACTGGCGCCCGCCACGATGCGGATCTTGCCCTGCGGTCCCCAGCGGAGCGTTTGTCCCTCGCCGGATCGCACCACAACGGCTCCCGCGCCGTTCGCTGTCTCAGGATGGGTGATGGCCATCATGACGAATATCTCCCTCTATGGTTCCTTTTGCTTCCAGCGGTCGCCTCGCGCCGCTGACCAGAACTATAGAAACCCGCCATCGCCCCTCCAATCGGGTAAATGACGTATTTTGCGCTCCACAGTGCAGCGCCTGCCCTCGTCCGCCCTGCGTCGAAGAGTGCTAGCCGAGCCTCCCGCGAAAGCCGCGAAAACACGCTACCCGCACCGCCCCGAAAAGGATCGCTCCCGATTGCATCACTCTCGCATCAGAGAACCCTGCCCGTTGAAGAAGGTCCACGATATGTGGATCTGAGTTTTGCCCCATGTGCCGGCTCATTCCGTGACGCTTCTTTGCCCCATTCCGCCCTTCATCGTTGATCCGTGACAGATCCAGCAGGTGAAACGAACCTCCCGGTCGAAGAACCCTGAATACTTCCCGCAGCATCTGCGGCTGCGCATCGCTCGGAACATGGTGAAACATGAAAGACGAAAGAACGCGGTCGAATGAACTGTCCGCGTATGGCAGCTCTTCTGAGTAGCCGCGCGTGAACGTAACGGCCTCTCCTGCGCGCTTCCTCTTGCGCGCAGCTCGCTCCAGGGCTTTCGGATCGGGATCCAGTCCAGCCACCTCGAGATGCGGATACTCTTGCTTGATCGCCAGCGCCAGCGTCCCGGTCCCACACCCGATATCCAGCACTCGCGATGCGTCCTTAAGATTCGCGCTCTCGAGCAGCGATCTCCGCACGCGGTTGATCCCGAGCAACGACGTGAGCGGATCATAGAGAGGCAATGCCCAGTCGCGCCCCGCAGCGGGCAGATATGGCTTCTGAAGACTGCTGTTCATCGTGTCCAACCCCTCATGTAAGTTGATGCCCGCCGGCCATCCGCCGGATCAGCCCCGCACAGGCACTGCCGCGCCTGCGGCGTCCGCATGAGCCCTGCGCGCCAGCGCCACAATCTCATCCACCGTCCACTGATCGTAAGCATGCACGCCGTATTTGCATGCCGCCACCCTCCCGCTCGGTGCGATCAGGAAGTCCGCCGGCAGGCCGAGCCGCCCGCCACGCGGATGCAACGTCGGCAACGGCGTCCTCCCGAGCAACGTCTGCTTTGAACTTCGCAGCACTCCATGAACGATGGCCATCCACACCCGAGGATCAGCCAGCGCGCGCAGCCCCGCCTCGGCTCCGAATTCCCGGTACAGCCGCTTCTCCGGATCAGCAACCGTCTCGAACGGCAGGACTCCGCAATACGGCAGCAGTTCCTCCACCGTCGAATGAAATACGACCACCTCCCGAATCGCGGCTTCCGCAAGGTCGCCGTGCCTCCCCACGATCGACTGCAGATGCAAATCGCAAATCGGGCAGCCGGCAAAACGCCTGAATTGCAAATGCACAAGCCCAGCCGGATCAGGAATCGAAACCTCCTTCGAACGAATGGACGTGAGCCGCAGTTGCCGGATCGTGCTTCCCACTGTCACCCGATGACCCACGATCACGCCTCCTTCTCTGTACAGCTCGTCTTTTTCTGGACAACTGTCTATTCGCTTCATAAGATCGTTGCCGTGCACGAAAGATCCGTACAAACCCCATCCACATGTCTCGAAATGGACAAACGAAGCTGAATCGTCCAGAAAAGGCGCACTCCGACCGGCGCACCGCGCGCACCCGCGACGTGCTCGAACAGGCGCTGCTCTCCTTAATCAAGGAGAAGCCCTTTCACTCCATCTCCGTTCAGGACATCGTTGACCGCGCTAACGTCGGCAGAGCGACTTTCTATCTCCATTACGACAACAAGGAGGACCTGCTGGGCAGCGGATTCGCCGGCCTGAAGGTGCAACTGCGCGAGCAGCAGAAAGCCGTGCGGCTACGCGGCGGCGCTTTTGACGAGCGCCTCTTTGCCTTCAGCCACTACCTTCTCGAACACGCGCACAAGCACCATCAAGTGATCCCGGCCATGGTCGGCAAGCCGGGCGGCGCCGCCATCCAGCACGTCCTCCGCAAACTGCTCAACGATCTCATGCGCGAAGAAGTCCGCGCCATGTTAGCCGAAGACAGATCGGCCTCCGTGCCCGCCGAAGCAACCGTGGAATTCCTGTCCAGCGGCCTGTTTGGACTGCTCGTCTGGTGGCTCAATGGCAGAATGAGGATTTCCGCTGACGAAATGAACGACGTCTTCCGCCGCCTGGCCATCCCGGCGCTGAAGGCCGCCTTAGCC
>DATEPN010000206.1:0-15377 GCA_035273225.1 Acidobacteriaceae bacterium | reverse complement strand
GCAGCATGGCGTGGGATACAAGAACGTGCACCAGATACTTCCTGCCGGCATCAACACCGGTTCTGGATGCCCGTTCGGAAACTTTGCCGTGGGTACCACTCCAGGAAAGCTGAGCTGTGTGCCGTTCCCGGATTTTGGCGGCGGCAGTTACCAGGCGACGGACGGTGTTAGCTCCTATCACGGCTTGCAAACGAAGTTACAGCAGCAAGTCTCGCATGGGCTGATGTTCCTGCTCACCTATACATGGTCGAAAACCCTGAGCGATGCCGGCGACCTCCTGAACGGTACCAGTGCCGACACGCTGCGCGCCTATGCTGTTCCGGGTCTGGGTCCAATGTTCGACTACTCTTTGGCGAACTTTGATATTCGCCACGTGGTTCACTTCAGCGGCATGTACGAGTTGCCGTTCGGGAAGGGTCGGCAATTTATGAATCACGGGGGAATTGCCAATCAGGTCCTTGGAGGCTGGTCCACCGACTGGATCGTAACGTTGCAGGGCGGGCAGCCGCTCGGCTTTGGTTGCCACAGCGGCACAGCGTCGGGTCTGGGCTGCAACGACATCGTCGTGCGCGGCACGAGCCCCCAAACGGGCATACACGTAAAGACCTCCGGCGGCTATCATGGGCCTTTCTGGATCGGAAACCCCGCGGCCTTTACCCAGGCGTGTCTGTTGGACAACTCGCTGGCCCCGATTCCAGGTTCAGCACCGAACTGCATTCCATTGACCGGCGCCGCCGCGCTGGGCGACAAACGCGACCAGATCTCAGGTCCAGGAATCCACAACCTCGACTTCGCGCTGCACAAGACGTTCCCGTTTACTGAGAGGTACTACGTGGAATTCCGCTCGGAGTTCTTCAACATCCTCAACCACCCGAACTTCAATCAGCCGAATTTTGGCGGTAACGGCGTAGTAGCCATCGGCGGTTCGGGCGATTACACAGACCCGCACTTCGGAGCAATCGGATCCACGCGCACTCCTCCGCGGCAGATCCAGTTTGCGATGAAGTTCTACTACTAGCACCTGTGGGCGAGCCTTGCGAAAGCAGGGACTGGTTCACAGAGGATGGATTAAGATGGTCAACGCCCCGGCATGGCACGCTTCACGGGTGCCCTGCCGGGGTGTTCTTCTTGAATACGCCTGCTCAGGCGGAGAACTGGGAGAGAGCGTGTGAGCAGTAAACCTCGGCTCAGGTGCCTCGTGGTGCTTGCCCTAACCGGCTGCGCTCCGCTTCTCCGTGCTCAGGGCAATCCTAATCGAGAGCTTGACCGAGTCTATAAGGCCGCTGTGACTGATTACGGCGCCGGTCGCTATGCCGAGGCGGCTCACCAGCTGCAAACCGTTCTTCCCCAGGCAAACAGGAATTTTGAGGTGCATGAGCTACTTGGGCTTGTCTATGCTTCGATGTCTGAAAATGGAAAAGCCCTGAACCAGCTCCAGATCGCTGTCCAATTGAAGCCCGACTCGGCCGCTGCGCGAACCAATCTGGGCACTATTCTGCTGTATTCCGGCAGAGCAGACCTTGCGACTGAGCAGTTTCGAAAGGCGCTGCAACTGGAGCCTGCAAACTACGACGCCAACCATAACCTGGGCGAGCTCTACGTGAAATCAGGCCAGGTGGCGAAGGCGCAGCCTCTGCTTGCGAGGGCTTACCGAATTAAACCCGATGTGTACGACAACGGCTACGATCTGGCGATGGCCGACTTTCTGCTCGGACACCTGGATGAGGCTGGGCAGGTTGTCAGCAAGCTTGCAAAAGAGAAAGACACCGGGGAACTGCACAATCTGCTCGCACATATCGACGAGAAGGAAGGAAAATTTATCGATGCGGCGAACGAATACGAAACGGCCGCACATCTGGACCCGACGGAGGACAACCTCTTCGATTGGGGCAGCGAAATGCTGCTGCATCGCACCTATGAGCCTGCCATCGCGATCTTTCAGGAGGCGACGCGGCGCTACCCCAGCTCACCACGCCTTTTCGTCGGACTGGGTCTCGCGCTCTATTCCCGCGGCCGCTACGACGATGCGGTGAACGCGCTTCTCCGTGCCGCCGACCTCGACCCGTCCGATCCGCGTTGCTATCTGTTCCTTTCGAAGGCATACGACAATTCTCCCGGTCAGGCGGATGCCGTTACCGAGCGCTTCCGCCGCTACGCCGAGGAGCAGCCGAACAACGCGCGTGCCCAGTATTACTACGCGATCAGCCTTTGGAAGGCGAAGCGGACCGGAGGTTCCGGCATCGATCTGGGCGTGGTTGAGTCGCTGCTGAAGAAATCGGTCGCGCTCGATGACTCGCTGGCCGAGGCGCACGTTCAGCTCGGCAGCCTCTACGACGACCAGCATCAGTATGAGGCGTCCATTCCGCAGTATGAACGCGCACTGGCACTCGATCCCGGGCTTTCCGATGCGCATTATCGGCTAGGCATTGATTACGTGCACGCGGGTAAGAAAGATCTGGCGCAGAAGGAACTTGCTGTATACCAGAAGTTACGCGCCGAGCACCTGACGCAAATCGACAAGGAGCGCGCCGAGGTTCGCCAGTTCGTTTACTCGGCCAAACCGCCAGCTTCATCGGCTCCCTGATTAAGCATGAACCGCCTGATCCAATCCCTGGGTACTCCGCTCAGCCTCAGTCACAGCCGCAGAGAATTTCTCCGCGATGCCGCCGGTCTCGTCCTCGGATCGGCGATGATGGCGTCCAGCCCCTTGCTCCGCGGTGAAGCGGTCCGAAAAAAGCGCAAGGTCATCGTGATCACCTTTGGAGGTGGCGCGCGCGACCAGGAAACCTTCGCCCCCGAAGGTCAGCAGAACATCCCGCATCTCCTGCACGAACTGATCCCGCAGTCCAGCTTCTTCTCGCACGTGACGAACCGGGGCATTCTGGGACATTATGTTGCTACCGCGAGCCTCGCCACGGGTGTTTATGAAACCCTGAACAACTTCGCTGCGGTTCCGCCGCAACATCCCACCGTTTTTGAGTACTTCCGCCGCGATTTGAATCGTCCCGCGAGGGATGTCTGGGTCGTTGCGCCCAGCAACGGCTTCAACCGTATCGGGGAGAGCGAGTGCCGCTCCTATGGTGCCGGCGCTGCAGTCATCCTGCCTAAGCACTTACTTGCGGCGGCGCAGCCCGGCGGTATGAAGCTCGACCATCTCCTGCGGGATAACTACGAGAATCCCCTCTTCACGCCCCACCTCCGGGGTGGGGAATTCGAACTGCAGCAACTCGACAGAATCCTGAGCCTCTCTGTCGAGGACTTCATCGCACACGCGCGCACTCTCTCCAGCCCGGACGAATTATCTGTTTACATCGCGATCCGGCTGATGCAGCAGGAGGCGCCGAGCCTGCTCTGGATCACCATGCACGACATTGACGTCGCACACTCCGGCGCATATTCGCTCTATATCGATGGAATCCGCCGTACCGATCGGTTATGTGCGCAGATGTGGCGTGCGGTGCAGGACAATCCGGAATACGCCGGCACTACGACCATGTTCATCTTGCCCGATTTCGGGCGCGACGCCGATTACGATGCCGGCGGGAATGGGTTTCAGCACCACCGTACGGGAGACGCGGCCAGCCGCACCACCTGGATGATGGCGCTCGGCGCGGGGGTACGCCCTGGCGTTATCTATGACGACCCGATGCAGTCGATTGATCTGGTCCCCAGCCTCGGCGCCATCCTGGGATTCTCACCTGCGCAAAGCCAGGGCAAGCCGATCCGGGAGCTCGTCTGAGATGCAGCCTCGCGACCTCAACGCTGAGCGATTCGGTGCGTACCCGCCGCAGGCGCGTTCGTTTGCCGTCGCTCACATGGATACCCTGCGGCAGCTTCCGCTCGCTCTGCTGCCCAGCGTCCTGCGCGAAGTGATCCTGTACGATGTCCTGTTTCCTGCCGAACGCTCCACCATCGATAAGCAGGTGTCCGCCCTTGCGGCGATGGATCAGCGGCAGCTCTCCGACTGCGTACACGGCTTTGCACAGATTTCCCTCTCGCGGGAACTTGAGGATTTCGACTGGATCAATCACCCCGCGCAATTTCTTGAGCGGCAATCCGCCTGGCTTTGGTCCACCCACCAGCTCGATACTTTTCGCGCGGCAGCGAACGAATACAGCTCTCATCTCGAAGCCGTCATGCGCGTTGAAGCGCCCGCGGTTCGGCGGCTCGGGATTGCTGTCGTCGGCCAGGGCGTGTCCTCGTGGAACGAGCCACTCTTCGGCAATCTGAGGCGCCAGGGCACCTGGTTCAATCGGATAAAATCTGACAACGGACTCCGGCTTCTTCTGGATGCGACCGCGCAGCGCGCGCGTGAGCATAGTGCCCCTTACGCGCACTGGTACATCGATGGCGGAGCCGCCGCCGACTACGATGCCGCAGTTACCACGGTCTCCTGGAGTGCCCTTGAGCCGCTTCGCACTGGCCTGCTGAGGAGAATGCAGAAACAGATTGAGCGTCCGGGGATGGGCCCCGAACAGCTCAACACGTGGCTGGCGCAACTTACGCCCGCGGAACTCGGCATCGACGGCCCCGCAGATCCGGTTCTCGCCCGGTTTCAGGTCAGTCTTTTCACGGAAGGCTCAGGTACTCAGATATTCAGCACCACCTTCGCGCAGTGGGCTACCCGCGAAGTCCTGCGTCGTGCACAAGCGCTGACAGTGCTGGCGCGCTATGCTCCGCGACAGCGGCAGCGGCCGATGAACGAACTGCTGTCCGATGTGACCAGCACCGCTCCCGAGCTCGATCCCGCTGGTTCGCTCGTCGATGCGGACATGGCAGCCTGGTATCACTGGGTGAACCAGCAGCGCCTCCCCGGATATCAGCAATCCGCGTTCATTGCGTGGTTTGAGAATCACGACCAGGCCGTCGCCATCGGCCCCACCATTCCGCGTGGGACGGAATCCGATTCACCTCTGGACCTTGGCCAGCTCGTGGCCCTCGTGACCGGGTGAGTTGCTGCTTGCGAGCGTAAAAGTTTGCCTGTGACTATCAACCGTCGCGAATTTCTCGCCGGCAGCGCGGCCATCGCAGGCGGGCGTGCGTTTGCGCCTGCATTGCGCATCTCCGTCTGTCGTGACACAGCCGCGCGAGCATCCGTCTCTGATCAGGAACCGAGTCGGATCGTGATCCCATCCACGATGCCGATGGGTTCTGGAGCGGCGCTTGGCGGCATCGGCACCGGGTTTGTGGAAATCCGCCCAGACGGCTGTTTCCACGAGTGGCAGATCTTCAATGCTGGTCCGTGGGCACAGGAGGTGCGCTCCACTACGGCTCCGCTCGGCTCCGGCCCGCAACTCCTCCAGTTCATGCTGCGCGTCGACGGAGGCTCCGGCGGAACGCCGCAACTGCGCCGCCTCTATCTGCGCTCGGACGAGAACAACCTTTACACGCTGCCTTTTGCGCAGGATGTCGAGTCGATCGACTATCTCGCCGGGTATCCTATGACCGGCCTCGAATACCACGATTCGTCCCTGCCCGTCCGCGCTTCTGCTGAAATCTTCTCGCCCTTTATCCCGGGTCGAGCGCGCGACTCCGCCACGCCCGGATTCCACGTGGTCTTCACGCTCGAGAATACCGGCCAGGCTGAGGTGGATGCCTCGATCGTTGGGTTCCTCGATAATCCGCTTGCCTCCGCTCTCGCCGATCGCCGTCTCGCCAACACGCTGGTGAACGATCCCGGCTGCACGCGCCTCCTGCTCGATACCGGGGCGCAGACCGATTTTCCTTCCGGCATTGGCAACCTCTGCTTCTCAGTCTCAGGTGGGCAGCCTTCATACATCGCTGGTACGTTTCAGGAGTACGTCGCATCCCGCACTTGCCGCTGGCAAACGCAGCGCGTCAATTACATGCTCCTCAGCGTGCTGCAGGAGTACTTTGCCACTGGTGCGCTCCCAAACACGGTAGCCAGTCACGATCCCAGCGCAAATGTTCCCGCAGCTTCAGCAATCGATGCTCTTTCGCCGGAAGCAGCCCGTCGCCTGATGGACGATTTCAGCGCCGATGCGCTTCTTCGGCGGGTGTTCAGAGATGCCCGCCTCGCGAAACCGGAAAGCGCCGAAGGCGATAAGCAGCTTCTGCATGAAGTCCGCCGCAATCTGCTCGACAGCGACGGCAAACCGCGGTTCACGTGGGGCACGGGAGCACTGGCGTCTTCCGTTCGTCTCGCGCCTGGAGCGCGCGCCGAAATTCGCTTCGTTCTGAGCTGGTACTTTCCGCATCACCTTACCGCGAGCGGGCGCGACATGGGACACATGTACAGCGCATGGTTTGCAAGTGCGCTCGACGTGAATCGCTATCTGACGCAGAACTACGCGAACCATCGTGCCGCGACGTTCAGCTTTGCTCGTGCGCTCGCCGACACCTCCCTCGGCGACCCTCTGGCTTTTGCGTGGTCCAGCCAATTGTCGAGCCTGATCAGCAACACCTGGTGGACGCGTGACGGCAGCTATGCCATCTGGGAGGGTCTGGGCTGCTGCGGACTTTCCACCACCGACGTCGATTACGACGGCAGCTTTCCCGTTCTCGCGCTCTTTCCGGAACTGAAGCTCGCGCAGATGCAGCAGACAATTCTCCATCAGAACCAGCACGGCCAGGTTCCCCATAATTATCCCGGGGATGTCTCCCGCGTGGACGATGGCTTCGCCCGCGTCGATCTCAATCCTCAGTTCGTGATGATGGTCTGCCGCGATTACCTCTGGACGGGCGATCGCCAGTATCTAAAAAGGCTGGCGCCCCACGTGGTCCGCGCTATGGACTTTACCGAGTCGCTCGACGCCAACGGCGATGGTCTCCCGGACCGCCAGACCGCAATCCAGACCTACGATCAGTGGCGCATGCGAGGCACACCCTCTTACATCGCCTCACTCTGGATCGGCGCCCTCAAAGCTGCGATTCGCATCGCAACCGAACTCGAAATGCACGGCGACGCGCAGCGCTGGACCAACACTCTGCAGCGGGCCTCGGCAACCTTCGATCGCATGCTCTTCAATGGCGACTACTATAGCCTGTGGGTTGACGGCTCTGTCCGGAACGAACTCTGCATGACGGATCAGCTATCCGGCGAGTGGTTCTCCCGGATGATTGGCCTGCCCTCGACGATTTCGCAGGCGAATCTGGCCGGCGCCGTGAACAGTATCTTCCGCAACAACTTCAATCATGAATTTGGTCTGCACAATGCCACCGCACCGAGGGGCGGCCCCGAACTCCTCGCCCTGAGCAATCTGCAGGCTGGCGGCCTCTGGTCAGGCATTGAATTTGCCTTCGCGTCCTTTCTGATGGCCAGCAGCCATTACGCCGAAGGTCGCCAGGTTGTGGACGCGATCCATCGCCGCTACATTCGCGCCGGTCAGCCCTGGAACCATGTCGAATGCGGTGGCCACTATTCCCGCGCCATGAGCAGCTGGGCGACGCTGCTGGCGGCAACCGGATTCATCCCCGATCTTTCCACTGGCACGTTGACGCTCCTCCCTGCCGCGCCCGGCGACTTCCACGCCCCCTGGGTGATGTCGTCCGGGTTCGGCACCATCATCCGTGCCGGTCGCGTCCTTTCGATCCGTTGTGAATCGGGACGGCTCGACTTGCGGGCTCTCCGGATCGCCGCCGCCCCGGCAAAGATTCGTGTTGGCAGCGAGTCTCGTGGCTTCCGGGCCGCTCCTGACGGAACTGCCACGCGGATTACGTTCGACTCGCCACTCGTGCTCACTGCGGCTCAGACGCTTGCGATAGAGTCGCCTGACTAATAGCTCCGCATAGCCCGAGATAGACCTGCGGCGTCAGGCCGACTGCCGCCGGCCGTTCACAATCACATCCTCGAACTTGAGACCAGTGACTCCGGAAGCGGCGAGCTTGTCCTGCTGTAGCACCACGTCGAAGTCCTTAAGCAGGACGCTGCTGATTTCCGTCTGACCAGGATTGGGCCTGATGGTGCCGAACGATGCGAACCGACCTTTGATCCCGATGAGCTTTACGTTCCGTACCACCGATTGAGGCGGCGCTGCGCCCTGGAGATTCGCGTACTGAGACCACGGCTGTATGGAGAGGATAGCCCCGGCGGTGTCCTCTGATGTGATGTTGCGGAACGTTATATCTTCGTAGTGCTGGGGAGTGTCCGGCCGCAACTTCAGCGTGGCGACCCTGACGTGGCCGATGATTCTGCAGTCCTCCACGATGACGTCGCGCACGATTGTCGCCTCGCTACCAAGTGTCAGGACGCCGCCGCCGCGTTTGTAAACGCAGTTGCGCACGCGAATGTGCTCTACTGGCGGGCTATTCTTGTCTTCCATCGCGTGCGGTCCCCTGGAGCCCTTGCAGGCGATGCAATCATCGGTCACGGAAAAGAAGCAGCCGTCAACGGTGACGTTGCGGGAACTGTCGATGTCGATTCCGTCAGTGCTGGGGGCCTGCCGGTAGTCGTCCGGTACCTCGAAACGCGTTTGGCGCACGAGTACACCGTCGCAGTTGTAGATATGCAGGTTCCAGAACTGCGAATCCCTGAACGTGATGCCCTCAATCCTTACGCCCCGCGAATGTTCGATAAGGGCCAGACGTGCGCGGGGAATCCCAATATTGGGGAAGTTTCGTGGGTCGGGTGCCGCGTTGCGCAGTTTCCAGAATAGGTCCCAGATGGGCCGGCCGGCCCCGTCGAGGGTTCCCTCGCCAGTGATCTGCAGGCCGTCGCAATTCGTCGCATTGATCAGAGCTGGAGTAAATTTATCCTCGAAATGTCCTTCGATCCTGGTGCGGCGGGCGGGGAAATTGGCCATGTCCGTCGAGCACCTCAGCACCGCGCCTGCCAGCAGATGAAGGTGCACCTTTGGCTTGAAGAAGAGCGCCCCGCTCACGAAGATGCCTCGTGGGATGATGACCGTCCCTCCGCCTCGAGCGGCGAGATGGTCAATCGCATCCTGAATGGCTTTTGTGTTTACGCTGTTGCCGTCAGCTACCGCGCCGAAGTCAGTGATCGGCGCGTCCGTCTCTGCGCCAGACACCAGCGCGGATCCCCAGAAGGGAGCTGCGAGCATGAGCGACATGAACCTGCGACGCGGGTATGGATGAACGAACACAACTCTCCTGCAGGGGGCAGATGAGCCCAGGGAACCACGTCCCATCTTCAATACAAACTGGACTGGTTGCAACTTTGCTCAGGCCGGCATCTTGCCGCTTTACTGAGTGGTTGAGTGCAGAGCCGAGGTGCGCATGAAAGAATAGGGAATCCCTATGACTGATGAGACAAGCGCCGCACCGCAGCCGGCGGAAGAACCAGAATCCGCGCAGTCCGAGTCTTCCTCGTCTGCCGAATCGACGGAATCCTTTGGCGATCTGCTTTCGGAGTTCGAGCGGAGCCATCGTCCGGAGCCAGGAACGAAGCAGCTCGAGGGGACCGTCGTTTCCGTTGGGCCAGATGCTGTATATCTCGACATCGGCTACAAAACGGAGGGCATGCTGCCGCGGACTGCATTCCGGGACAACGCCGACAGCGTGAATACGGGCGATCGGTTTTTTGTCTCCGTAAAGGGGCGAAATGAAGAGCGCTACTATGTGCTGTCACTGGCGCGTGTGGCGCAGCCCCGCGACTGGACGCAACTCGAGGAGGCATTTGCGCAGAAGCTGACCATCCCCGGCACCGTTACTGGTGTCGTGAAGGGAGGCCTCACTGTGGACGTGGGCGTCCGGGCTTTCCTGCCGGCATCGCGCAGTGGCACTCGAGATGCCGCGGAGATGGAGAAGCTGGTCGGGCAGGAGATCACGTGCCGTATCACGCAGCTCGATGTTGCGGACGAGAACGTGATTGTGGACCGGCGCGTCGTGCTGGAAGAAGAAGCCCTGGCAGCCGGGCAGAGCCAACTGGCGGCGCTGCGCGAGGGCGATGTAATGCGCGGCACGGTGACCCGCATCGCGACGTTCGGCGCCTTTGTCGACCTCGGCGGGGTCGACGGTCTGCTCCACGTGAGCGACATGGCCTGGAGCCGGGTCGCGAATCCGGAAGATGTGGTGCAACAGGGGCAAACGGTCGAAGTGAAAGTGCTGAAGATCGACCGCGAGACGCGGCGGATTTCGCTCGGCCTGAAGCAGCTGCAGCCCGAGCCGTGGGACACGGCGACGGAGAGGTACATGGCTGGCGCGCGCGTGACCGGGCGCGTGACGCGGCTCACCGACTTCGGTGCATTCGTGGAATTGGAGCCGGGGATCGAGGGCATGATCCATGTCTCGGAGATGTCCTGGGTGAAGAAGGTGCGGCGGCCCAGCGACATTCTGAAGGCCGGGGACACGGTGGAGGCGGTGATCCTGAGCATCAATCCGCCGGAGCGGCGAATGTCGCTGGGACTGAAGCACGCGCTGGGCGACCCGTGGGCCGACGCGGCAAAGAAGTTCCCTGCAGGCTCAGCTGTGGAGGGGCCGGTGACCAGGCTGGAGAAGTTCGGCGCGTTTGTGCGCATGACGGAGGGCGTAGAAGGCCTGGTGCACATCAGCGAGATCACCGCGGAACGGCGGCTGGCGCATCCGCAGGATGCGCTGAAGGTGGGAGAGGTCGTGCGTGCGCAGGTGTTGGCCATCGATCCGGAAAAGCGCCAGGCGAAGCTGAGTATCAAGCAACTGGTGCCGACGAGCCTGGACGAGTATCTGGAAGAGCACAAGGTCGGCGACGTGGTGTCGGGCCGGGTGATCGATGTCTCTGACCGTTCGGCAACGGTGGAGTTGGGAGAAGGAATCCACGCACCGTGCAGATGGAAGGAAGGGCACTCCAGAGAGACAGCCAGCTCAACTGGTGTAGATCTCTCCGCGCTCACTTCGTTGCTGCAGGCGAGATGGAGAGGCGCGGCGGACGCCCCGGCCAAACCGGAGCCGCTGCGCTCTGGGCAGGTGCGCAATTTCCGCATCGTCGAACTGGATGCCGAGGCAAAGAAAATCGCGGTGGAGACCGCCTGATGCGGTGCCGAGATGCGAGCTTCGACTCAAGATGTGCTCCACGACTCCTCCCATTGCACCGCCATGCATTTTGCAAGTAGGCTGGTTGCGGCGGGCTGACCACAGCACCGCTGTGACAGCCAGTGTGGCCCCGTAGCTCAGGTGGATAGAGCAGCAGTTTCCTAAACTGCGTGTCGGAAGTTCGAATCTTCCCGGGGTCACCATCTTCCTTCCTTCGTCAACGCCAACTTACGCCTGGAAGTTTCTGCAAAGCATCCGCCCCGATGCGGACCTGATTGATTTTTCAGTGGTTCCTCCTTCCCGCACGGCTGAGCGTCCCGATCGAGGTACCCGGAACTCCACCGGATCCCGCAGCACGCAACAGGCACTTTTTGCATCAAGGCTCATGGAATGACTATGTTCGCTGCTTCGAACCTTTCTGCCTGTGCAAGTTTGCGTCGCGCAAATCGCGCCGTTTGCCACCTCTATGACCTGGTTCTGGTTCCCGCGGGGCTCAAGGCGACGCAATACATCATCCTGGAAACCATTGCGGCTGCCGGTGAAATTGCCCATTGCGATCTGGCTCGTCGCTTTGCTGCGTCAGAGGAGACTTTTTCGCGCCGTTTAGCCTCGGCGCGAAAAGCGGGCTGGGTCTGCATGAAGCTCGGTGAACGGCACCGGCGCATTTACTGTCTCACGGAACGTGGGCAGAAGCTCCTTGAGACGGCGAGACCGTACTGGGAACGAGCTGAGGATCGTCTCAGGCGAGAGCTGGGCGAGAGCGATTGGCGCATCCTCAACGACTACGCCGCGCGCCTCACCGCCGCGGCAATCCGGGCCGAGTACGCGCCCACACGCAACTGCCGGCCGCAGTCGGTCGCATGAAGGCCCGTCCATATCTCCGCTGTGTTCGAACACCCTGCCTGATGCGTGGCGTTGAGCAGCTTGCACTAGCAACGTTTTTGATCAGGCAACTACAGCAAACCGGACGACTTATTCGCACATCTACCTGGGCATCTGTTGAGGCTCCTGGGGTGATCCCCAGGCGTGGTTTGCCGAAGCTCCTGGCCGTATAGCCCTTCTAACCCCGCACGGGAGTGCACATGAGCAGCACGGCAATTGCAGAAAAGCTCAAGTCTGAGTGGGAAACGCCCAGGAGCTTGTGGGGCAAACTGGCCACCGTCGATCACAAGGAAATTGGGATTCGCTACATCGTCACCGCGATGGTCTTTCTGATTATCGGTGGCATTGAAGCTTTGATCCTTCGCGTGCAGCTCTTTCGTCCGGAGCAGGCGGTGGTCTCTCCGGAAATGTATGACCAGCTGTTCAGTATGCACGGCATTACCATGATTTTCTGGTACGCCCAGCCGATCCTGTCGGGATTTGCCGTGTATGTTATCCCGCTGATGATTGGTTCCCGGGATATGGCATTCCCGCGATTGAATGCCTTTACTTATTGGGTTTATCTCCTTTCCGGCATCCTTCTGTATATAGCCCCCTGTATGGGACAGGCGCCTCACGCCGGGTGGTTTTCTTACCTGCCCTACACCGGAACGAGATACTCCCCGGAATATGGGCTGGATTTCTACGCACTGTCGCTGATCCTGTTCACCATCTCGATGACCGGCGGCGCTATTAACTTCATTGTGACCATTATGCGGATGCGGGCCCCCGGATTAACGATCAACCGCATGCCGCTGTTTCTCTACAGTACGTTCACGATTTCCTGGGTATCGATCTTCGCGATGCCGGCGCTGACGGCGGCCTGTGTATTCATGGAATTGGATCGGCGCTGGGGAACGCACTTCTTCAGCATTGCCGACGGTGGCAATCCGCTGCTTTGGCAGCAGTTGTTCTGGTTCTTCGGGCACCCGTGGGTCTACATCATCTTTCTGCCCGCTACGGGCATGCTGTCAATGATTATTCCGGTGTTCTCGCGGCGGCCAATTGTTGGCTATCACTGGGTAGCGGCGGCAACGATGCTGACGGGCGCCGTTGGGTTCAGCGTATGGCTCCACCACATGTTCACGACCGGCATGTCGGATATGGCCATGAGCTTTTTCAGCGCGGGCAGCATGCTGATCTCGATCTTCACCACGATTCAGGTTTTTGCCTGGGTGGCGACGATGTGGAAGGGCCGCTTGGTGATGACTACGTCCATGCTGTATGCCGTGGGGTCGATCGCACTCCTGGTGATTGGCGGATTGAGCGGTAGCTTTACCGGGATTATTCCCGTGGACTGGCAGGCGCACAATACTTACTTCGTGGTTGCTCATATTCACTATGTGCTGATCGGATCGAATTTGTTCCCGGTATTTGCGGCGTTCTATTACTGGCTGCCGAAGATGACGGGACGGCTTTCGAACGAAACGGTAGGTAAGTGGAGTTTCTGGCTGATGTTCATTGGGTTCAACGTCGGCTTCTTCCCGATGCACATTGTGGGCCTGCTGGGAATGCCGCGGCGCATTTACACGTACCCGGCGGGACTTGGATTGCAGCCTCTCAACATGATCGAGACCATCGGTGCCTTTGTGCTGGGCATTGGCATCCTGGTAAGTATTGTCAACTGGTTTACAAGCTTGAGGACCGGCGCGATTGCTGGCAAGAACCCATGGAATGCCGACACGCTGGAGTGGGATACGGATTCTCCGCCGGAACCCTATTCTGTCGTGCATATTCCCACGGTGGCGTCACGGCACCCGCTATGGGATGAGCACGACGAAAGCTACGATCCGGACAATGAGCGCGTTTTCGATCACGGAAGGCTGACACTCGTGAGCACCTGGCTGGACGCGGAGCCGTACGCCATCTCAAAAATGCCCGAGGAGACGATTTCACCCCTGCTCGTTTCACTGGCGTTGTTCGGATTTTTCCTCGCCCTGATCTTTCAGCAGATGTGGCTCGTCCTGGCGTCGCTTGTGTGCGCCCTCTTGCTTTCCTATTACTGGCTCTGGCCCCGGCCAGAAGGCGAGGAGGTGGCCTGATGGCCTCGATTGCGCAGGCGCACGAACCCCGGTTTCCTCGCCAGCCCGGAACAGGCTATCCGCTGGACGACAATCGCGGCACGTGGGGGATGTGGCTGACGATCGCCACGGAAGCAACTCTGTTTGTCCTTCTTTTCTCGAGCTACTTCTTTCTGGAGAACAACAAGGACCGCTGGCATATCGACGAGCCCCCGAAGATGCACCTTGCTTTCATCATGCTGGCGATCCTGGTTGCCAGCAGCTTTGTATTGCACTGGGGAGAGAAGCAACTCAAGCTGGAGAGATATCTTCGGGCGCGCCTCGCACTGGGTGTCACGATCCTGATGGGGCTTGGGTTCCTGGGTGTATCCGCCGCTGAATATTTGGACCACTGGAAGGAGCTAACTCCATACAGCGACTCATACGGGTCGATTTTTTATACCATTGTTTCGTTTCACGCCGCGCACGTCATCGTGGGGCTGCTCATTCTGAGCTACACGCTGGTGATGCCGAGGTACAGTCCTGCGCTGCGTTCTCCGTATCGGCCATATCACGTTGCTTCTCTCTATTGGCATTTCGTCGATACGGTATGGATCTTCATTGTCGGTCTGCTGTACGTAATGCCGAATGTGCGTGTTTATGGCTTCTGAACCCACAATTCGTCCCGAAGAGAGTCATCCCGAAACCGTTCAGCCACGGAGGCTCTGGTTTGGGCTCTCCGCCGCATTCTTCTGCTGGTTTCTGGTGGGCATCGCGGAGATGTTCATTACCTGGCGCGCGTGCCTGCGGCGCGAGCAAATGGGCAATGCCTTCTCTGATCCGTCGGCAACGGCCGCATCGTTTGTCGTCACGTTCTTCCTGATCGGGGTGGTCGCTGCGGCTGGATATCTCTCCTACATCAGTTGGCGTCGCCTTTCGTCGCAGCCAAAGTTCCTCGAAGCCGAGGGGCGAGGGAGGCGCGAATTTATGGCGCTTGTCGGCGTGATTGCCAGTCTGACCCTGGGAGTTGGCATGGTGTGGATGAGCCTGCCTCTCTTCATTTTGCGGCTGTGCGCGAGGGTGCGATGAGAGTGATCACCGGGGCCGCGTTGCTTTTCATGGGCGCCGTCGTAGTCATGGCCGGATGCACCGGGGGGCAGTATAAGCGCCCGTATCAGCTTGGCGTGGGCGGTGATCCGCACGCCGGCAAAGTACTGATTGAGAATTACGGCTGCGGATCATGCCACACGATACCGGGGATCTATACAGCGCGGGGAGTGGTGGGGCCGCCACTCTATTTCTTTGGCCGTCGGACGATGGTCGCGGGAGAGCTGCCGAATACACCTGAGAATCTCGTGCGCTGGCTTCGCAACCCGCCTGGGGTCGAACCGGGTACAGCTATGCCGAACCTTGGACTGAGCGATCAGCAGGCGCAGGACATCGCTGCCTATCTGTACACGCTGCAATAGATGGAGTGGAACAGGATGAGAACCGTGAGAGCAAGAGCGAGATGGGCACGCGGATGCGCGG
>DATEPN010000205.1:0-13408 GCA_035273225.1 Acidobacteriaceae bacterium | reverse complement strand
CGTATCCGTAACGTGCACTCCGTCAGCGATCGCGGCGGGAGCGACCTCGCAGTGCAAAGCGAATGTGCAGGGTACGGGCAGCTACAGCTCGGCGGTGACCTGGAACGTCAGCGCAGGCGCGGTAACGGCAAGCGGTCTCGTAACGGCTCCGGGGTCGGCGGGCACGCTGAAGGTAACGGCGGCAAGCGCGCAGGACAGCAGCAAGACCGGTGCGGCTACGATCACCGTACAGCCCCCCACCGTACAGCCGCCGGCGTCGGCAGTTACTTCTATCGCTGTGACATGCAGTCCGGTAACCGTGGCTCCGGGCGGAACCTCGCAGTGCAAAGCGAATGTGCAGGGTACGGGCAGCTACAGCTCGGCGGTGACCTGGGCCGCGAGCGCAGGGACCGTAACCGCAGGCGGTATGCTGACCGCGCCCAAAACCACCGGAACCGTCACGGTGGCGGCAACGAGCGCGCAGGACACGGCGATCTCTGCGAAGACCACGGTGACGGTGCAGATAACGCAGACACAGAGTCAGAGTCCGCATGTGGTTCTGGTGATGGAAGAGAATCAGAGCTATTCCACGGTGGTGGGCAATGCGAACTGGACGGCGCTAAATGATCTGATCCGCAACGGTGCGCTGGCGACCAACTACTATGCGAACACACATCCGTCGATTGGGAACTATTTCATGCTGTCGACGGGACAGATCCTGACCAACGACGATAGTTCGACGCAGGTATGGAACGTGGACAATCTGGCGCGACGGATGCTCGCGGCGGGTGTGTCGTTCCGGGTTTATGCGGAGGGCATCACGCAGGGGTATGTGGGCGGGAATACCGGGCCCTACGTAGTGCGGCACAACCCGTTTGCGCTGCTGTCGGACCTGGCCGACAATCCGCAGGCGGCGAACGCGCACATCTTCCCCTTTTCGCAGTTTGCGCAGGATCTGGCGAGCGGGAACCTGCCGGAGTTCTCCTGGATCGTGCCGGACGTGAACGACGATGCGCACAACGGCACTCCGTCGCAGGCCGATGCGTGGCTGCTGCGTCAGGTGATCAATCCGTTGTCGAACGACGTGGCATTCCAGCCGGGCGGAACTGGTGTGCTCGTGGTGGGCTTCGATGAGGCCGTCGACAGCGATACCGCGTACGGCGGTGGCCATGTGGCAGCTGTCTTCTGGGGGCCCAAAGCGAAATCCGGATACCGGCAGACGTCCACGACGATCTATCAGCATCCCAGCATGCTGCGGCAGATCATGCAGCTGCTCGGGCTGCCGAATCCGCCCGGAGCCGCCGCAGCAGCCCCTCGGATGGACGAGTTCTTTGCGCCGTAGGAAACGCACCGCCGACGCATCGGAGCTCGAAATGATGCGCCAGGAAGGCGAAGCCGAAGAAATGGCCGCCTCCGAATAACCGCAATCGCAGCACAAACGAAAAGCCCGGCGCTAGCCGGGCTTTTTCTTTCGCCCCAGAGCGAACCCCGGGGGGCACTCCTGCACATCCGCCTCAAACTTCGAGGAATCTCGCCGCAGTTATGACTTGTGAAACCGCACCGACATCTTCGAGGGCGAGGGCGCCGGCGTAATATCCGTCTCATTCACGGTCTTGCCGTCAGAGCTGAGCACGAAGGTGTTTTCGCGCGCCACTTTGCCGTCGTTGCTGTAGGTCACCTTCAGGGCACGAGGTCCGTCCTGCTTCACCGACATCGTCCGTGTTCCCGTGATCGTCGTCGGCGTGCCATCCAGCTTGCAGGTGACCGGCTTGTCGTTGTCCGTCTCCTTGAACTCGACGCTGTCGCCATGGATCTGGATGCTGAGCACTCCGGTGTCCTCCGACTCCGTGAACGCAGTTTCCTTCCATGTACCGGACAGGCCCGGTCCGCCCGAAATTCGCCTGGATGTAGAGGTAATGCTGAACGGGCTACCGCCGTCTGACGGAGTGACCTCAACGGTGCGGGTCAGCGTCTTACCATCGGCGGACACCTCGACTTTTACTTTGCTCACCGGCTTACCGTCGCGCGTGTTCTCCAGCTCATACGCGTTGCCGGACTTCGTGCACGTGGTGGCGGTGCCGTTAACCGGCGCGTTGGGCTTGCCGTCGCAAACCACCTTGGGGCTGGCCTCGCCACCGCGCGTGACGGTGTAACCGTCCGCATCCGTCGCGATCGAAGCCGTCGGACCGTCGTATTTCAGGCTGGATCGATCGATCTTCCATGATCCGTTCCATTGGTTTTCCTGCGCGATACAGGGAACAGAGAGAGCTGCAAGGGACGCGAGTGCGCATAGGCACGTGGGATATCGTTTCATCGTTTTTTTGCCTCGTGGAGCAGTTTTGGCTGAGTTGGCTTAGTTGAGGGGAGAGGGATCATACTGCGCCGCGGCAACGCCGACTGTCAAACGAAATGCAGAGAGGCCACGATGCGTACGAGTACCGCGATCCTGGCGCGACTCTCTGAACTATGCTCCTCCCAACTGCGTACACACGATCGTAGGCGTCCCACCCACGATGACCGCACAGAAAACCCTGCAGCACCCCGAACCACGAGCAATACCCATCGAAGGCGCCGCCGACGCCGCGCCCACGCGCTCAGACCCGCTTCTGCCCGGCCTCGCCCTCATCGGCTCCCTTGCGCTCATCCGCCTGGCCATCTACCTCATCGCCGCCTCGCGCTACGGCTACTTCCGCGACGAACTCTATTACCTCGCCTGTGGCCGGCATCCGGCGTGGGGATACATGGATCAGCCGCCACTGATCGCCTGGATCGCATGGCTCCTGCAGCACACCATCGGAGAGTCGCTCTATGCGCTGCGCCTCCTGCCGGCGCTGGCCGATATGGGCTGCATCGTGATGACGGGCCTGCTGGCGCGCAAACTGGGCGGCGGCCGCTGGGCGATGTTCCTCGCTTCGCTCGCCGTACTCGTCGCGCCCATCTACCTCACCTTCTCGCATTTGTTCACCATGAACGCCTTCGATCCGCTGCTGTGGATCCTGATTGCATGGTTCCTGATCGACCTGATTCAAACCGGCCGCGAAACCCACTGGCTGATCATCGGAGCCCTGGTCGGCGTTACGCTGCTGAACAAATACGGCGTGCTGTTCTTCATCGCTGGACTCCTCGCCGGCATCGTCTTTTCGCGCCTCCGGCCCAGCCTCGCTCGCCCCTGGTTCTGGGCAGGCACCGCCCTTGCCGTGCTCATCCCTCTCCCGAATTTTCTGTGGCAGCTGCACTGGAATTTTCCCTTCGTGCAATTGGTGCGCAGCGTAAGAGAAGCCGGCCGCGATGTCATGCTGCCGCCGCTTCCCTTCCTCGCGCAGCAGTCGCAAATGCTGGGATTTGTCTCGTCCCTTCTGGTCATCCTCGCCTTGTGCTTCCTTGTTTCTCCTCGCGGCAGGCGCTACGGAATTCTTGCCGCCGGATTCCTCAGCGTGCTGGGCTGCATGCTCGTGCTGAAGGGCAAGTTCTACTATGTCGCGCCCATCTATCCTGTCGTATTCGCTCCGGGCGCCGTCCTTTTTGAGCAGTGGACGCACCGACCCGTGCTCAGGCCGGTCCGGCTGCTCTACGCCTTGGCGATGCTCATCATTGGAGCGCTCATTGCGCCGACCGCGGTCCCGTTGCTTTCTGTCGACGGATACATCGCCTACACGAAGAAACTCCGCATGCAGCAGCAGAAATTCGAGAACCAGCCCCAGAGCAAGCTGCCGCAAATCTACGCCGACATGATGGGCTGGGAAGACCGCGTGAAAATCGTGGCCGCTTACTTCCACTCCCTGCCGCCCGAAGAGCAGAAAGTCACGGCCGTCGGAGCCTCGAACTACGGCGACGCCGGCGCGGTCGATCTCTTCGGCCCGAAGTACGGCCTGCCCAGCGCCATCAGCACCGCCAACAATTACTGGATCTGGGGCCCGCGCGACTACACCGGCCAAAGCGTCATTCTCATCGACGAGGATTCACCGGAGAAGTACGCCGACCACTGCCAATCCTTCCATCTCGTCGCCAGACCGAACGATCCCTATGTCCGCCCCGACGAAAATCATCCCATCTATCACTGCGTGGGGTTCACCCCCAACCTGCAGTCCCTCTGGCCAACGCTCAAGCCCTGGAAATAGCTCCGCTCTTACCTTCCAAAGAGAACGGCAACAATGGCGAACATCTGCGCTAAAATGCGTGCCAGGCTCTTCATACCCTGATCGTCACGCGTCCTGTGCAGAGGTTCACCTTGGGGACGAATTCCAGTATCGCTGCCCTGATCGCAGCGGCTGAAAGCGGTAATAAGTCAGCCTCCGAATCGCTGTTTGCTGCGCTCTATTCTGAGCTGCACCGTCTGGCCCGCCGTCAATTGGCTCGCGCTGGAGCGCCCGTGACCATCAGCGCAACCACCCTCGTCCACCAGGCCTACATCGAAATGGCCGAAAGGGAGGGCGTGAGCTTCCCGGACGAAGCAAGATTCATGGGATACGCCGCGCGTGTCATGCGCGGCGTGATCATCGATCACGCGCGCAGCCGGCATGCGCAGAAGCGGGGAGGGTTGTTCGAGATTACGTCTCTCGTCTCCGACATGGAGAGCCTCGCGGATGACCGCGAGCTGACGCGCATCAGCGAAGCACTCGATGACCTCGCCAAAAGCGATGCTGCGCTCGCCGAAATTGTCGATCTCCGCTTCTTTTGCGGATTCAGCCTCGCCGAAATCGCAGCCATGAAAGGCGTATCCGAGCGAACCGCACAGCGGCAATGGGAGAAGGCTCGGATTTATCTGCATCGCGCGATACGAGCCGGCGTGGAAAGCTGAACCAATGTCGAGCCTGAATCAGGAACGCTGGCGCGAGATAAGCCCCTATCTGGATCAGGCGCTTACCCTTTCCTCCCCGGAACGCGAGTCCTGGATCGAATCCCTTCGCGCTGAAAAACCGGAAACGGCAGCATTCCTCGAGGAATTGCTCGACGAGCAGGTTGCGCTTGCCGACGAGCACTTTCTTGAGCATCCTCTGGTGCAGGACGGAAAGTTATCTCCGCCGGCCCGTACCGTTGGCGCCTACACGCTCATTTCGCCCATCGGCAGGGGCGGAATGGGAACGGTCTGGCTGGCGGAACGTAGTGACGGCCGCTTCGAGCGCCGCGTCGCCATCAAGTTTCTCAACTTTGCCATGGAACGGGCGGGTGCTGAACGATTCCGCCGCGAAGGCAGTTTCCTGGCCCGCCTGGCGCATCCGCACATCGCGCAGATGATCGATGCCGGCGTGACCCCGGATGGACAACCCTACCTCGTTCTCGAATATTGCGAGGGGGAGCACGTCGACGAGTACTGCGACCACCAGGCGCTCGACGTGCATGCGCGTATCCGTCTCTTCCTCGATATTCTCGCTGCGGTCGCGCACGCTCACACCAACCTGATCGTCCACCGCGACCTTAAGCCCTCGAATGTGATCGTCGCCGCCAGCGGAGATGTGAAGCTTCTCGACTTCGGCATCGCCAAGCTGCTCGCCGATACGGAAACCCCGGCCGAAGCGACCGTCGTCACACTGGAAGCCGGAGCGGCGCTCACCCCGCGCTTTGCCGCACCGGAACAGCTCACCGGCGGCCAAATTACCACGGCGACCGATGTCTATGCGCTGGGCGTCCTCCTCTACCAATTGCTCACCGGACGCCACCCGGCTGGCGCGGTGACGCAATCCACGGTGGAGCTGGTACGCGCCATCGTCGAAACTGAACCGCCTCGCATCTCCGACGCCGTGGACGAGAAAGACGAAGACGCGGCGAGCAAACGCGGCACGTCGCCGGAAAAATTACGTCGCTCTTTGCGCGGCGATCTGGACCTGATCGTCGCCAAAGCCATCAGGAAAAATTCCGCCGAGCGTTACCCCTCCGTATCGGCCTTCGAAGAAGACCTGCGCCGCTATTTGGATCATCAGCCGATCAGCGCGCGTCCTGATGCCCTTTCGTATCGCCTGCGCAAATACGTTCGTCGCCATCGGGTGGGCGTCGCCGTAGCAGCAGGTTTAGTGCTCGTCCTGGCAGCATTCTCCATGATCCAGGCCATTGAACTGCGGCGCATCACGCGCGAACGCGACCGGGCTGACCGCATTGCAGAATTCATGACCGGGATCTTCAAAATCTCCGACCCGAACGAGCATGCCGGCCAGGCCGTCACCGCAAGAGCAGTCCTCGATAAAGCCGCCGAAGACATTCGCAATAATCTCAACAATGATCCTGAGCTGCGCGCGCGGATGCTCCACGTCATGGGGCGCGCGTACCTGAATCTCGGGCTGTACTCCCGCGCCGAAGCGCTTTTCAGAGAAGGCATCCAGGCCAGCGCGTCGGTCCGCGGGCAAAACAGCACGGATACGCTGCGGATGACCCACGACCTCGCCTGGGCTCTGCTGCAGGAGGGCCGCGTTGCGGAGGCCGAAGGCGTCGAGCGCAAGCTCCTCGAAACGCAGCGCCGCGTCCTCGGTCCGGAGCATGGCGATACCCTCGCAACGATGGAAGAACTTGCCTTCACGGTATGCAACGAAGGCAAAGGACAGTGCGCGGAAGGAATCGACCTGACCCGCCACGTGCTGCAGCAGCACGAACGCACCCTCGGACCCGATGCCTTCTATACCCTCGCCACCATGAATAACCTCGCCATCATGCTGGCGAGCGACGGCCGGGTGCAGGAAGCCATCGACGTGCAGCAGGAATCCCTGAAACGGCACCTCCGCCATTTCGGCCCCGACAACATCGGCACCGTGAATGCCATGCTCGACCTCGGCGAGTTTCAGCGAGACGCCGGGCGCGAGGACGACGCCCAGGCGACTCTGGAGAATCTGCTGGCCATCGAGAAACGCGCTTTTGCGCCGGACCAGGGGGAAACGGCGGCGACAAAATACGATCTGGCCTCCGTCTTCCTCCGCAAAGGCCAAACGGATCGCGCGCTCGCATCCCTGCGCGAGGCTCTGAACGGCGATCTCGCCCCTCGCATTGCAGAAGGTCTGCCCACCGATCCGCTGTTTGCCTCGCTCCGCAACGATCCTCGCTTCCGGGAACTGACAACCCTGGCGCAGAAGCGGTTCCCGCCGCAGTCCCCGCTCAAAACAAACTAATCGGCACCTGTCGTCTTTTGCCCGCCCTTTCCGATTCCATAGACAGAACTGCCCTGCCGAGACATCTGCGCAGGCGTTACGGCTCCTGAACGAGCCGGAGGAGGAACCATGTCCGCAACGACGAGTCCTGCCCTGGATATGAACAAGCTGAATGCATTCATCGGCCAGTTTGTCGGCGATCTGGGTGCCGCGGTGCATGCAGGAATGGTGGTGATTGGCGAGAAGCTTGCCTTGTACAAGGCATTGGCCGACGGTCCTGTGACGTCCGCCGAGTTAGCCGCCCGCACCCGGACCGATGAGCGCTACCTGCGGGAATGGCTCGCCTCGCAGGCGGCCGGTGGCTACATCACCTACGATGCCGCCACCAAAAAGTTCTCCCTCACTCCCGAGCAGGAGTTTGCCCTCGCCAATGAAGACAGCCCCGCCTACCTGCCCGGAGCATTCGAACTGGCGCTCGGCTCCCTGGCAGCGGTGCCGCGCATCGCCGAGTCCTTCCGCAACGGAGCCGGGATGGGCTGGCATGAGCACGACGACGGCGTATTTCACGGCTGCGAAAAATTCTTCCGCCCGGGCTACGCGGCCAACCTCGTCAGTTCGTGGATACCCGCGCTGGAAGGCGTCCAGCAAAAGCTGCAGCGCGGAGCGCGTGTCGCGGACGTGGGCTGCGGCAAAGGCGCATCGACCCTGCTGATGGCCAGGGCCTTCCCCAAATCGCAGTTCTTCGGCTTCGATTACCACGACAAGTCGATTGAAGCCGCGCGCGAAAGCGCCCGCCGCCAGGGCCTCGCAGACCGCATCACCTTCGACGTCGCCAAAGCCAAAGAATTTCCCGGCAGCGACTACGACTTCGTCGCGGTCTTCGACTGCCTGCACGACATGGGCGATCCGGTCGGCGCAGCGACCCACGTCCGCAAAGCGCTCGCGAAGGATGGAACCTGGATGATCGTCGAGCCCTACTCCAACGACGACCTCAAGGACAACCTGAATCCCGTTGGCCGGGTCTATTACTCCTTCTCCACTCTGCTCTGCACCCCGTGCTCGCGTTCGCAGGAAGTCGGCCTCTGCCTCGGTGCCCAGGCCGGAGAGAAGAGAATCCGCGAAGTCATTACCGCGGCCGGATTCACCCGCTTCCGCCGCGCGACGGAGACGCCATTCAACATCGTGTACGAAGCGCGCCCCTGAACGGCGGCCCCTGCTCCCTCGCAGGTTACGCCGATGTCGTCTTTTCCCCGCCGTTTTCGATTACCTGATTAGAAGTCCACATCTTTTTCGGCTGGAGATCGTCTGCGAAGCCCGCGCACGCAAGTGCCTCCGGGCTTCGCATGGCCGATCGCTGTTCCAGAGAAGGCCAGAGGAGGACGCATATGTCCGGAACCTTGAGGTTAGTGAGTTCATTGCGGAAGTCGCGGGCCATCTGGGCGATGGTGACCGCAGGTACCACGCTGACGGCGCTCGGCGCGGCCAGTCTGCCCAGTCTCTTTCAATTCCGTGACCCGAGCGGCGTCCTGGGAACGAATCACTGGAGCGGCCCGCACGACGAGAATGGGCCATTCTTCCAGTCTCTCGGCACCAACGGGCGCTCCTGCGCCACCTGCCACGTTCCGGCCGATGCTTTCGCCCTGAGTGCGGCCCAGGCAGAGAGCACCTATCAGCGCACCCAGGGACACGATCCGCTCTTTGTCCCGGTCGATGGTGCGGCCTGCCCTGCGGCAACTGATGGCCATCCCTTGAACTTCGACCTGCTCCGGAAATACGGCCTGTTTCGCATCGCCCTGCCTCTGGCTCCCAATCCCCAATTCACCATCAGCGTGGTGCACGATCCGTATGGCTGCGCGCTGGTCCCGGATCCCGCCAGCGGCGCTCTGACGATTTCCGTCTACCGCCGCCCGCTGCCCGCCACCAATCTCGCGTTTCTCACCGCAGTGCAGTTTGATGGCCGCGAGACCGTCGCTCCCCTCAATGACCCGCAGACGCATGTCGCCAACCTCATCGCCGACCTCAAGCATCAGGCTCTCGATGCGACCCTCGGCCACGCTGAGGCCTCCATCACCCCGACCGATGCCCAGCTGATGCAAATCGTCGCCTTCGAAGGAGCGACGAATTCCGCGCAGGCCGCGGACGACCACGCCGGAAGGCTCAACAGCGAAGGCGCCGCTGGCGGGCCGGACTCCCTCGGCAGCACGGAATTCTTTCCTGGCATCAACGACCCTCTGGGCGGGAACCCATCCGGCGCACCCTTTAGCCCGAACGCATTTACCGTCTATGCCAACTGGCAGAACTCTCCCGATCCGCACCGGGCCTCCATCGCTCGCGGCGAGGAGATATTCAACACGCATCCGCTCCACATCGCCAACGTTCGCGGGCTGAATGACGCGCTCAACCAGCCGGTCGTTGACGGTACCTGCACGACCTGCCACGATGCGCCGAATGTTGGCAATCACTCGCTCCCCTTGCCTCTGGAAATCGGGACCAGCCGCTCTGCGCAACTGGACGCGGACCCTCAGATCCAGGCGGCTCTCAGCCGGCTTTCCATGCCCGATCTGCCCGTCTTCGAGATCGTTTGCAACCAAGGCCCCGACTCCGGAGAAATCACTTACACGTCGGATCCCGGCAAGGCGACCCTCACCGGTCTGTGCACCGATGTCGGTCGAGGCAAAGGGCCCATCCTGCGAGGCCTCGCCGCCCGCGCGCCCTATTTTCACAACGGATCCGCCGCAACGCTGGATCAGCTGGTCGACTTTTACAATCAGCGATTCCAGATGGACCTGACCGACCAGGAAAAGCGCGACCTCGTCACCTTTCTCAACAGTTTGTAAGCTTCGCGTCCTGACGCGAGCCAGCCAAACGGCTGGCTCGTCGTCACCGCAACCAGGTTGGCACGAATTCCCGCTGCAGTTGGTATTTGATATGGCGTTACAAAGCCTCGCCGAAAATCGGCGAGGCTTTTCAGAAGATGCTGCGGCAGATTGCGAAGGAACCCGGCGTCAGCATGACCGGCATCGAGCATGTGCTGAAGAGATAGAGAAGCTGTTCGACTTCTCCGCGGCTACCGGAACCGCGCCTGGCTAATGTCGCCACCGAGAGGGTTGATAACATCGAACGACACGTTCTTCTCAGCCTTGTGGGTATGAATCGACTCGAGGTCCACGCTGCGTTGGCCCCTGTGTACTGCCGTGATGACGAACGTTCCCTCTAGCCCAATCGCCCAGACTCTTTGACCGGGATGAGGATCATTCATCATCCTCGAAGTGTAATCGCCCAGGCCAAACCGGGACAGTTACTTTTTCAGTTCTCCGCGGGCCCGTTCTTCTTCTGCTCCAGCAGCTTTAGAACACCGGTTAACCTACGCTGCGTCATCCGACTGGAGGTCAGGCGGGAGGAACGTTAGGTCCCAGAGGCCGCCCCACCTTCTCGTCAGGATCATGTGCCCTGCGAAATCGACGTAGTACAGACCGTCTGGAAAGTTGGGCGGATCATTTGTGATCCGGCAGCGCGTGTACATCCGCCCCGACGAGGACCGCTCGTCCCATACCTCCAGGATGCACCCGGCGACTCTACCCATCCCGCGCAGACGGGCAGGGATGTGCACCACCTGTTTGCGACCTGCGGTCCCGGACACAATGGCTCCCATACGGTCCGATGTACTTGCAGGCGTGCAAAGTTGGTCAACGTTTCACGAAAGCTTCTGGGGCAGGCGGGACGACGGATCCTGAGGCGCGGCGGCTGGCGTCATCATGCGCCTTGTTGTAGAAATTTCGCGGCAGTGTTCGCTACGCTGCAGACATGCCGCGTCTCGCTTGCGTCCATGACGTATCGAACGGTTCGCGGCTGATGTAAGCGGGGGTACACGCCCACGGTGCTGGCCCCCGCCCGGCCCCGTGCCCCACGGAGGCGCGTCGATTGGCACGTATATTCTCGATCTCTTACGACGCAACGCTCTTACGAACCCGCGAGTTGCTGCTGGAGCAAATGGGGCACAGCGTTCTTTCAGCAGAGGGATTCGCTCAAGCGTTCAAACTCTGTAACCAGGGTCGTGGTTTTGATCTGATGATCCTGGGGCATTCGATCCCTCACGAAGACAAGCGCGAAATCATCAGACACTGCGATCAAACCTGTCGCTGCCCCGTCCTGGCGCTCACACGCGTGAACGAACAAGCCGTGCCTGAGGCAGCTCGCTCGGTGGACCCCGGCGACACGCGAGCGTTCCTGGCCGCCGTTCGGGAGCTGTTAGGGAAGGACGTGTAACCTGCTCGGAGCAGAGAGTCTCGCTACGCACTTCGCTGGGTTTTTCCGAGGGGAATCACCTTGCGGGGAGCGGCTGGCGCTGATGCGCAGCGATGGGTTTTATGCCATTCCTGAAGCGAACCGTCCAGCACGGAGACCATGCGCTCCTCGCCACACTTCAGGCATAGGGAACGAAGCTTCGTCACTGTTTCGCTCCGCACCAGCTCAAGACGAAAACCCGACTCCGTAGGCATCGTCCCTTCTTTCAGCTGTGACTTGCCCGAGCAGAATTATGGCACGAATCGACAGGGGTGTCGTTAGCGCGAAAAGAAAACCCCAGCCGATTGCTGGGGTGGAGCGTGCTTCGGGTTGGCGATTTAACCGCACTTCACCATTTGGATGCTGCCACCGGAAAACAAAAAAGCCCCAGCCGAGGCCGGGCGCGTGCTCGTGAATAAGCTGATGCCTGCATCATGACGGTGGAGAGTGGGTCGGGCAACGGTTCGGCTAGTCCTGGTACCGCGCCATCCGCTGGATTTCACCCCGGGTCACTCCGCTCAACGGTCGCGCTTGTCCAGAAATCAGTTGCTCCCGCCCAAAAATCCGAATTCTTGTCGCTTGAATAGGCAAAGCCGGGGCAACGCCTGGCCCGTAATCCTCAATTCCCCCACGTCGCGATCCGGTCATCCATGGTCGCAAACGCGCTCCGCGCACACGCATCGGCCCTCTGCCGCCCGCACATCTGCACCGACTGCCACACGAAGATATCCTCGCCCCGCAGCAGAACCAGCGACAGCGCCGCATTCGCGCCCGCCCCGGACGACCCATCCACCGAGATCACCTTCAGGTGCCAGTTGTAGACCACCACACTCTGCCCCGCCGGCTCTTCCACCGCCTCCGCCGCCGCCGCATACCGCGGACTGGCCTCGAGCAGTTCCTGAAACGCCGCTCCAAACCGCGACCCGGTCTCGTCCTTGCACTGGCACTCGAACATCAGCTTCACCGAAGCGTGTTTTGTCTGGGAGTACAGGGCAGGACAGGAACAGAACAACAGCAGTACCGCACAGTAAGCCGTCTTCATGCGTGCTTCCTCAGGAAAACCGCGGCTAGTATAGTGCCGCCCCGGAAAGCCGAAACATTACTTTCATGGGAGTCGTTACGGTACCGGAGGAGCGAGAGGCTCGCCGAAGGCAGGCAGCGTCACAGGCAACGATCCATCTCGCTGAAGCACCGGGCGCCGCTCGATCAACGCTGGTTGTCCCCGCATCCCGCAGTCGCGAACAGCGCTCCGGATCCGGGCATCATGGGTGCACGGATCCGGAGCAGTCGCCATGCCCAGGGGCCAGACCCTCCTCCCCCAAGGCGGATCCGGGGCGCGTCCCGGGCATGGCTGCATCACGCATGCGGCAGAAGAGCACTCCTCGCTTCCTGCGCAGCGCGAGACGCCGTCAACAGTTCAAGAGGCACTCCGGGTGCAAACACGTAGCCGCAGCCCCGGCACTGCACGGACCGTTCCCAGACCCGCATCGCCGCCAGCCACTCCCGGCGGTTGTAGCGGTCGGCCCGCATCAGCGCCCAGGCGATCGCCAGCACGAACACCAGTCCGCCGGTAATGCTCGATCCGGCGCCCAGTGTTGCCGCGGTTCCAGGCATCGCCGCCGCCGACAGCACCAGCCGCATCCCGATGGCGGTTACGGTCAGCACCAGCAGCAACACCAGCACCAGAACGCGCTTCTTGCGTGGCGGCGCAACCGATCGGAAGCCGGTCTTATGCTGGGGTCGGCCTCCCTGGTACACGGAGCGCAGCGACTCGGTCTCAAAGCTGTGGCAGCAGGGGCAGGGGTGCACCATGTCTTCGCCTCCACCCCTACCATCGGCGGGCCATCGCCAAACTTGAGGCGGAGAAAGTGATGCCTGGCCCTACCCCCCTTGGCAGGTAACGTATTCCGCACGTTACCCCCTCCGCAACCCGTTATTTATCTGTTACTTGTATTTTCTACCCCCGGTAAAAGACCTCACCCCCCTACCCCTCCCGCCCGACCCGAGCGGCCTGATTGTGGAAGTCGTGATCCCGCTGTGAGCCCTGCGGAGCGCGCCCGGAATGGCGCAAAAAA
>DATEPN010000204.1:0-3050 GCA_035273225.1 Acidobacteriaceae bacterium | reverse complement strand
GAGCAATTTTCATGAGAAGACGATCATAACGTCCGTTCCTGCTGGGGCGCGGAACCGAACGCTCGCTGCATCCGTACTTCTGCGCAGGATGGATTCACTCTGCAACCCGCGCTGGGTGCCGGCGCAGGTGGAGCGCCGCATGGAAGACTGGCGCCGCTCGGCCGGCGAGTGGTCGCATCGCGCTCCGCGCTTCACGGCTCGCGCCCAGCGCCATCGCGAGAAGGCTTACGACCGCGCCCTGCGCACGGTCGAGCGGCAGCTGCAACACGCCTCTCCGTCGGATTCCGCGCGCACCCGGCACAGCCTCATCGCCTCCTTCGCTCGCTTCGCCGCAGAAGCGATGGACCTCGGCCCCCAGGCCGTCGATCTGCTCACTGGCGGATTCTTCCCCGCTGCCATCCATCTGGCGCAATGGGCGCGGCGCTTCGATCCAGATCTGAGCCAGGCGGGAATCGTGCAGGCCACGCGCAATGCGTGGACAGCCTGCGGTCTCCAGCCGCTGCTGGGTGCACGTCTCGGCCTCACGCCGGCGATTCTCGGCTACAGCCTCATTTATCCCTACAGCGACAATTTCCTCGACCAGAAGAGCATCTCGCGCGAGCAGAAACAGCGGTTCGCGGAGCGCTTCGGGCGCCGGCTGCGCGGCGAGCTGATTCCTCCAGCGAATGACCGGGAAGCTTCTCTGTGGCAACTCGTTTCCCTCATCGAACGGCAATTCCCGCGGCCTCTGTATCCGGAGGTCTATGCTGCGCTCCTTGCGATCCATCGCGCGCAGGGAGAGAGCGTGCAGCAGTTGGGCGCCGCCGAGACCATTGAACACGACGAACTGCTGCGCATCACCTGTGCCAAGGGAGGAACATCGGTGCTTGCCGATGCATACCTGGTCCATGGCAGCCTCACCGCGCAGCAGGCCGAATTCGCCTTCGCCTGGGGTGTTCTGCTGCAGCTCGGCGACGATTTGCAGGACATTGGCGAAGACCTCCAGCGAGGATCGCTCACTCTCTTCACGCGCGCTGTTCGCGCCGGCTGCCCGCTCGATGGGCTGGTCGCGCAGCTGCTCAACTTCAGCGAAGCCGTCGCTGCGCAGCTCGACGCGCTTCCGCACGGAGATGTCTTTTACCGCGACCTCCTGCGCATGAGCTGGCGTTCGCTGGCTCTGATGGCCGTCGCCCAGTACCCTGGCTTCGTCACCACGGAATTCGCCGCCAGCCTTGAGGCGCATTCCCCGTTTCGCTTTGCCTTCCTGCGCGAGCGCCGCGCACGGCTCTCCGGCCAGACCGGGCTCTTCGACCGGCTGTTCCAGTTGATCCTGGAGGATCCGGTGGAGGACCAGCCAGCCCTCCTGCCGGATATGGCCGCCCGCGCGCCGCAGCCCATACCCGCCTAGGAGGGGTCAGGAGCCGCCGACCGTGCCAATCGCCGTCGTGCCCTGCTCGGCCTTCGGCCCAAGGACTTCCCGCATGACCGCGGCGAGGTCGCGCAGGGCCCGTGCGCCATCTCCCAGGTAACTCGAGCCGTGCATCGTCGCGAGTGTCTTCGGGTTGTAATCCGCCAAAGTATGCAGTACGCGACCCGTGTGGTGCGTGTACGGCACATAATTCGCGAATGGGCCGGCCTCCGTCTGCTCCAGAGCATCCTGGCAGCGTTCGATGATGCTGCTCGAAGTGGTCGGATCGTGCAGGCCCCATTGATGGAAGAGATCCGAGCAGAACAGCGTCTTCTCCGACTCCTCGAAGAGGACGCCCGCGTCCCAGCCGTGCGGCACGTGCGGCGTGGGAATGAACCGGAACCTGTATCGTCCCGTCGGAAACACGTCATCGCGGGTCAGCGTGCGCGCCGGGCGGATGGCAAAGTCGTTCACGCTGACCATTGCGCCAACAAGGCCGCAAACGGGCTCCGCCGCCGGGGCAATCTGGAGCCACTCATTCAGAGCGCCGCACTCATCCGACTCAAAGTGGCTGAATCCGATGTGTCGGATCTTTGCCGGGTCCATCAACCGCGCCACCTCCTCGCGCAGGAGCGGGAACATACGCCGCAGCCCCGCGTGGAACAGCAGTGGCTCCTCGTCTCTGACCAGGAAATGGCTGAACTCCAGATTGATTTCAGGAACATAGACCGAAATGCGGTAGATCTCCGGCGCAATTTCTGTGGTGCGAACCATGCATCCTCCTCGAGCGTGGCCAACAGTATATGCAGGAGATTTCCTCAGGTCTCGTGAGAAAACGCGGCGGCCCACTGTCTGTGGGATCGGTCACAGCGAGCTTTTGCGGCAGCACGCACACTGACATGCAGGGGGCTGCTCTTCACGTGTTCCACCTCGATTACCTCTCCTGCGCGCTCACGGTATTGTCTACGGTTCTGGTCTCCCGCAAGATGTGGGCGGGTCTGGTTGTCGCTGGGGTGAACAGCGCCCTGCTGTGCCTGATCGGGCTGAAGACCTCGCAGTTTGGCTTCGTTCCGGCCAACCTGTTCTGCATCGCGGTCTACGCGGCGAACTTTCGCTCGTGGGTCAAGCCGCAGGCGCGCTGAAAGCCGTATCTGCGACGCGCTGGGTCGCCCGAAAGAAGTCCAAGGGATATTTAGCTCTCAGCTGGAAGCGGCTGCTCGCGTTCCGATGTCAGCTCCGCAGCAAGCGTAGGCTGCCGGACGTTTTCGACCATCGGCTTGCGTTGGCGCCGCACCCCATCCTTCAGCGCCAGGAAACGCTTCTCGACCAGATGCCAGCTCAGCGCCGCGCAGGCCATCGTCAGAGGAATGGCCAGGGCGAGATTCCAGATGGGCGAGCGTAACGCCGGAACACTGGCAACGGTCTGCTGAATCGGGAAAGCGTAGAGATACACGCCATAGGAGAGATCAGATCGATTGGTCCACTGCCAGCCTTTCCAGGCAGGACCGGTCCCGATCCACAGCAGCAGATAACTGCCGGCCAGCGGAAGCGCGAGCGAGAACCACGGCGAGAACCGAAGCGTCGCAAGCAGGATGACTCCGGCAATAGCCGCTCCACGCGTGGAGAGGACGAGCTTGTCACGATAAAGCCATGCCACCATCCC
>DATEPN010000203.1:0-5321 GCA_035273225.1 Acidobacteriaceae bacterium | reverse complement strand
CTGCAATGCTGGCCGGAACTGCCGAACATGCTCGGGCATTGGCCCTACCTTGCGGTGTCGCGGATGAGCACCGAAGGTCGCGCGGTGGCGATTGAGGGCGATGTTGATGGCTGCATCACCAGCCTGATGGGCAAGCTGCTCGGGGTGGGGCCTGGCTTCCTGACCGACTGGCTGGAGCACGACCGGAACAGCATCTTTTTCTGGCATCCTGGCATGGCCCCGATGGATATGTGCAGCGCGGTCGGGGCGAACGGCGGACCGTCTCTGTCGAGACATTTCAATATCGTGAAGCCGCTGGTGGTGAATGGGCAGATTCGAATCAATGAACCGGTGACGATCACGCGGCTGTGGCGATGCGATGACCGGTATCATCTGATGGCGCTGGAGGGGCGCACGATTGCACCGCGCCGGAAACTGACCGGCAACACGGCGCTGGTGGAGATTGCGGATGCAGAGATCGCGGCTGGTGGCACAGTTCCTGAGCGTTTCGAGCAGTTCTTGCATGCGGGTTTGCCGCATCACGTCGTGCTGATGTTCGGATCGCACCGGAAGACGTTCGAGAAACTCGCAAGGTTGCTGCACTGTGAGTGGTGGGGATGATGCGAGCTACGGCCGCGCTAGATTTTGTGAAGCTATCGACAGCAACACGTTCGATAGAGCATCGGGCCGTCCGGAGTTTCGGCGCGGCCAGTAACTGCCCGGGGCTGAAAGGATATGTCTTATGCCTGGCCGTGTAGCTCGTCATCACGTTCGCGAGGAGATTCAGCGCCGCATCCTGTCCGGCGAAACCAGGGCCGGTGAACGGCTGAGCCAGCAAAGCCTCGCTCGTGAACTCGGCGTTGCGCAGGGCACGGTCCGCGAATCGCTTTTCGAGCTGCAGTGGCTCGGGCTGGTGGAGTCCGTCGATCACCTTGGAGTGTTTGTTGGCGATCTGGACGTCTCTCGTATCCTTCAGGCTTATCAGGTACGCGAATTTCTTGAAGGACTGGCGGCGCGTCTTTGTTGCAGCAGCGTGGGGCGCTCCGATATTGCGGTGCTGCGGGCGATGGCTGAGGACGTCTACAGGCTCGCAAAAAAGAATAACGAAGAGGAAATGGGTCGGCTGGATCGAAAGTTTCATTTCCATATCACCGAGTTATCCCGCAACCGTATCCTGCTGCGGCTGGCGGAGACTTATCGCGTGCTGGGCATGACCGTGCGCGCCTCGCGCGAGCCGCGCCTCATTCATGACGAGCACCTGGCCATTGTGGAGGCCATTGAAAAGAACCGGCCGGATGAGGCGGAAAAGCTCGCCCGGCGGCATGTGGCGGCGGCGGCGCAAATGATCGAATCGCAGGCAAGTCAGGGAAAGTTCGTCCCCAAATGGGTGGAGTGAAAAATTTATGAGCAGTGCAACGCTTCAGGGTCTCGACAAGGTTCATGGAGTTTATCTCGAGGGCCGCTGGGTGACGACCGGGGATGTGGCGGAGGTCATCAATCCTGCTACCGGCGAGCCGCTGGCGCGCATTTCGCGCGTCAATCGGCAGCAGGTGCGCAGCGCGCTGGAAGCCGCGCATGCCGCGCTGCCCGCATGGCGCTCCCTGACAGCAAAGGAGCGCGGGGCTATGCTGTACCGCATCGCCGACGAGCTGAGCAAGCGTGCGGACGAAATCGCGCGGACAATTACGCTCGAAAACGGCAAGCCTCTGGCGCAGAGCCGCGGCGAAGTTGCGATGGCGGAAGATCATCTGCGATGGTTTGCGGAGGAGGGCAGGAGAGCCTACGGGCGCATGATTCCTCATCAGATCAAAGGCAAACGCCATCTTGTGGTCAAGAGCCCGATCGGAGTGGTGGGAGCCATCAGCCCGTGGAATTTTCCTTTGGTCCTGGCTGTACGAAAAGCCGCGCCCGCGTGGGCAGCGGGATGTCCTGTGGTACTGAAGCCCGCGTCGCAGACGCCGCTGTGCGCCATCGCTCTTGCTGAGTGCGCCGAAGCGGCTGGAATGCCGGCGGGTGTGTTTCAGCTACTTGTTGGAGATGCGCGGATGATCGCGCAGGAGTTCCTCGAAAACCCGCTCTGTCGGAAGATTACCTTCACCGGATCGACCGAAGTGGGGCGGGAACTGATTCGTGGCGCAGCGCAGTCCGTGAAGCCGCTTTCGCTGGAGCTTGGCGGTCTGGCTCCGCTGTTCGTCTTTGACGATTGCGATCTGGATGTGGCGGTGAAACAAACGATTATTGCGAAATTCCGGAATACGGGGCAGTCCTGCATCGCGGCCAATCGCATCTACGTCCAACGCTCAGTTCACGATGATTTTGTTAGCCGATTCGTAACTGCGGTGAAAGCGCTGAAGACCAGTTCCGGGCTCGAAGACGGAGCCGATGTTGGGCCGGTAGTGAATCAACAGGGGCTGGACGCGGCAATGCGGCAGATCGAAGACGCGAAGCAGCACGGCGGCAAGATTCTGTGTGGCGGGCGGCGTGTGCCCGGAAGCAAGGGTTACTTCCTCGAACCGACGGTGATCGATGACGTGCATGAGCAGTCGCTGTGCATGTGCGAGGAGACGTTTGCCCCGGTGGCTCCCATCAGCACGTTCGAAACGGAGGCCAAGGCGATTGAACTGGCCAATCGTTCGGAGTATGGACTCAGTGCTTACGCGATGACGCGCGATTTGGGACGAATGTTCCGGCTTGCGGAGCAGGTCGAAGCAGGGACGATCGCCATCAACGATGGAGCGCCCAGCACCAGCCAGAGCCCGTTTGGCGGAGTGAAGCAGAGCGGGTGGGGACGCGAACTGGGCAGCGAAGGGCTGGATGCGTTCCTGGAGACGAAGCATGTCTCGATCGGCATTCCGGAGGCTTAGATCAAGAGGGAGAAAGAGCAGAACGTTATGATTCACTTCCTGATTCACGATTCAGCGGACACGGTCGCAGTGGCCGTCGTGGACATCGCGAACGGCACTGACTGCGCGGGGCGGGACCTTTCGACGAATCAGCCGCTCAAGGCGAAGGCGACGGAGAATATCCCGCTTGGTCATAAGTTTGCGCTGAAGGATTTCGCACCGGGCGATACGGTGATCAAGTATGGCTGCGAGATCGGCCGGATTGTGCAGCCGGTGAAGGCGGGGCAGCACGTCCACGTGCACAACCTGAAGACGAAGAGGTGGGCGTAATCATGGCGGATCGAAAAGTACAGGCGTACCGTCGCGAGAACGGACGCGTTGGAGTCCGCAACCACGTGGTGATTCTGCCCGTGGATGACATCTCCAATGCTGCGTGTGAAGCGGTGGCCAACAACATCAAAGGAACGCTGCCTCTGCCGCATGCCTATGGCCGGCTTCAGTTTGGCGATGATCTGGACCTGTTTTTCCGGACGATGATTGGCACCGGCAGCAATCCGAACGTCGCGGCGGTGGTCGTCATCGGCATTGAAGCCGGGTGGACGCAGCGCATCGTGGACGGCATCGCCACAACCGGCAAGCCCGTGGCGGGATTCTCGATCGAAGGCCGGGGGGATATCGGCACGATTGCCGAGGCGTCGCGCAAGGCAAAGGAATTCGTGCAGTGGGCGTCAGAGTTGCAGCGGACGGAGTGCAGCCTGAAGGAGCTTTACATCAGCGTGAAATGCGGCGAGTCTGACACGACGACCGGACTGGCCAGTTGCCCAACGGTCGGCAACGTTGTTGATAAGCACTGCGCTGCGGGCGGTATGGCCTCGTTCGGCGAGACCTCGGAGCTAACCGGCGCAGAGCATATTGTGGCGGCGAAGGCGGCGAACGATGACGTACGCAGGCAATTCCAGGCGGCGTTCGACGACTACACCAAACTGGTGTTCAGCGAAAGGATCGACGATCTCTCCGAATCGCAGCCGACGAAGGGCAACATAGCGGGCGGCCTAACGACGATCGAAGAAAAGGCGCTTGGGAATGTCGAGAAGCTTGGGAAGAAGACGAAGTTTGTCGGTTGCCTGAAACCGGGCGAGGCTCCGACGAAGGCTGGTTTATGGTTCATGGATACTTCGAGCGCAGCGGCGGAGGCCGTTACGCTTTGGGCCGCATCAGGAGCCGTTGTGCATCTTTTCCCGACCGGACAGGGCAATGTAATCGGCAATCCAATCGAACCGGTCATTAAGCTGTCGGGCAATCCCAAAACTGTGGCTACGATGAGCGAGCACATCGATCTGGATGTCTCGCCGATACTGCAGGGCGAGATGACCCTGGACCAGGCAGGCGACGCGCTGATCGACATGATTGTTCGTACCGCGAATGGACGGCTCACTGCGGCCGAGGCGCTGGGACATCGCGAATTCGTGATGACGAAACTCTATCGGAGCGCGTGACCGCAGCATCAGGACGCGGCTCGGATGCGTTGCGCCCTGCAAGTTCCGGAGCAACGAAGTCAGTATTGGAATGAAGAGATTCGCAAAGGATCAGTTGCAGGCGACAGTCGCCGCGTTGGCGGCAGGCATGGGTGTGCCCGCCGCCGACGCCGCGATTCTTGCCGAAGCGCTGGTCGATGCCGATCTGCACGGCGTGTCCACGCACGGCGTTTCGCGACTGAATATCTATCTCCGGCGAATCGAGGCGGGACTCATCGATCCCAGGGCTGTGCTCAGGGTGGATCGAGGGCGGGGAAGCGTGGTGGCGCTGGATGCCAGCAATGGTCTGGGACAAGTGCAGGCACGAAAGGCCGTGGATCTGCTGATCTCTCGCGCCCGGGAGAACGGCCTGGCTGCCGCAACGATCCGCAATTCGCAGCACTTTGGCGCGCTCTCCTGGTTTTGCAATTATGCCGCTTCGCAAAAGATGATTCTGCTTGCGATGACGAACTGCGAACCGGCCATGTCGCCCGAGGGCGGATACGAGGCGTTCTTCGGGACGAACCCGATCGCCGCCTCGTTTCCAACGGCCAGGGGCTTTCCCGTCAAGGTTGATCTGGCAACCTCAATCGTAGCGCGCGGGAATATCATCGCCGCGCACAAGCGGGGAGAGGGGATTCCTGCCGGCTGGGCATTAGACCGTGCCGGAGAGCCGACCACCGATGCTCAGGAGGCACTGCTCGGCACGGTGCTGACCATGGCCGGACACAAGGGCTATGCGCTCGCATTGATGGTCGAGGCGTTCAGCGGAGTGCTGTCAGGCGCGGCTATCGGAGCTGACGTCGGATCGATGTACAAGAACCTCGACCGCAAGCAGGACGTGGGACATTTTTTCTGCGTATTCGATGTGAGCGCGTTTCTCGATTACGACGAGTATCTGCGGCGCATGGACGAGACGATCGACCGCATCAAGGCTTCGGCGCGGCGTCCGAGTGTGGAGGAGATTCTGGTACCCGGCGAGCGC
>DATEPN010000202.1:0-12295 GCA_035273225.1 Acidobacteriaceae bacterium | reverse complement strand
ACATTGCCCTCCCGGACAACGATCTCGATCGGATAGCGCAGACCCTTCTCCGTCGCCGCCAGCGCCGCCAGCTGCATCCGTGTTCGCATCTGCTCTCGCTGCCTCTCGGCCTCTGTCATGCCTTCGGCGTCGAACACGTGCAGCAGCGCGATGCGCGCGCCGCTTTCGCGCGCCAGCCTGGCCGCCAGGCGGAGATAGGCAGGCCGCTCGTGCCGCAGCGAGAGGGGCAGCAGGATTCTGCCTTCGTGCGCATCTCCCGAAGGAAACGGCGTAACCTGCGGACCCAGAACGAAGACCGGAATCTCCACGCTCGCCATCAGCCACCGCGCGAGCGAACGGCCGCAATCCCGGTTAGCGCCGACCAGGATGCGCCCCGCACTCTTCGCGCGAGCAAGCGCCGCAATCTGCTCCGCGGTGTCCCCGCTCAACAGGAACGGATCACACAGGATGCCCTGCCATTGCAGTTGCAGAGCCGCAAACTCCAGAGCATCCTGCGCGTGATGGCAAAGACCGGGGCCGGCCATCCTGACTTCCGCAGGAGCTGTGTTCTTTTCTGTGACGACAGGCGCTATCACGTGCGCCAGCAGAATCCTGGCTCCGTTGGCTCGTGCCTGAACGACAGCGTGCGCGAGCAGCATCTGCGTATCGTCCAGATTAGTCGCGACCAGGATGGGGTCAGGATCGCTCATTGGGGACAACTTCATACGTCACCTCAGGTTTCAGCCTTGCCTCTGGTTCGCCATAGTGGAGGCGCGGCGAGCACGCTCGATCAATCCGTGCAGGGTGCCGAGCACCACCGCGGGAGCCGTGTTCCTGGGCAGGACGCGATCAAACGGCGCGAACTCCTGTTCACTCGAACTGCCCGAGTCCGACAGCAGGATCAGAGGCGTCCCGCGCTGGAACAGGCGCATCACCGTCGCGAGCAGACCGCTGCTCACAAACCGCATGTGCAACGAGAACAGCACCGCATCGAATTGATCCTCCACATACGCGCTCAGGCCTGCGGCCGGAGAATCGCTGGCCGTCACCGCATAGCCGGCGTCACTCAGCGTGTTGCGCCACAAGGCCCGCTGATTCGGGTCATCCCCGATGTACAAGACCGAGCGAGGGGGCTCCCCTGTGCCCGTGCACGCAGGCGCAGGAGAAGCGGAATCATTCAAACCGGATGGAGACAGATCAGCGGCAATGGGCATCGTGAACGACCTCATGCCCGGGGGAGACCGCCGGAGCACGCAGACCGTACCTGCACGCGGTGGGCCAGCCACAACTGGGCCGTCGCCCACACGCCCTCACGCAAAATCAGGGCGCCCGCAGCGGCCGGCGGACGGCGACGTCCGGAACTTGCGACGGCGATGTCCTGGTTTTCGAACGTGCTCCCGGGAACGGGAGCGCCGGGCCTCAGCTCGAAAGCACGAAAAAATAGGCGCAATGGAAAACTACTACCCACTGCGCCCGGAGGCACTGCTACAGAGGAACCTGGAAGAAGGACATTCCGACGAGCTGCGCGACTCCTCGGAAATCCGCGCATTGCTCTCTCGCAATCGAAGGTCCATCCCGCGACTTCCCGAGTCAAACCATGCTGTGAACCTCGGTACTTTCAGGGAGCATGTCCAAATCTTCGATCTGTGTCCTGGATTTTGACCCCGCCGCCAACAACCCCTGGACAATACCGAGGCCGACCGCTGTCAGAGGAGCCGCCATCGCCAGCCCCAGCGCGCCCGTTATCGTCGCCAGCAGCAACTGCACGGCGAGCGTCAGCGCCGGAGGCAGCCTCACGATGCTCCGCTCCGCCAGCGGAGTGATCACATTGCCTTCGAGGAAATGCACCAGCCCGAACAGCGCCAGAGTCAGCACGCCACGCGTGGGACTGATCGCGAAGGCCAGCAGAGCCGCCGGAACCACGGACACGATCGGCCCCACATTCGGAATGAACGTCAGCAGCCCCGCGATGATGCCCAGCGTGCCGGGCAAGGGCACCCGCAGCGCCCACAGCCCCAGCGCGACCATCACGCCAATGAGCACCATCGAGAGCAGCTTCGCCACCAGCCACGCCTGCAGGTTGGCTTTGGCCCGCGCCAGAGTCCGGTCGAGCGTTGCTCGATGATCAGCAGGCGTCAGAAGCCGCAGCCCGCGCAGGTAGAAATCCGGCTCCGCCGCCAGAAAAATGCTGCTGAACAGAACGATGATCGACCCCACAACCGTCAGCGTCGTCATCGACAGCACGCCGCGAATGCCGGAAACCGCGGCCGAGACTGCATCCGGCGACCCGGCCGAGCTGACCAGATGCGCAATCACCCATTGTCCCCGGCTGTCGGCGTTCATCCGCGCCAGGATCTGCCGCGCGGACTCGGGGAGAACCTCCTGCAGCGTGCTCAGCTGCTGCACCAGCGCCGGACCGCGCAGCACCACAACTCCCGCCAGCACCGCCACCACGGCAACCAGCACCAGCGCGAGCGCGAGTACCCGCCGGATTCTCAGCTTCCTCTCGAGCCAGCTGGTCGGAACCGAGAGCAGCAGTGCACCCACCACTCCCCCGAGCAGCAGCAGCAGGACGTACCGCCCCGTCCACGCCACGAAGAGAGCCACCACGGAGGCGACGCACATCCACGCGCTGAAGAGGATCCGGCTTCTGAAATCGTGCTCTGTCATGTCGGCTTTCCTGACCCGCAGAGAAGCGTTGGAATGCGATACCACACATGCACGTAGCGGACCCAACGGCTGCTGCTGTCTCGGTCCCGGCCAAAATCCCTTCGTCCAAAACTTCGGCGCTCCGCCGTCCAAATTCCTGGACAATCGGTGCGGGCCGCAGCGAAATCGGCCCGCTGCGAGGCCCGATCCCCCGCCGCGCCGGATCGGGCCGGCAGAGGCATTGCCGCGCGGTCCGCACGAAGGTAATCGCCCTCGCCAGGCCCTCAGCCCGGCCCGCGCACTTCGGCAGTAGGCTTGCCCTAGGAGGCAGTTCACCGAAGCGGTCGGCCTATTGGGGTCTCCGTCTCTGTGTGTCCCATGACAGGAGCCATTCCATCGTCGCAGCCATCGCCCCTCGACGGCCTTCAATTCGACGGGCTGCGCCGGCAGCAGACTGCCTTCTGCATCCTGACGCTCTTTGTCCTGGCGATGCTCCTCCTGCTGCACGCCCTCTTCGCGTTCGTCCTGGGCGAGCCGTCGATGTCCGTCCTGGTGGTCCTCGGCTTTAGCTTCGCCATTCGCCTGGTGGAGTTGATGTGGCTGCAGGGCCGCAACGGGCCGATGACCCAGCGGGAGGCAAGACTCGACGGAATCGTCTCGATCATTACGCTGTTTATCCTGGCCATCCTGCTGATGGGGCTGACGAACCGGGATCACAGCCCTTACCAGGTACTCCTCGCCATTCCGGTCCTGCAGTCGGCGTTCCTCTTTGGCCTGACCACGACGGTATGCACGATCCTCGCAGCCGACAGCGTGATTTTTCTCTGGCTGTGGCGTTACTTCGCCCTGCATCCACCGGCTCTGGGGTCCGAATACCTCGAGGCCGGCATGCTGGCGGTCATCTATGCGCTGATGGGCCTGCTGGTCTGGTTCCTCATCTCCCAGCTACGCGCTAATCAGACGCAACTGGCGGACGCCCTGGCCGACCTCGAACGAACACGCGCCAAGCTCATCAGTGAAGAAAAGCTCGCCGCGGTGGGACGTCTCGCCAGCGGCATTGCCCATGAGATTCGGAATCCCGTCGCCATGATCGTGAGCGCGCTCAGCACCGCCCGGGATCAGGCCACCATGGTTGCCGAGCGCGAAGAGATGTTCGGCATCGCCAGCAGGCAGGCCGGCCGGCTGGAGGCCCTTACCACCGATTTCCTCACCTACGCCAAGCCGAATTTCCCCCATCGCTCGCCGGTCATCATCGGCGACCTGCTCACCGCCGTGGAGAGCGTGGCGCGCGTCCGCGCCGCCGAACGAAGCATCCGGGTCACCTGCCGGTTCGAGGGCAACGACCACCACCAGATCGCCGTTGTCGATGGCTCCCAGCTGGAGGGTGCCCTGCTCAATCTCGCCATCAATGCCATCGACGCGGCGCCCTCCGGCGGAGCGGTGATCCTCACCGCCGGCGTTCGCGAAGATGTGCTGCGGATCGACATCGAAAATAGCGGCCCCGCCATCTCTGCCGCAAACCTGGACAAAATCTTCGAGCCTTTCTTCACCACCAAAGCGGGCGGCACCGGACTTGGGCTCGCAATTGCAAGAGCAGTAGCCAGAGCGCACGCCGGTGACCTCTGGGTGAGCAGCAACGAAGACGGGCACGTGATCTTCACCATGACCGTCAGCACGCACGCGGCCGGACAGCAACAGGAGGCAGCCTCATGGGCAGGGTTTTGATTGTTGACGATGAACCGGGAATGCGGAGAATCCTTATCTCCAACCTGCGCCGCGACGGGCACGTGCTGGTCGAGGCCGCCGGTGCTGCCGAAGCAAAGTCGCTGCTGGCGAAGGATGAGTACGATGTCGTCCTCACCGACCACAAGATGCCCGATGGCAGCGGGCTCGATGTGCTCCACGCTGCGCAGCAGGACGATGCCACCACCTCGGTCCTTTTTCTTACCGCCGTCGGCACGCTGGAGCTGGCTGTTGAAAGCATGCGTGAGGGAGCCTTCGATTTCCTGACCAAACCCTTTGTCCCCGATGTGGTTCGCTCCGCCGTCAACCGCGCCTGCGAACGCACGGCGCTGCTGCGCGAAAACGCCGTCCTTCGCACCACGGTCAGGAAGCTGGAAGGCGCCGATGAGATCCTCGGCAGCAGCCCCTCCATTCAGGCGGCGCGCGACATGGTCGCCCGCGTCGCCCCGACCAACTCCACCGTGCTGATCACCGGAGAAACGGGAACCGGCAAGGAGCTCTTCGCGCGCGCCATTCATCGCAACAGCAGCCGTGCGCGCAATCCCTTCATCGCCATCAACTGTGCCGCCGTTACGGAAAGCCTGCTCGAGAGCGAACTGTTTGGCCACGAGCGCGGAGCCTTCACCGGCGCCGACAAAGCGCGTTCCGGGCTCTTCGAAGCTGCGCACGAAGGCACACTCTTCCTCGATGAGGTCGCCGAGATGTCCCCCGCCGCGCAGGCCAAGCTGCTCCGCGTCCTCGCCGATGGCCAGATCCAGCGCGTGGGCTCGACCGTCACGCGGCACGTCGACGTGCGCGTCCTCGCCGCCACCCACCGCGATCTGCAGGAACAGGTGCGGCAGGGCCGCTTCCGCGAGGATCTGTACTACCGCCTCGCCGTGCTGCCGATCCACCTGCCTCCGCTGCGCGAGCGCAAGCAGGACCTGTGCGAACTCTGCCGCATGCTCACCATCCGCATCGCCGCGGAAATGAAGGTCCCGCCGCGGCCGCTCAGCGCCGCGGCCGAAGCCAAACTCGCCGGCTACTCCTTCCCGGGCAATATCCGCGAACTGCGCAACCTCCTCGAGCGGGCGCTGATCCTGGGCCGCGCGCCCGAATTGCAACCGGAGGACTTCCCTCTCCAGCCCACTCCCGCAGACGCGCCCATCCATGGCGAGATGAGCATCGACCAAATTGTCGCTCATCTTCCCCAGCAACTCGACCTGCGCGAAACGCTCATGCGCATTGAGCGCGGACTCATCCTTCGCGCCCTCGATAACGCCGGCGGAGTCCAGGCCGAAGCTGCGCGCCGGCTCGGCGTCTCTCGCAGCGACCTCGGCTACAAGGTGGGCAAGTATTCCATCTTCGCCTCAGCGCAGCAGGAATCCTGAGTCGCATCGATCACCCGGCCGGGGATCACTGCGCGTCTTTGACGCACCGAAAGCCCACCGCGCCGGAGCGATCGTAGCTCGGCGCCATCAGCAGCAGCTTGCCATGCTCATCATTGCGGTAAGCCTGCGGAAAATACCAGATCGACCCCTGCGGCTGATAAAAACTTCCCCCGCGCAGAATCGCGCCGCGGGTGTGCTCGTCCACGAACTCATCCGTCCACTGCCACACGTTGCCGACGAGGTCGAGGACGCCGAAGGGGCTCGCCCCGCTCGGATGCGCGTCCCCATCGTCCGGGGCACGCATCGTCCGGCTCTTGTCCGGAACAGGAACCCGCGCCGCATCCCACGCGTTCCCCCACGGATACGCCCGCTCGTCCATGCCCTGCGCCGCAAGCTGCCATTCCCACTCGTGCGGGAGCCGCTTCCCCGCCCACTGCGCATAGGCCCGCGCATCTTCCAGCGAAACCCACGTGACCGGTTTGTTTGCCCAGCCCGCTGGATAGCTCCCGCCCTTCCAGTCCTTCAGGAAATTCTGGCCGTCGCGCGGATGATAGTGCGTCGCATCCAGGAACTTTTTGAAGTCCGCGTTGGTCACGTCGACCTTGTCGATATAGAACGACGCCACGTGCAGCGTGTGCTCGTGATAGCGGCGCGGTGACTCCTCCCACGGATACTGCACATCCACGCCCGCATCATCGCCACCCTCAATCTCGATGCCGTGCACCCGAAAGGCGTACTCGCCGTCGGGTATCCGCACCATGCCGTCCGGAGCGCTCGCCACGCGCTCCGTCGCAGCGATCGGCACCAGGTGCTGCGCGAGCGGCTTCCATTCGTCTGAATATTCACGCAGTGGCCTCGCCGTAATCTGCTTCATCGTCGACATCAGCTTCATGAGCTTCGCGTCCGGCTCCCCCGGCGTGGCAAGGATCGCCCCATACCCATGCGCCTCGACGGAGAACGACAGCACCGCTGTATCGCCCTCATGCTCCGGAGTCAGCTCCACTCCGTGGTACAGGTCGAAGTAGCGCATACCGTCCTGCCAGCGCACAGACATCTGCGGCCCGGTCATGTCGTATTCGGTGCGGTTCACGACGGTCCACACCGTCCGTTGTCCCACAGGCCAGCGACTCGCGAAAACTCCGTACAGATGCATCGGGTAGAACGGCTCCCATCCATTGCTGGCCAGGAACGGTGCGACTGCGCGCTCGATCGTGGCCACGCGGCGCGTCGCCTCGGCGTCCCGTGGAGTGATCCCATTCCAGATGCCCCAGATGTTCTCCCAGCTCTCCCATCCCTCGCCATTGAAGAAGGCAAACTGCAGGTCGTCCGTTTTGTGACGGTTCCAGCGGTCGGAGATGTTCACCTGGTGCCGCGGTTCGAGCCAGCGAAAACGATCCACCGTCGGCACAAACTGAAACTTGTACTGTCCCCAGGTCAGCACATTCCACGCCAGCGCCTCGTCGCTGGGGCTGAGTTCCGGCTGGAACGCCAACGGATGTCCCGCCTGCACCGATGCCAGCGGGAACACCAGAGGCACGCCGTCCTGTGTGTCCCCATTCACGCCATCCGCATCGACTTCCTTCATCACCTCGGCGAGCGCCGTCGCCCACGGCCCTCCCGGATCACGCGTCCCCTGATCCCACATCATCATGGGGAAGAGCACCTTCACACCCCGCCGATGAAACGCCTCCACAGCCTCGCGCACCCCGGCCAGGCCGCCGGGCATCGAGCGCACCATATCCAGCTGATTGCGGTCGTCGATGCCCATGTTCGGATACGTCGCCCAGATCAGCACCGCATCGATGCCGCCATAACGCTTCTCCAGATCATCGAGATAGCGGTCGACCGTATATCTGTGCTGGACCGGATCGTAAAAGTAGCGATCCTGGACCATCATCTGCGGCTGCATGAACGCGGAGCGCGTCCACTGCAGTTGCGGCATGTCGTAGAAATCGGGAATTCCCTGGAACTGCGGGCCGTCAAGCCCCACGCGGATACGCCGCTCCAGGCGCCAGTGCTCGATATCCCGGAGCCATGATGAAACGCTCTCCGGAGTGCACGGCTCGCTGCCGCCCTGCCACGCGCCGCGATGCACCAGGCAGGCCGGCGGAGGAATCTGCTGACCCTCCGGACGGTAGTTTGTGTCCTGCGCCGCCGCGCCTGCAGCAACAGCTGCCGTCAGCGCGATGCAGCCCAGCCGCCAGGCCTTCATCGTGTCCTCTCCCCCACTGTGGCTCCGCCATGGTCCTCAACAGAAACGGTCTGCGGGCTCCGAATCGGATGATTCCGACGCGCGCGGCGTGGCCACCAGCGTGCCGCCCCTGCGCACGCTGCATGTTCGGAAGCTTATCGCAGAGTCCGAGGATCGTCGTTCGGACCGAATGAGACCAGATTCAATCGCCGTGCGTTGAGCACGGTTCCGTGACTCCGCGATTCTCCGCAGCAGGATCGCGATCGGGAAACGCCATGCACGCCGCAAATTCATCCTGAAATGCGGGATGCTCAGCGAGACTCACATGTTCGACCGGCGGCAGAGCCGGTTCTTCGCGGGCCAGAAGCAGCATGCGGGCGCCACGCAGGGCGGTGTTGCCCGCGGCGTGCACCAGCGATTCCGGCACATGGATGAGCCCGATCGCGTGGGCGCTCCGGATCTGCACGTAATTGCCGAACGCGCCGGCGAGGTGGAGCGCGCAGACCTCAGCCATGGAAGCGCCGAGCTTTTTCAGGAGCAGCGTGAATCCGCACGCGATGGCGCCCTTGGCCAGCTGCAGTTCGCGGATGTCCGCCTGATACAGAACCACCGGAGGCGCAACCGTCACCGCTTTTGCGCCCTGCGCGATCCGGCCGGAGGGGAGAATCGCGCCTGTTTCGAGGGCCGCGGCCACCGCATCGACAATGCCGCTTCCGCAGATGCCGGTGGGCGCTACGTCGCCGATAACCTGGGCGTGCATTGTTCCGTGGGCGCACGCAACGTGCGCGATGGCGCCGGCTACAGCGCGCATGCCCATACGAATGCAGCCGGCTTCGAAGGCCGGTCCGGCGGCGGTGGATGCGCAGACGAGGCGCTCGTGATTGCCGATAACGATTTCTCCGTTGGTGCCCAGATCGATGAGGCCGATCAGAGCCTCGCTGCGGGCGATACCGACAGCGACGATTCCGGCCAGAATGTCGGAGCCGACAAAGCCGCCGAGGCAGCGCGCAAAGCGAATCCGGCAGGACGACGGCAGATTCCAGCCGAGTTGTTCGGGACGGAAACACTGCTCTTCGAGATGGGGAGGCCGAAACGGTGCGTGCGCCAGCGGTTCGACGTCCAGTTCGGAAAAGAGATGATGCATGACCGTGTTGCCGACCAGGATCACCTCGGTGATTTCCTGCTCGCAGCCGCTTGCCAGGCGCTCGATCATGCGGCCCACAGCGGCGCGGATCGGCGTGGTCAGATCGGCACCCGCGAGCGTCGCCCGAATCCGGCTCATCACATCCGCTCCCCAGGCAGACTGCGGATTCAGGTCCGTCTCCACGCCGAGCACGGCGCCGGAGGCCAGTTCGATGAGCTGTGCGGCCAGCGTGGTGGTGCCGACGTCGATGGCTACGCCGAGCCCCGGCTTGCCGGTGCCCGGGATCGCGGAGTCGTCCGTCAGGACATCCATGCGCCATTGACTGCATTCGAGGACCAGAGGCGCGTCTGCATGGGCCTGACAGGCGAGGCGCCATCCATCTTTGATTTGGTCTGTGGTGAGGACCTCCTGATCCACATCCGTTACGGCGAGCGAACCGGAGAGCACCCGGACGGCGCAGCCGCCGCAGATGCCTTCTCCTCCGCAGGGGAATTCAAAGCCGCGATCCGCGAGGATATTCAGCAGAGCCGTACCGCTGACGGCCTCTAACTCGATGGCGAGTGGCTCCAGCCGAATCGTGACCGTGTTGCCGCTCATACCGCCGTGACGATACCATCATCCAGAGTCGCCTGAATGACAGCGCCCGGTGGGACCACGAGGAAATCGTCGTCGTCCCAATCGCCGCGTACGAGCCGCTCGAGAAGCGTCATCGCGCCCAGGACTTCTTCGAATTTCCAGCCCTCGGTGGCTGCTTCGGCGCGGGCCTGGGCACGGCAGGCGTCATCGGACGTAACGCCGGTGCTGATGTACGTCAGTCCGGAATAATGATGGCGGTACGCCCGGAACTGCTCGAAGAGATAGCGTCCGTTCTCGTCGCCATACTGCGCAATGAGCTGTTCGAGGCTGCGCCGCTCGCCCAGCGCCGCCGGAGTCCCGGAACCCAGAGCCGGCTGCAGAGCGACTCCCGGCTTCTGAAACTCAGTCCACCCCGGCGAGCGGTAGTAGACGCCAGGGTGATTCTGGAAATATTCCAGATACTTCCTGCGGTCGCCCATCAGGACGCCGATGCAGTCGTGGGCGCGCGGGAGCACCAGTTGCGTTTTGCCGGCGCGCAGGCCCTCGGTGCCTCGCCCGCACAGCGCGTACCCCAGCAGAATAGCGTCGTAGCCGCATGCGTCGGCCGCGTCGATGCGCTCCTGAATATGTCCGCGCATGGATACGCCCAGGTCGTGCAGGCCCATGGTCAGAATTTCTGTATCCACCGAGTGGGGGGAGCGCGCCGCGACGCTTTCCATTTCTCGCGTAAAGACCTGGCAGACGATCGCTTTGAGCCGCATGAGACCTCCTGGTCCGCCTCAGGCCGGGGCTGCGACCTGCATCATCGCCTCGACCTTGGCCCGGATCGCATCCGCCGCTCCCGGGACAAACAACACGTCACACTCGGAGCCGACGATGTGCGGGTGTCCGCAGGCTCTCATGTTGGCAATCAGTTCCTCTGTGCGCCGCATCACCTCTTCGACGGGCATGGCGCCATCGGAGTAGAACGACTTCGTCGGCAGGTTGCCGTAGAGCACCACATCCTCCGGCACCAGACGCGCATCCTCCCACAGCCTGCGCGAGCTGCCGAGGCTCAGGATGACGGGATGCAGCCGTTGCGCAAAATCCTCCACCATGGAATCGATCAGCTCCCCGCAGTTGTGGAAGATCAGGTCGCAGCCAGCGTGATCCAGGAAGCGCTTCAGGCGCAGATTCGGCTCCATCACAAACTGCTCGAAGACCGGCGATCCTGCCCGGATCTGGCGCGGCGATAAAAACGCTGTGCAGGCTGCCGGCTCGCAGATCATCATGGCGCGTGCGCCGTGTTCCACCTGGCTGCGCATAGAACGGAGAACCGCGGCTTCCGCCATCTGAAGGCATTGCTGGGCCAGATGGACCGAATCTTCGCCGGTCATTCCCGATCCGGCCAGCGCGACGGCGCCAATGGGATCGGCGAGCAACCGGGTCATCAGCGAGAACGGGCCGATGGTCATGCCGACGGGGATCAGGTTGGTCCGCGTGTCGATCCAGGTGAGCGCTTCGTTGCGGGCGAGGCTTCCCGCACGGAAGAGTGGCGCGTCGTAACGACACAGGGCGGCGAGTGCGGACGGGGCAATGGGAATATCGAAATGAAACCTATCCGCCTCGTGCTCGGGAATCCCGGCGAGTGTCAGCAGATCGATCTTCTCGAGGCGCAGGTCCATCAGCGGCATCGCCAGCGGAGTTCCCCAGCGCCGCGCTGCGCGCTCGATGACGCGGCCGAGGGCAGGGCCATGGTTCCGGGCGACCTCCGGCTCCGGCTCCTCATGCAGGAGCAGATCCGTGCCAATGGGCATGCGCAGCCCACGGGCGGCGAGTTCCAGGTAAAAAGCGCGGCTGATGAGCTTCCTCCTCTACGCTGCCGAAACGACACTCCGGACCAGACCGACGGCGCCGCTTGCGTTGTCGGTGTAACCATCCGCGCCGATTTCTTTGGCGTACTGCGACGTCACAGGCGCTCCGCCAATCAGGACTTTCACCTGATGGCGAAGCCCCGCCGCTGTCAGTGCCTCGATGGTCGTCTTCATGCACGGCATGGTGACGGTGAGCAGCGAGGAGAGGCAAACCACCTGCGGCTGCCGTTCCGCGACGGCGGCGACGAATCGTTCCGGTGCAACATCCGCGCCGAGGTCGATCACCTCGAAGCCGCCGCCTTCGAGCATGGAAGCCACCAGATTCTTGCCGATGTCGTGCAGATCGCCTTTCACCGTGCCGATGACCACCCTGGTGTTTGGCCTGTCGCCTGATGCCGCGAGCAGGGGACGCAGCAGCTCCATCGCGCTCTTCATGGCCCGGCCGGCGAGCAGCAATTCCGGGACGAAATACTCGCCGGACTCGTAGAGCCGCCCAACTTCGGCCATCGCGGGCACCATCGCGTCAGAGATCAGCTGCATCGGCGCGGCGCCGGCTTCCAGCGCCTGTTTGGTTGCGGCGGTTGCCTTTTGCGCCTCCCCGTTGAGGACTGCGTCATACAGATCGTTGGAAACCATAATTCGGATCACCTCATGGCTAACGTCGCCGCGCGTCAGGCGGTCACAGGCTGCCGCCGGATGTTCGGATTGGTGAAGATGTCCGACTCATCGCGGCTGCAACTGGAAAATTCGGAGACCACGGCACCCTGCGGCCCTGCCTGAAACCAGTGCA
>DATEPN010000201.1:0-6584 GCA_035273225.1 Acidobacteriaceae bacterium | reverse complement strand
ACGACGGGGTGCTCGGGGGCGAGCTGCAGGCTAGTGGCGCCGTAGATGGTGTCGATGCGCGTGGTGAAAACAGCGATGTCGCGGCCCATGCCTTTCACGGCAGGGTCGGCGGGCAGGACTTCGGTGCCTTTGCGGGACTTGCGCTCATCGTCAGAGATCGTGGTCCAGTCTTCGAGTGCGAAGCGGACCTCCGCGCCTTCGCTGCGGCCGATCCAGTTGCGCTGCATGGTGCGGACTTTTTCGGGCCAGCCGTCGAGTTTGCTGAGGTCGTCCAGCAATTCCTGGGCGTAGTTCGTGATGCGCAGGAACCACTGCTCGAGGTCGCGCTGCTCGACGATTTGCTCTTCGTGACGCCAGCAGCAGCCGTTGACGACCTGTTCGTTAGCCAGCACCGTAGCGCACTGGGGGCACCAATTGACTTTGCTCTTTTTGCGGTAGGCCAGGCCGCGCTCGAACATGCGCAGGAAGAACCACTGGTTCCAGCGGTAGTAGTCCGGCAGGCAGGTGGCGACTTCGTTGGACCAGTCATAGCTGAAGCCAACGCGGTTCATCTGCCGCTTCATGGCGGCGATGTTGCCGAGGGTCCAGTCGCGGGGCGGGGTGTTGTTTTTGAGCGCGGCGTTTTCGGCGGGCAGGCCGAAGGCGTCCCAGCCCATCGGGTGGAGGACGTTGTATCCCTGCATCCACATGTAGCGGGCGAGCGCGTCGCCGATGGAGTAGTTGCGAACGTGTCCCATGTGGAGCTGACCCGAGGGGTAAGGCAGCATCTCCAGGACGTAATACTTGGGCTTGGCGGAGGAGTGCGGCTCGGCGGCGTAGAGGTCGGGCTGCGCGGCCCAGCGTTCGGCCCAGCGGGCCTCAATTTCGGCGGGATTGTAGCGGGCTTCTGCTCCGGCGGATTCGGCAGGAGAGGCGTTGCCCGTGGCCGCTGCGGTGGCGGCTCGTGTGGTTTCCCTGGTGGTCATGACTCTCTTGATTGTAGTCGGTAGCGGGCAGTCCGCAGCAGGCAGTCGGCAGCTGGCAGCGGGTCATGGCAGCGGTTTGCGTTGGCGGGGGCGCTTCTTCGGGGATTTCACGAGGGCGAGCAGCGCTTCGAGGTTGCGGCGGTCGTCGCCGGGCTCATCGACGGGTGTTTCCGCGATGAAGGCGCAGTGGGCGAAGCGCGGATCGTTGAGCAGGCGCTCGAAGGTGGGCAGGCCGATGGTGCCTCGGCCGATGTGCTGGTGGCGGTCGAGGCGAGATCCGCGGGGCGCTTTGGCGTCGTTGCTGTGCCAGACGCGGACCTGATCGAGGCCGATGGTGCGGCCGATGAGGGCGACGGTTTCCTCGTAGCCGGCGTCGGTGACGATGTCGTATCCGGCGACGTGGCAGTGGCAGGTGTCGAGGCAGGCGCCGACGGGCACGATGGCGCGCAGCCGCTCCAGGAGCTCAGCGACTTGTTCGAAGCTGCCTCCCAGGGAGAACTCGGCTCCGGCGGTGTTCTCGATGAGGATGCGGAAATCGCAGTCATCGAGGGGGATGCCGTCGATGGCCTGGGCGATGCCGTCGGCGGCGAGGGCGAGTCCTTCGTGGCGGCTGAGTCCGCGCCAGGAGCCGGGATGGAGGACCAGGTATTCGGCGCCGAGAGCGAGCGCGCGCTCGATTTCGCCGCGAAAGGCGGCGATGGACTTCTGGCGAAAGAGGGCGGTCTGGCTGCACAGGTTGACGAGATAGCTGGTGTGGATGACGAGGGGAAAGCAGTCATAGTCCTGGCGGAGGCGGCGCATCTGCTCGCAGTGGTCCTGCGGCAGGGCCTGGGGGCGCCACATGCGAGGGCTGGAGGAGAAGATCTGGAAGGTGTTCGCGCCGAGTTCATGGGCACGCTCCGCCGCGCGGAAGACACCGCCGGAGGTGGAGAGATGCATGCCGAGGCGGGGAGACATGAAAGTGGACTTGTGTATCAGGGTAATTCTCTACAATCGGCGGCCTTCTGATCGCCGATTCAGCTGATAAAAATTGTTCCTTGCAGATGGGCAGGCTTGATGGGCGGCGAAGGAGGCGGAGTAAGCCAACACTGGAGCAGATCCGCGTCTGTGCTGGGACTTCTGAGTTGGTGCCGTTTATCCGGCACGTTTGCGCGGCGTCGCTTCCGTGGAGTCGTTACTCCCTGGGCGGGTAATCGTGATTTCCTGCCTGGCAGAGGAGATTTGCGAGTCGTCGTTCTGCGCGACAACTTTTTGCAGCTTCTCGTCGATCTCGCGCGCCGCGGGTTGGGCCGCCTGCGTCGTGCCGTCAGGAGCCACGTTCGCGGTAGCGCTCAGGTCTGCCGTGATGACCATCTTTAGAGTTTCGGCGTCGGGCACGTGCTTCCGGTCGCGCGCGACGAAGTTACCGCCGAAAAGGTCCCAGATCAGGTTGACCTGGCTGTCGGTATAAAGGGTCTGGATCAGATCGATCGCCTTGGATTCGGTCCAGCCAAGCAGAACGGCAAGGTTGCTCAGACTGCGGAGACCGACAACGCGCTGCTCAGGCGCGCCGTTCAGATGCGCTCCGATGGTGGCGACTTCGATGGCGCCGCGATATCCTCCGCCGCGAATCTTCGCGACATCCGGACCAATGTAGTTGAACAGCAAGGACTGATCGACGAGGTCGATGATGACCACCCACGGGAGATTGGTGCTCATCATTACGTTCATGGGATCGCAGTAGGCGAGTTGCACGGTGCTTTCGATACCAAGATCATTCAGGGCATCGATGACACTGGATGAGGTTCCCTGCAGGACCTTCACGGGCGTGCTGCTGTCGCCTTCACTCGACTTCACGTTGAGCACCTTGTTGGCCCGATCGGAAACGATCTCGAAGAGGATGGGGATCGAGATGAGACCAATGGCAAAACCGAGGGTGGGCTGCAATGCGGGAGTAACACCAGCGGACAGGATCGAGGCGACGGCGGCAGCAATCCAGAGCTTCAGCCACATCCTTGTGAAAGCGTCCGGACTCAGATCGAAGTTGGTCGTTTTGCGGATCAGATCGTAGCAGTTCCACAGATAGCTGCCGATCACGGACCACAGCACCGCGGTGCCCCAGTGGCCCGCCTGGATGAACCGGACGACTTCGTCATCGAGCGCCGGGGGAGGAAAGCCGATGCGTGTGGTTGCAAATACGAACGCGGCGCATCCAGTTAGAAAATTGAGCGCCAGGGCGCTCACATACTCGCTGCGGTTGTAATAGGTCCTGAAGAAGTCGTCGGCTATGCTCTCGGCGTCGGTCAACCCTTTTGTTGAGGGGAAACGGCCTGTGTAGCGACTCAGGATGTCCGGATCGGAAAGGAGTGTAATCAGACTCCGCCGCTTTACAGCCACTCTGCGGCGAAAGTTGAGCACCGCCAACGCGTGCGGTATTGCGAGGACAACGCACGCGACGAGCACCACCAGATTGTCAAGAAGAGCCCTCATGGGGGAGTCCTTTCAGCGAGTGTGCTGCGTCTGCCGGCCAGTTATACCTGCTCGCGACCGGCAGGAGCACCGGATAACTACCTACTTATAAAGCTTCGCCTTTTTGATCGCGTAGCGATCCATGGCCGCGGTGCGCTTCGCTGAATACTCGAGCAGCGCCTTCGCTGCTGCGGATTCGCGGCCGCGCCCGGCGGTGTACGCCTTCTTCGCAGCGTCCAGGCCGTCGATCCACTCGCGCAGGCTCTTGCCGCTGTCGGCCTTGCCGATGTTCTGGATGGACGGAGGTTTCGAAGGATCGACCCACATCAGTTGCTGCCACTCGTCGATTTCGGTGTTCACCCAGGAGATATATCCGCCGGGCAGGATTTGTCTCGGCCCGGTCAGCGCCCCCGTGAAACTGTAACGGGTGCCGGTGGTCGGCATGGGATCGTAGAAGTGAGGCGTGATGAAATCGGATACCGCGATGCCGTTGATCGTGTAGGCATAGTCATTGGCTTCGCATGGATCACACGCTTCGACGAGATAGCCGAATTGCCCCACACCATCCCTGATCTTGCCGTCGACGACTTCGATGGCAACGGAGGACTGCATGCGATTCCCATATGGGTCCACGAGCATTTCGAGAATCTCGTGGCTCGCATCGATGGTCCAGGTTGGATCGTCCTTCGACGCGATCACCTTGGAGTAGGGCTGCTTGTGCTTGTCGGAATGGAAGCCGCCTTCGTCGGGAGGCAGGGTCTTGACCAGTTGCACCGGCCACACGCCCGCGGGAAGCTTCTTCGGGTTCGGCAGATACATGACTGTAGCCGACATCGGCCAGAACTGCGGCAAATCGCGCGTGACCTGCAGGTTCAAAGCGAGCGCGGCTGCGTGTACCAGATCCGGATCGATCTGGCCGGTCATGTCCACAAGGCCCACTTGCGTCACCGTCATCATCCCTCCTCAGATACAGGTGGACTGCGGAAGAGCCGAGCACCGCAAACGTGATGAAGAAGCGCCAGGTACGAGTCAGCCGGAAGAGGGGACAGAGCGGGGGACCGACGGCTCTCCTGAACAAGGAAAAAAGTGTTGCGACGTTACGACATGCTAATTGGGGTTGTCAAGTCTTTTAATGTCAATCTGGTAGTGTCTTAGGAGGTCCCGCGGTTGCGATGCGGCAGCCCTGTTCCCGCGCGCGACGGAGAGATATACGCAGTTACTCCGGCCCGGGGATTCGAGGCAGAATGTACCTGCTCCAGCATTCGACATAATGGGCAAGCTGGCGCGGAGGACCGTTGATGCCTGTTTCTCTTTACGCTTCCGATTTCCAGGCGGTACTGGACGCTGCGACCGGAGCTGCGCAGCCGGCGTTTCCCTCTCCGGCAGACTGGCGGGATCAGTGGATCTACTTTCTGATGGTGGACCGGTTCAACAATGTCTCCGCTGCTCCCGCTCACCCGCCCTTCGACGATCCGGATTGCTTCCAGTACCAGGGCGGGAAGTTTTCGGGAATCAAGGCGCAGCTTGGGTATATCCGCGATCTGGGCGCAGGCGCGATTTGGCTGAGCCCCGTTCTCAGGAACGCGATGTTCGATCAGGGCTCGTATCACGGTTACGGAATTCAGGATTTTCTGCGGGCCAATCCGTTCTTTGCCGATGACCCAGCCAATGCCGATCAGGAGTTGCGCGACCTGGTCGATGCCGCGCACGAGGCGGGGCTTTACGTCGTGATGGACATCGTGCTGAATCATGCCGCGAATGTGTTTGCCTATGCGTCTAACCTGGACGGCTCTGATGCCGCGTACAGCGATAACCGGATGCCCGTGGCGTGGCGCGATGCTGCGGGAGCAGCTATCGCCGGGTGGACAGCCCCGGGCATGGTTACGAATCCGGATGCTGATGAATTGATCTGGCCGGTTGAGCTGCAGCAGAACGAATACTTCCGGCGGCAGGGCAATCCACCGCAGGGCGGGGATGACACGGTCGGCGACTTTCCTCCATTCAAACAGCTGGCGACGTGGGAGCGGGATGTTCAGAATTTTCTGATTCGCGCCTATCAGTACGTCATCGCGCGCTATGACATTGACGGCTTCCGGATCGATACCCTGCGGTATCTCAAAGGGGGTCTGCCGCAACTGTTTGGCAACTCGATGCGCGAGTTCGCATTGAGCATCGGCAAGAAGAACTTCTTCACGTTTGGGGAGGTGCTCGACGGCAGCGAGGAGACAGACATTGCCCGATTTATCGGGCGCAATACCTCCGACGAAGGCGAGATGGTTGGTGTGGACGCAGCGCTCGATTATCCGCTGTTCAACAACCTGGTGCCGGTCGTGAAGGGTGTTGGCACGCCTCAGTCCGTCGTGGGCATGTATCAGTTCCGGAAGCAGATCGAGCAGAACGTGCTGAGTTCCCACGGCGATGCGACGCGCTATTTCGTCACCTTCCTCGACAATCACGACAACCATGCGCGCATCCGCTATGTTCCCAAGGACGGGCCGCCGATCTATGACGACCAGGTGACGGCAGGCCTGGCATGCTTGTTTGCACTTCCCGGAATTCCATGTGTCTACTACGGAACGGAGCAGGGACTGCATGGCGCGGGTCGGGATCCCGCAGTGCGCGAAGCCTTGTGGGGAGGACCCGGCTTTGCTCAGGCCAATCCCTTTTACGTGCAGATACAGAAGATCGCGGCTGTGCGGGCGAACCAGGCGGCGCTGCGTTACGGCCGGTTCTATTTCCGCCCCATCTCGGGCGATCAGCGGAGCTTCGGCGTGTCGGCTACCGCGCCTGGAATCCTGGCGTTCTCCCGGATCCTCAACGACCAGGAGGTCCTCACGGTTGCGAATTTCAGCACAACGACAGCGCAGAGCGTGTGGGTCGTTGTGGACGCCAACCTCAGTGCGCCTGGCGACACGATGACAATCCTCTACAGCAACCGGCCCGCGCCGGCCGCACCCGGCCCGGTGGTGGAGCTTGGGGCCGGCACGGTGACGGTCGCGGAAGTCGACGGCTCGCAGGGAACGGGGCCGATCCATGTGATCCGCGTGAGCCTGCAGCCGATGGAAGCCCAGATTCTGCGCAGGGGCTGAGAGCCGGTGGCTCGGCTGATATTGACAGGGAAACAGCGCCAGTGTTCCATGCAGGGATGGTGGGGAGACATCAGGACACCAC
>DATEPN010000200.1:0-4041 GCA_035273225.1 Acidobacteriaceae bacterium | reverse complement strand
GGAGAGGCGCCGTTCCCATTCAGCGGCGCAGCCTTCCCGTTCCTGCGAAGCGCCATCAGCTCGTATTCCTTCTTCTGCGCTTCCACCTGGACCAGCAGGCATTCGCGCAGGTCCCGCGTCGCCACACCCAGCGGGTCCAGTTGCCGCACCACGTCGAGCGCTGTCGCCAGATGCGCCTTTGCCTTTTCAGCATCCACGCCCAGCCCGTTCCCGTTGTGCGGCTGCGCCTGCTCCTGCAGGTAGCCTGCCAGCAACTCCTCATCGGTCGCCGTCAGGTACCCGTCCTCATTCAGATTGCCGATGATGTACTCCGCCGCTTCGCGCACCGCCGGCGAAAGGTTCAGCGCGCCCAGTTGCCAGAACAGGTGATCGGTCAGCGTCGCCGGCGCCGAGAGAAAATTCTCGATCGACGGCTTCTCAATTTCCTCGTAATTGCTCGGCGAGCGGAACCCCGGATCCAGATAATCCTGAAAGTAGCTGCCGAAGTCGATCTCATCGAAGGGATCCTTCTCCTTCGCTTCGGCCTCCGTCGTCGGCGCTTCTACCGGACGGTCCCGGTCCTCTTCCTCGCGGGCCACATCGTCCAGCAGCGGAACGTTCTCTTCCATCTCCTCGAGAACCGGATTCTCCGCGATCTCCGCCTGGATCATCTCCTTCAGCTCCAGCTTGTTCAGCGCCAGCACGCTGACCATCTGCATCAGGCCCGGCGTCAGAATCTGACGCTGCGCGACCTTCAGGCTAAGTTTTGGCTGAAGAAGCACCATAATCCTGCGCTAAAAAGAGAAGCCCTGACCCCTTAGTTGCCTCAAAGTGTACATCCGCGGACAAACGGTTGAGCACCTTTTCCGGGCTCTTTGTCCAACATTCAGACGGACAAAAATTCCCCTGATTCAATCCAGCGAAAAGCTCTCTCCCAGGTACACCCGCCGGACCTCAGGATCGCTCCCCAGTTGCTCCGGCGTGCCGTGTCGAAAGATTTGCCCCTCGTTGATGATGTACGCCCGGTCCGTCACCGAAAGCGTCTCGCGCACGTTGTGATCGGTAATCAGCACGCCGATCCCGCTCGTCTTCAGGTCGAAAATAATCTCCTGCAGATCGAGCACCGCGATCGGATCGATTCCCGAAAACGGCTCGTCCAGCAGAATGAACGTCGGCTGGATGCACAAACACCGCGCAATCTCCACCCGTCGCCGCTCGCCGCCCGAAAGCGCATAGCCCCGCGTCTTGCGGATGTGCCGCAGATTCAGCTGTTCGATCAGCTTCTCTGCCCGCGCCCGCCTCTCTTCCGGCGCGATCGGCTGCACTTCCAGAACCGCCAGGATGTTCTCCTCAACCGTCAGCTTCCGGAAAACCGACGGCTCCTGCGGAAGGTAACTGATTCCGTATTGTCGTGCCCGTAAATACATGGGCACATGCGTGAGGTCTTCCTGATCCAGCAGCACACGTCCGCCGTCCGGCTGGATGAGGCCAACAATCATGTAGAAGCTGGTCGTTTTTCCCGCGCCATTCGGACCAAGCAGCCCTACCACTTCGCCCTCGGTCACCTGCACGCTGACGCCTTTGACGACCTGGCGTCCCTTATACGATTTGCTGATTTGGTCGGTGGACAGCTTCCGCATTACCTGGGAGCGCGCGTCTCGGTCACGGCACTCGACTTCCCCCCACTCACCTCGACGCTATCATCCTGACTATTGAAAAGCAACGCGGCTCCCGTTGTGGTTCCGCGCTCGCTGTCCCACAATCGCGGCATTGCATCCGGCGTCCCTGTCAGCACGTAGCGACCATCGTCCGCCGTGTACACCAGCTTCGCTCCCTCGCCCTTTCGCCCCGGCTGCGTGAAGACCACATGCCCCTGCGCAACGATGCGCTCGATTTGTGAACTCTGCTTTTGGGAATTCTGGTTCGCCGCCATCCCGCCCGCCTGCGCCGGCTTCAAAAACACCTGCCCGTCCTCGGCGTGAACGACGCCCTCAGCCTGCTGCATCGTGACCGCGCCATGAAAATCCGCCCGCCGCTCCGTATCGGAGTAGATGAGGCTCGCACTGCGCACCACCGCCGTGCTCGGCTGCCCGCCTTTGCGCGGCGGAGAAGCAAAGCTCGCCGTCACCACAGGACGCTCGCCCGTCTCCTGGCCCCAGGCCTTCAGCACATTCCGGCCCCGATCCACCTCGATCACCGGAGCTGTCAGCGTGTCGCCGCTCTGCCACATCCGCGCCGGCTCGCGCACCGTCCCGAAGAAATCCGTCCGCTCGGTCGCGCGCTGCATCGCCGCGCGCTCCGCGATAATGTGCACCGAGCCGCTCCCGCTGCCTCCAAACCCCACCGGGGTCGCTTTCGCCTTCGACTCCTGCGTGTACGTGGCCTTCACCGCGCCTTCCGCCGTCGCATCCTGCGTCTTCCGGTGATAGTCGATGCGCTCGGCCGCCAGCTGCACCGTCTGCCCGTCACTGATGCGTGGACTCCCCGTCAATCGCAGCACCTCATCTGCCTCGCGATACTCCGCATGATGCGCCCACCCCGTCAGCGTCGCCGGCTGCGCCGTCTCTCCAGGCTTTCTCGCAGGAGTCTCCGTCATGATCACGTGCCCATCCTGAATCGCCGAATCGAGCCTCGTGATCACCCTGGCCTCGCTCCCTCCCGGCGGCGCCGTCCCCTTCTCCTCAGCAAACGTGGCGTGGAGCACATCCCCCTCGCTCGTATTCCGCGAGCCATCCGCCGCCTGCCGCGCCACATTCGTGTGCCCGGTCCCGTCCAGCGCCTGCAGCACGTTGTTCGCGCCCAGCGTCGCCACCAGCCGATCCCCGCTGATCCGCGTTGACTGCTCCGGCCCCTTCGACGGCCTCTGCTCCATCGTGACCACCGGACTCCCGTCCGCCGTCACCCTGCGCGCCTGCAGTTCGCCCCGCCCATGCTTCGCTACGAACTCCACCTCGACCGTCTGCCCCTGCACCTGCTTCGCCGCCCGCCCCTGCGGATCCCGCGGCAGCCCCGTGACCTCCTGCGTGAAGTGCACATTCTGCCGAAACTCCGCACGTTGCAGCGCCGTCTGCCCGGAGGTGCCCTCGCTGGCGAACAGCAGCGTCCCCGAGCCCGCAGTCCCCTGCATTTTCTCGTTCGGACGCGCCGCCGCAAACTCCACCCCGCCGTGCAACTCCGCATGCGTCGGCTCGCTCTTCGGATTCAGCAGAATCTCCGCCGTCTCCGACGAAGCCGTCGCGCCGTTGTCGCTCTTCATCCGCACATGACCCTTCGCGTCGATCTTCTCCGCCGTCCCGTCTCTGCGGAAGAACACCGTTGCCTCGTCGGCGCTCCCGTCTTCCTCCTCATACTGCATCGTCGCCTGCTGCAGAAACGCCTGCATCGAATTCCGCAGCATCGTCGCGTGCGCCGCGCTCACCACCGCGCTTCGGCCGTTGCTGCTGGTCGTGATCTTCACCGCCCGGTTCAGCACCAGCAGCCCCGACTTCGAGTTGTAGCTCGCGCCCACCGCCGTCCCCGCCGCCCGCGGCAACTGGAACTCCAGCGCCTGCTCCGTGCTCGCGTCGCCGGTCTTCTGCATGAACGTCAGCCCGCTCGTCCGCACCCGCACTGCGCTGGTATCCGCTGAGCTGTTCGATCCCTTCACACCCGACAGCTCGATGTTCACGTCGCCGCGGCTAATAGCGATCCCGTGATTCTCGTCGTAGTCGAAATCGCTGCCCCAGATGTGGTCCTGGCGCCCCGATCCCGGCGGCCCATACAAGATAATGTCCACGTCGTGCAGCAGCACGTGCCCCGACTTCAGCTGCGACTCCCGCGAAGCCTTCACCGTAAATAGCGTGTGCCCCTGGCTCGACTGCGAGTAGCTCCACCCCGTCGCGGTCTGCTGAATGTTGGCCCCGAGCCGCGCCGGCAGATCCTTCTCGATGTGCCGGAACCGGCTTCGCCCATAAAAGACGAATCCGACCACTGCCGCCAGCAGCAGGCACGCCGCGCCTACCACCCACCGGCGCAGCCTCTGAACCGTCACGTTCATACCTGCCCGATTCTCTCATCCCGCAA
>DATEPN010000199.1:0-3839 GCA_035273225.1 Acidobacteriaceae bacterium | reverse complement strand
GTCGTCGCCCCCGGCCTCATCGACATGCATGTCCACCTGCGCGAGCCCGGCCAGGCGTACAAAGAGACCATCGCCACCGGCACCGCCGCTGCCGCCGCCGGCGGATTCACCACCCTCTGCGCCATGCCCAATACCGCTCCGGTGAACGACTCCCCGGAGATCACCCGCTGGATGCAGTCGCCCGAACGCGGCGCCTCGGCCCGCGTCCTTCCCATCGCCGCCGCAACCCGCGGATCCATGGGTGAGCAACTTACTGACTACGCCGCGCTGAAAAAGGCGGGAGCCATCGCCGTCACCGACGACGGCAAGCCCATCCTCGGCGACGACATCATGCTCGCGGCCCTCCGCGCCGCCGCGAAGGCCGGACTCCCCGTCATCCAGCACGCCGAAGACACGCGCATGACCGGTGGCTGCTCCATGAACGCCGGCCCGCTCGCCTTCCGCCTCGGCCTGCGCGGCATGCCCGTCGAAGCTGAATCGAGCCTCGTCGAGCGCGACATCGCTCTCGTCCGCCAGGTGAAAGGCGCGCACCTCCACGTCGCGCACCTCTCCACGAAGAAGGCGCTCGCCGCCGTGCGCGCCGCCCGCAAACAGGGCCTGCACGTCACCTGCGAAGTCACCCCGCACCACTTCGTCCTGAACGAAGAGCGCATCGGCCTCTACGACACGAACGCCAAGATGAATCCGCCGCTGCGCGCCGAATCCGACCGCGCCGCGATGATCGAAGGCCTGCTCGACGGCAGCATTGACGCCATCGCCACCGACCACGCCCCGCACGCCGCTCACGAAAAAGAGCAGGAGTTCGACCGCGCCCCCAACGGCATCACCGGCCTCGAAACCGCGCTCGGCCTGGCGCTCTCGGTCCTGCACGCGGAGCACAAAATGCCACTGCCCGCCGTCCTCGCCCTGCTGACGAACCGGCCCGCGCAGGCGCTGAACCTAGCCGGCCGCGGCACCCTCCAGAAAAACGCCCCCGCCGACCTGGTCGTCTTCGATCCCGCCGAGCGTTGGACCTTCCGCGCCGCCGACTCCCGCTCCAAATCGAAGAACACCCCGTTCGACGGCTCGGAGATGCGCGGCCGCGTCCACGTGACGATCAGCGAAGGCCGCATCACGTTCCGGCGCTAACCAGGTCTGCAAATCAGGCGCGCATGGACAAAAAGATCCTGATTATCCTCGACTACCTTCTCCCTGCAATCGCAGCGATTCTGCTGGCTTGGGAGTGGTGGCGCCGCTCGAAGGCAAAGCAATGGCCGTGGTCGCTGATCGTTGTCACCGTCAGCTGTCTCTGGTTCCTGCTCTGGATGAGCTCGCCCGGCGCCATCGGGCCCTGGGACTCCCATCTCCGTGTTGTTGTCCTCGCCGGAAACCTGCTGGCGGTCCTCGCAGCAGCACTCGTCTCTGCGACCGTGCGTTCTCACCGCAGCGTGAGGGTCATCCTCTCTGCCCTGGCCCTGGCGTGGGTCTGGTTCATTTCCTTCTCCGTGCTCCTGGCCGACTGACTGCGTCTGCTCAATCGAGAAGCTGCAAGGCTTCCGCGTTCACCCATTTCTTCTCAGGAAAACCGTGGCCCCACTCCGCCGCGGTAACATTCCGGGCCTCGTGCCAATGCGGGGTCGCGATCCAGTCGAGAAACTTCCGCAGGCTCGCTCGAGTTTCTTTGGCGGCGCCGTGCTCCAGCAGAGAAGCTGTCATCCCCAGGTCGCTCCACGGCCCACAAACAACGGCGTTGAACAGCGGAGTGTGCCCGCCGAACCCCTCCCCAACCACCGTCGCCCGCGCATTCACGTCCGCTCCCCGCGCCAGCGCCCAGTCGAAAATCTCGCGCTCGCGAAAATCAATTGCGAGGTGCACCAGGGTCGTGCCGTCGATCGGCGTCCAGTGCATGCCCCCCTTTCCATCCGTCGCGCAGCCACACTCCACCGGAAAAATCTCGCTCAGCGTGAACCTGCGCTCCAGCAGCTTCGGATCCCACCGCAGATGCTGCTCCAGTTCCGCTACGTCTCCACAATGGAAGGCCATCATCGGCGTCTGCGGCCACGCATACCCGCGACCGGCAAACAGCTCCAGAATCGCGTGCTTTCCCGCAGGATGTCGGCTGTAGGTCTCGAGCACCATCGCCAGCGGAGCGAGCCGGTTCCCCTGCGCATCGGTAAACGGCGCGTCCAGCTCCGCCAGAAACCGAATGCCCTCAGCGCTCAGCGTTTCGCACGCTCCCATGATGATGCCCGGCTCCAGCTTCGCGCCGTGTTCATGAAGCCAGCGCGCACACTCCAGTTGCCCCTGCAACACCGCGCGATCGAAGGCGTGCTGAAAATCCCGCGCCCCCAGTTCCGCGCACGCGCGTACGATCTCAATCCGCCCCAGATTCGCCGCGTGGCTCATCGGCGGCCCCCAGTTACCGCTCAGGACCGGAAGATGCAGCAACTCAGGCTGCGCGCGCAGCATCGCGATCACCGCCACACGGTCATCGGCCCGAATCGCGTCGCGCAGCGCGGTAGCAGCGGAATCCGCTGCAATGCGCTGCTTCAGCATGGCCCAGCTGGAGAAGCCGTACTCGCGCGCGACCACCAGCTGAGCGTCGCTCAGTTTAAAGTTCAGGGGAATCGCTGCAGCTTTCTTCAGCTTCGGATGACGACGCCGCATGCGTTCCAGCGCATCCTGCTCGCTCCTGCGGCATGCTGCGAGAAGTTCGCGCGCCTCGCGCTTCGGAATTTCGAGATGCGGCCGCTCCGGCAGCCGCCGCGATACGGTAGGCATAACCTTCCCTCCTCAATGCGCCCGTCGTCCGCACGGTTCGGGCAGGAAGTCAGGTTGAGTTGTTGAACCCAATGGCCGGTGGGCTAAGCCCATTTCCGCGGACGGGATGCTTCCGGTAAGCCTGGCCAGAATCCTACCAGCTACCGGCCCCGCCCGCCTTTCCGCTTCTTCTTCGGCAGTTTCTTCAGATTCGGAATCCGGTACCGCGTGCTCTTCTTCTTCGGCTTGTCACCGCGCGGCTCCTCGCGCTTCTCCTTCTTCTTCTCCGGAGCAGGCCTGCGCGGCCGTGGCGGCCCTTCATCTTCGAGGATCGAGAACTGCAGCCTCTTCTCCACGGCATCCACGCGATCCAGCACCACGCGCACGCGATCCCCGACCGAGAATTTCCGCCCCCAGCGGTCGCCGATGATCTGCCGCGTGTTCTCGCGATACGTGTAGCGATCCCCGTCAAACTGCCCCAGTGTCTGCAGCGGCACCAGCCCCTCGACGAACAGATCGTCCAGCTCCACGAAGAGCCCGAACTTCGTCGCGTTCAGAATCATCCCGCTGAAGTCCTCGCCCACGCGATCGCGCATGAACTTGATCTTCTTCCACTCCACCAGTTCGCGCTCCGCATCGTCGGCACGCCGCTCGCTCTCGCTCGATTCCGCCGCAATCGCCCGCAATTCATCCTCGCTGATCGGCTCATACGGTGCTTTGGCCCTCGCGCGGTCCTCCCCTCGGGTATGCGCGAAGCGCGATTCGCGCGGCGCGGAGCCGCCCAACCAGGGAGACGAATGCGCAGCCTGCGGTTCCGGCGCCGCGAGCACTCCGTGCCCATCGAGCCCCGCCTCCAGCAGCGCCTTCGTAATCCGGTGCACGATCAGATCCGGATACCGCCGGATCGGCGACGTGAAATGGGTGTAGCACCCCGCCGCCAGCGCAAAGTGTCCTTCATTCTTCTCGCTGTAACGGGCCTGCCGCAGCGATCGCAGCATCAAGTACGAGAGGATCCGCTCCTCCGGTTTGCCTGCAATCTTCTCCGTCAGCTTCTGATACATCCGCGGTGTGATCGCAATATCGCCCGGCACCTCATACCC
>DATEPN010000198.1:0-4854 GCA_035273225.1 Acidobacteriaceae bacterium | reverse complement strand
TGACTGTATTCGCCTTTGCCGATTTCGACCATGGCGTCCGCAAGGGCTTCGAGAGGCCCGGTGATCTGGCGTGAGACGATGCGCGCGAGCCAGGTGGCCGAAAAGAACACCAGAACCGTGAGCATGAGCAGCAACAGGAAGTACCAGGAGCGGATCAGGCGGCGCTGGCGGTAGAGCGCCCAGTACTGGGAGGCTCCGTAATTCAGGCTGGAGATGATGCCGCTGAATCCGGCGGGCATGGGCACGCCGGCCACGACGACTCCGCCCTCCGCAAAGGTGGCCGCTCCGAGAGCGTACTCGGTCCCTCCGATGTTGACCATCGGCTCATCGGAGCGCTGCGACGCTCTGAGCACAGTATCGGCCAGCGGCTGTCCAGCGGGCACGGACTCGCGCGCCTCGCCCTTGAGCCAGGAGTGAATCTGGACGGCGCCGCGATCCTGAGGCAATTCGTACGCGACCAGCGGAGCCGTGTCGCGATACAGGACGGCGAACCCACCCTGCAGCGTGATCTGGTGGTTGCGGATTTCGGTGAGAATGGCGGCCCGGTCGTCTTTCGCGACGTCGGCGACGATGGCAGGAGATCGGGCAAGACTCTCAGCCTCAGAACGGGCGTTCACGGTGGCGTAATGGGAAAGTTCCGCGGCGATCTGTGTGGAGTTATCGCGCACCTGGGAAAGCGGCTCTGAGAACCAGCGGTCGATGGAGCGGTTCATCAGCAAAAAGCTAAAGAGAAACATGAACAATGCCGGCGCAAACGAGAGCAGCAGAGCGCCGAAGAACATGCGCGTTCGCAGACGAGCGCCGAGCACCTGACTGCGCTGCTCGGCCAGAATCTTAATGAGGCTGCGCAGCAGCAGGACGAGAACGACAACGAAGAGGAGGAAGACGATGACGGAAAGGGAGGTGAGGAGGAAAATTTCTGCGGTTGTCTCGGGATTGAGCGCTCGCAGATTGAACGCGTTCAGCGCGATGAGGAGGAGCAGAAGGACGAATCCTGCCACGCCCAGCAGGATCAGGGTGCCACGCCGATGTTTCCCTTCAGCCACTTTGATTAGCCTGCATTATAGGCCCGGCTTCACGAGAATAAGGGTTTTGACTGGACCACTGCGGCTTGGCGCTTACCGAAAGGAGGCTTCACTCGGGGCCTCGGTTCACGTAAGATTCCCGTAACTCCCCGAACGAGGTCCTTCATGAAACGCGTTTCCCCCGTCATGTCCCTGACCATTTTGCTGGCCGGCGCTTTGGCGCTGGGCGGCTGCAGCAAGAACAACCCACAGCAGCAATCGCAGAACCCGGCCGCAACTCCGAATTCCGCCGCGGCTCCCAATGCCGAGGGGACTCCAAATGCGGCGGGGGCTCCGAATACAGCAGGCCCGCCCAACCAGCGAGCCCGGTCGGCACCGCAGCAGAGCGCCCGCCGGAATCCCCCACCGCCACCGGCACAGCCGGCGGCCATTGACATTCCCGCCGGGACATCTGTCCGTGTGCGACTCGACCAGGATCTTGGGTCGAAGATCAGCCACGACGGCGACAGCTTCACGGCCACCGTGGCTGACGATGTCGTTGTCGACGGCGAGCCGGTGATTCCGCGCGGAGCGCAGGCCGAGGGGCTGGTTGTAGCGGCGAAGTCGCTGGGACATTTTAAGGGCGGGGCGGCACTCGAACTGCGCCTGGAGCGCGTGAAGACGAACTCCGGGAGCTATCCCGTACAGACCAGCACGATGTCGCAAGTGGAAAAGGGTAAGGGCAAGCGTACCGCTGTATTGACCGGCGGCGGCGCAGGTCTCGGAGCACTGATCGGCGGACTGGCGGGAGGAGGCAAGGGTGCCCTGATCGGCGGACTGGCCGGCGCGGGTGCCGGCGGTGCCGGAAGCGCCCTGACCGGGAACAAGGAAATCGTTCTTCCTGCCGAAACGCTGCTGACGTTCCGCCTGGAGCACAGCGTGCATGTGACGCAGTAAGAAACAGAGAACACAGAACAGTGAACAGTGAACAGCGCTCAGGGCTCAGTAGAGCGCTCAGAAAGTAGAGGCTCCGGGGCGATTGCTTCGGAGCCTTCCTTCTTGTGGCCGGCTTATGCCAGCAGTTCGCGGACGGGTTTCCAGGGCTTCTTCTGAGAAACGGCGACCGGCTCGCAGGTCAGCGTGCCATCGTACGTATTCACTCCGTCGCGAATGCCGTCATCTTCGAGAATCGCCTTCTTCGCTCCCTGGCGGGCGAGGCGCGTCACGTAGGGGAAAGTGGCGTTGGTCAGAGCAAGGGTCGAGGTATTCGGCACAGCTGCCGGCATATTCGTGACGCAGTAGTGGACGACGCCGTGCACCTCGTAGGCGGGGTCACTGTGGGTGGTGGGGTGGGCGGTTTCGACGCAGCCTCCCTGGTCGATGGCCACGTCGACGATGACGGCTCCCTTTTTCATCTTCATTACCATGGCGCGGGTGACGATTTTTGGAGCGGCCGCTCCGGGAATGAGCACGCCGCCAATCACGAGGTCGGCCTCGCGTACCGCATGGGCGACGTTCCAGGAGTTCGAGGCCAGGGTGAAGATGCGGCCGTTGAAGATGTCATCGAGTTCGCGAAGGCGGTTGAGATTGAGGTCGACGAGGGTGACTTTGGCGCCCATGCCAAGGGCGATCTTTGCCGCGTTGGTGCCGACGATGCCGCCGCCGATGATGCAGACGTTGGCAGGGGGCACACCGGGCACTCCGCCAAGGAGCAGGCCTCGACCGCCCCGCTCCTTTTCGAGGTAGGCGGCGCCGACCTGCACGGCCATGCGCCCGGCGACTTCGGACATTGGCGTAAGGAGCGGCAGAGTGCCGGCGCGGTCGCGAATGGTTTCGTAGGCGATGCCGACGACTTTCTTTTCGAGAAGCTTCGCGGTGAGCTCGGGCACGGGGGCGAGGTGCAGATAGGTGAAGAGCACCAGACCTTCGCGGAAGAATCCGTACTCCTTTTCGACGGGCTCCTTGACCTTGACCACCATGTCAGCGTTGCCCCAGACGTTGTGGGCGGAGCCGACGATTTCCGCTCCGGCGGACTGATACTCGTCGTCGGTGAAGGCCGACAACTCGCCGGCATGAGTTTCGACCAGCACCTTATGGCTGGCTTCGGTGAGGGCCTTGACGCCGGCTGGAGTTATGCCAACGCGGCTTTCATGGTCCTTCACTTCCTTTGGAACGCCAATGATCATGGCTTCTCCCGCAGAGACAAATGCAAACAGACCATCCTAGAGCATGGACGGCATTAGCGCGAGGCGGAGCGGAGGATGCGGCGGAGTTCCTGGATGAGCTTCTGCGGAGAGATCGGCTTGGCGATGTAGCGCGTCGCGGGATCGGATGAGGGCGCGGCCGCATCGACGCCTCCACTGACCACGAGGATTGGGATTTCGGGGCGCAGGGCGCGGATTGCGGCGACCAGCTCGGGGCCTTCGAGCCGGGGCATGCGCGAGTCGGTGATGACGGCATCGAGGCTGGCGATGCGGGCGCGCGCAATCTCCAGTCCGAGCTCGCCGTCTTCTGCTGCAATGACGTAGTAACCCTGGTTGTGCAGAACTTCGGTGAACAGGTAGCGGATCGCCGCATCGTCTTCGACGAGCAGGATGGTACGGCGCACGGGTTCGGCGTTATCGAGAAAGTCACGCATGGCAGCAAGGAACGAGCGATTCGCAACAGCGGTCGGGCAGCGGGTCGGAACGGTGCCCCGGACTGCCGACCAGACGAGCCCATGGCCTGGAGCCCTGCCTGCGGCAGCAATATCGCCGCAAGTAATGACTGAATGTACCATGGGTAACCGGGAAAAATGTTACGAGAGACTTAGAACCGGTCCGACACAATGGTAACCATTCTTCGTCAGAGCCAGCCTTTGGAGCGGGCGAGGCGGGCGGCCTCGACTCGGTTGGAGGCGCCGAGCTTGCTGATGGCTTCGGAGAGGTAATTGCGGACGGTGCCTTCGGAGAGGTGGAGTTCGTCGGCAATTTCGCCACTGGACTTCCCTTCTCCAGCGCGCCAGAGGATCTGGCGTTCGCGCTCGGTGAGGGGGTCAGGGCCACTGTCCCAGGCGTCGAGGGCGAGTTGAGGGTCGATGACGCGGAGGCCGCGCTGCACGCGGCGGACGGCATCGGCGAGTTCGGCGGAGGGGCGGTCCTTGAGGAGATAGCCTTTGGCGCCTGCATCGAGGGCTCGCCGCAGGTAGCCAGGCCGGGCGAAGGTGGTCAGGATGACGACGCGCGTTTGCGGGTAGCGGTCGCGGACTTCGGCGGCAAGCGTGAGTCCGGTCATCTCGGGCATCTCGATGTCAGTGACGAGGACGTCCGGCTTGTGTTTTGCGATGGCGGCGAGCGCTTCGCGTCCGTTCGCGGCACGGGCGCAGACGGCGATGTCCGGCTCGGTTTCAAGTAGAGCGGCGAGCGCACCGAGGACCATGGCCTGGTCCTCTGCCACGATGACCTGGATTTTCTTCATGCGCCGGTGGTCACGGCGGGCACGGAAACCGCGGTTTCCTGTACGTGGTGAGGGGGAATTTCGATGACGAGGCGCGTGCCGCGTTCCGATTCCAGATGAAGGCGGCCACCGAGCGACTCGACGCGTTCGCGCATCCCGCGGAGGCCGTTGCCTTCCTCGCGGATGCGGCCACGACCATCGTCTTCGATCCGGAGGACCGTCCCTGATCCATTGCTCTGAAGCTGGAGGTGACAATGGCTGGCGTGCGCGTGGCGGACGATGTTCGTAACGGCTTCGCGGAGGATGAGCGAGAGGACCGTCTCCGCAGCCGGGGCCAGTTGCGGGGGTTTGGATTCGCATTCAAGCTGGACGCCGGCTGCATCGAGAGTCTTCCGGGCATGCTCGATCTCGGCGG
>DATEPN010000197.1:0-2039 GCA_035273225.1 Acidobacteriaceae bacterium | reverse complement strand
TCAATCTGCTGCTTAGAAACGGATGATGGGGCCGAAGGTGATGCGCAGGTTGTTGTGGCCGCCGCGGTTGAAGTAGACGAGATCGCCGAACTCCAGGCGCAGGCCGACGGGACCGAGGCTGGCTTCGGCGCCGGCGCCGGGGTAGAGCGCCGCGTTCACGCTGGAGTCGCGGAGGCCGAGAATCGAGCTGGCGATGCCGCCATAGGGCGCGAGCGAGAGAAGACTGGGGCTGAGGCGGAAGTCGGCGAATCCTGCCTTGAGCGTGGCGAACGGCCGCAGGTGTCCGTGGGCGGGCTGGACCATCGGCCCGATGAGTCCGCTGGTGACGCCGATCGAGGTGTGTTCGATGGCGGCGGTGTTGCCGTTGGTGATGTTGACGTAGAGCTCGTTGAAGTTGACGCCGTAATCGTAGTTCAGCTCGCCTTCGAGCATGACGTGGCTGTGGACGCGGTAACCGAACCTTCCGCCAAGGCCGAAGTTGGGCGTCTGCGTCTGCGAGACGTTCAGGTAATCGAGAAAGAGGCCGGCTTCCATGCGGCTTTGCGCCGACGCCGGCGGAATACAAGTGCAGAGCAGGAGAGCGAGCAGGGGGAGAATGGCTTTGCGCACCGGGGAGAACGCCTCCAGAAAGGAAGATGCGCGTTTCGGTGCCGGGGCTGTGGTCGACTGGACGTGTCCTGCCCGGAGGCGTCCGTTTACTCACAATTTTCTCTTGCGCTTCCCTCTGGAGCGTGAACAGATGGAAGCGGACGGATACGTGGTTAGCACCGAATCAGGGGCCGGGCGCGGCGAAGGGCGTTGAGGCATGCAAGGGAGCCATTCTGATCGTTACCGCTACTTCATCCTGGGCAATATCACCCCGGTGCGCCTGGTTTATAACTCGCAGAATCACGCGGTGGGCGCGCAGGTTCCCGATTCCCATGCTCCGGAAGGTTTCCGGTGGAGCCATGAACACTGGGGGCGAATCGAGGTGAGCGAAGAGGTGGACGAAGTAGACCTCGCGACGTTTCAGGAAGCCACAGAAAGATATCTGGCCAGGCGCGCGCGGAAGGAGAGAGAGAGGATCTGATGCCGAGCCCCTGTGCGGCTCGCGCAGGATGGGTCACAGAGGGTGAGGAAGGGATCCGGCCCAAATCTCTTCCGTTTTCGATTAAATCGATTTTCTATTGCCTTTTTCTCGTCCAGCCGACTAGATTAGAGCGGACGAAATGGCCATCGTTCGCCTCGGAAACTATCTCTCCCCAAGGAAAGGCCGGCATGACACCTGCAATCGGTAAGAAGAAGCAATCTGCCGCCCGGACGGGCATGAAGGCGCCCGGCAAGGCTGCTCCCGGACCGGGAGGTGCCCCTGCGTATAAGAATCCGAGCCTGCCCTCGGCGCGGCGGGTGAAGGACCTGCTCGGCCGCATGACGCTTGAGGAGAAGGCGGCGCAGATGCTGTGCATCTGGCAGGAGAAAGCGCAGACGCTGGTCGACGACAAGGGGAACTTCGATGTGGCGAAGGCGAAGAAGAACCTGCGCGGGCCCTATGCGCTGGCGCGCGGACTGGGCCAGGTGGGGCGTCCGAGCGATGCGGGCGGCGGGCGCACGGCGCGGCAGATGGCGGAGCTGACGAATGCCATCCAGAAATTTTTCCTCGAGAACAGCCGGCTCGGGATTCCGGTGATCTTCCACGAGGAGTGCCTGCACGGGCATGCGGCGCCGGAGGGGACGAGCTTTCCGCAGCCGATTGCGCTGGGTGGGACGTTCAATCCGAATCTGGTCGAGGAGCTGTTCTCGATGACGGCGCTCGAAGCGCGCTCGCGCGGGGCGCATCATGCGCTGACGCCGGTGGTCGATGTGGCGCGAGAGCCGCGGTGGGGGCGGGTCGAGGAGACGTACGGTGAGGATCCGTTTCTGGTGTCGCGCATGGGCATTGCCGCGGTGAAGGGGTTCCAGGGCAACGCCACGTTTAAGGACAAGACGCGTGTGCTGGCGACGCTGAAGCATTTCGTCGGGCATGGGCAGCCGGAGTCGGGCATGAACTGCGCGCCGGCGAA
>DATEPN010000196.1:0-57233 GCA_035273225.1 Acidobacteriaceae bacterium | reverse complement strand
CTGCTGAATCTAATCGAAGTAAGGAGAGTTGATGCCCCCTCAAGTTGCACCCGCTTCTACGCCGAATGCCTCCGCCGCAGGACACTTCAACCTGGGCGGCCTTACCGTGAATCGTCTTGGCTACGGTGCGATGCGCATCACCGGGAAGGGCATCTGGGGCCCGCCCGCCGATCGTGACACCGCGATCCGCACGCTCCGCCGCGCCGTCGAACTGGGCGTCAACTTCATTGACACCGCCGACTCGTACGGTCCCAACATCTCCGAAGAAATCATCGCCGAAGCCCTGCACCCTTATCCCGCAGGCCTGGTGATTGCGACGAAAGGCGGATGGGAGCGCGTCGGCCCGGGCCAGTGGATACACAACGCCAGCCCCAAACATCTGCGCGAAGCGGTGGACGGCAGCCTGAAACGGCTGAAGCTCGAGCGCATCGACGTGTACCAGCTGCACATTCCGGACCCGGCGGTTTCTTTTGACGCATCGATGGAAACGCTGGCTGATCTTCGCGTCCAGGGCAAGCTCCGCCACGTCGCGCTGTCGAACGTCACGCTCGAACACGTTGAACGTGCGCGCAAGATTGTCCCTATCGTCTCCGTGCAGAACCGCTACAGCTTTGCCGACCGCGAGTGGGATTACCTCCTGGATCACTGCGAAAAGAACGGCATCGGATTCATCCCCTGGGCTCCGCTCGGCCAGATGCGGGAAGCGAACGAGTTACTCGCGCGTGTGGCGCAGGAGATCGAGGCCTCGCCGATGCAGGTTGCGCTGGCATGGCTCCTGCGGCGTTCCCCGGTGACAGTGCCGATCCCAGGGACCTCATCGCCCGAGCACCTCGAGGAAAACGTCGCCGCGGCCAGTCTCAGGCTGCCTGACGACGCCTTCCGCCAACTCAGCGCGTTTCAGCCACCGCACGCCAGCCTTCGCTGAACGGAGTGGGACGGCGGCCTTGCCGTCCCACTCGACCTCGCCAACCCTGCGCCGACTCTGCTACCCTACCAGGTTTTCGCATCTCTAAGACTGCGAGCCCGCATGAGCACCGTCACCCAATCCGTTCCCGCCGCCGTGCCGACGTATCCTTTCACGCTAACTGAGGATCAGGAGCAGCTCCGTCGCGAGATCCGCGACTTTGCCGCCCGCGAAATCGCTCCCAACGTTCTGCGCTGGGACGAAGCCTCCGAATTCCCGATGGAGGTCGTGAAGCAACTCGGTCACATGGGCCTGCTCGGCGTCATCTTTCCGCCGGAACTCGGCGGCGCCGGGCTCGGCTACGTTGACTACATGCTAGCGATCGAGGAGCTCTCGGCCGTCGACGGCTCCATCGGCATCATCGTGGCCGCGCACAACTCCCTCTGCACGAATCACATCTTCCTCGCCGGTAACGACGCGCAGCGGCAGAAATACATCCCGAAGCTCGCCTCGGGTGAATGGCTCGGCGCCTGGGGGCTCACGGAGCCCGGTTCCGGCTCCGACGCAGCCGGCGCCCGCACTACTGCCGTCCGCAAGGGCGATCGGTGGGTGCTGAACGGCAACAAAACCTTCATCACCAATGGCCACTACGCCGACGTGTCGGTGGTAATCGCCGTGACGGATAAGAGCCAGGGCACGCACGGACTATCGGCCTTCATCGTGGAAAAGGGAACGCCCGGCTTCCGCCCCGGCAAGAAGGAAAACAAGCTCGGCCTCCGCGCCTCCGACACGTCCGAGCTCATCTTCGAGGACTGCGAGATCCCCGCTGAGAACCTCCTGGGCAAGGAAGGCGAGGGCTTCGTCGATGCCATGCGCACCCTCGACGGCGGCAGGATTTCAATCGCCGCGCTCTCTCTCGGGATCGGCCGCGGAGCGCTTGACGCCAGCGTGAAATACGTCAAGCAGCGGAAGCAATTCGGCAAGGCTATCGCTGAATTCCAGGGCATCCAGTGGAAGCTCGCCGATATGGCGACGGAACTCGATGCGGCGCGCCTGCTGACCTTGCGCGCCGCGGTCCTCAAGGACGCCGGCCAGCGCGTAACCCGCGAGTCCAGCATGGCCAAGCTGTACGCCAGCGAAGTCGCCGTCCGCATCTGCGATGAAGCAGTCCAGCTCCACGGCGGCTACGGTTTTATCAAGGATTACCCCGTCGAGAAGTTCTACCGCGACGTCAAGCTCTGCACCATCGGGGAAGGCACCAGCGAAATCCAGCGCATGGTCATCGGCAGGGAGATTCTCAAGGTTTCGCCATCGCGCGGCTAGTCGCGCCGGGTGGTACACACCGTGCATTCGACGGTTCGAGCGACAGAATGGGACGGCACGCGCCAGTTCACCGCAGAGCCAGAATCGCTCTCCCCAGGGCGCCCGTCACCGCGTCCTGCGCCGCCAGCGCAGCCGCGCGGCTCACGTCATCCAGTCTCCTGAGATGATCGGCAAAATCCCACGCCAGATCCCGTGCCTTGCGCACGTTCCAGAACGCCAGCACCCGCCCAATCTTCCCTGTATCCTGCGCCAGCATGCCCAGAGTGTCCGTTGCCAGCACTGTCAAGGCGGTCGGCAGCACTGCGTCGAGCAACGTGTTCACCGCCTCATAATCCTGATGTTCGGCGCTGTCCAGCGCAGGCAGGACAGCCAGATCCGCATCCGTCGTCAGCAGAGCCAGAGGCAAATCATGGTTGATATGCGCATTCACCCCAGCCAGCGCGAACTGGATGCGGTCAATCTCAGCGACAGAACGCGCCTCAAACAATGCGCTCCATGCGGCGGGAATTGGCTGGCCCGCAAGAAATGCCGCCAGCGCCCGGAAGTAGAGCTTCGCAAAGACCACATCGAGCCGCGTCAGCCACGCCGGATTTTGCCATGCTCCAACTTGCGGGCGCAGATCGACCTCCTGCGTAACCATCAGATACAGCTGGTTGAACCACTTCACGCCATTGGTCACCGGCAGCAGAGCGTCGATGGCCTGCATGCTCGCGATCACATCCGCAACACTCTGCGGATCGGCACCGGAGACCACTTCGTAAAGAGGCTTGTCCGCCGCGGTCACCGCATCGCTACTCATCGCTCATCTCCCCCGAATTGCGAGAAGTATATGCGAGCGCACACTTCGTCTCGGATCCCTCAGGCCACGAGCCTCGCCCAACGCTCATCCCATAGGATTCGAATCCACCCAGGCGGGCATCCTCTCAAGGTGTGATCATGACGAACCTGAATTGCTGCCGCCGCAGCATCGGCATCGCGGCCCTGCTCGCCTTCGCTCTCTTCTCAGCCCCTGCACTGCGCGCGCAGGAGACCATCACCATCGATGCACACGCGCCGACGACTCCCTTCCCCCACTTCTGGGAGCAGATGTTCGGATCCGGCCACGCGATCCTTGCTCTCCGTGACGCCTACCGCGAGGACCTGCGCTCGGTGAAGTCCGTGACCGACTTTCGTTACGTTCGATTCCACGGCATTCTCGACGACGAGGTGGGCAGCTACAACGAAGATGAGCATGGCAACGCCGTCTACAACTTCGCCTACGTCGACGAGATCTATGACGGTCTGCTGAAGGATGGCGTGCGCCCGGTCGTCGAGATCAGCTTCATGCCCGTCAAGCTCGCCTTCAATCCGCTCGACCTGCACGTCTTCTGGTATCACCCCAACGTATCGCCGCCGAAGAGCTGGGAGAAGTGGGACGCCTATATGACCGCCTTCGCTCGGCATCTGGTCGACCGCTACGGCATCGGCGAAGTCTCGCAGTGGTATTTCGAAGTGTGGAACGAGCCGAACATCGACTTCTGGGGTGGCATTCCACGCCAGGGCAGCTATTTCGAGCTATACGCGCACACAGCGCGCGATCTGAAGAAGGTCAGCCCACACCTGCGGGTCGGCGGACCCGCAACGGCGGCCGCTTCATGGATTCCCCAGTTTCTCGATTACGTCTCAAAGAACAACGTCCCCATCGACTTCGTCTCGACGCATGGCTATGCCGACGATACAGCCCAGAACCTCTTCCACACGAACGAGGATATCCCCGAAGACGATCGCGTCTGCCGTGCTGTCGAGAAAGTGCAGCACGAGATCCAGTCCTCAGCAAAGCCCAGCCTGCCGCTCTTCTGGACGGAGTGGAACGTGGAAGGCCGCGACGAGTCGCGCGATACGCCCTTTGTCGGCCCCGGGGTCGCCAATACCATCCGCGAGTGCGATGGCCACGTGAGCATGATGTCCTTCTGGACCTTTGACGATGTCTTCGAGGAGGGCGGCCCCATTCCAAAGCCCTTCGAGGGGCACTTTGGACTGATCGCCAAAGGCGGCATCCGCAAGCCCAGCTACTACGACTTCGCGCTGCTGCATCAGCTGGGCGATCAGCGCATCCCTCTGCGGTCCGCGGATGCCATGGCGACCAAAGCTGCGGATGGTTCGATCCGCGTGGCCGCCTGGAACATCGTCGATCCCGGCAAGCACGGCTCGACGCGCACCCTCACCCTGAATTTCTCCGGAGTCGCGCCGAACGCCGCGGTCGCAATCCGGCGCGTCGACAGCGAGCACAGCAACGTCCTGCCGAAGTATCAGGCGATGGGAAGTCCGGTTTATCCCACGCCTGCCCAGGTCGAGCAGCTGAATCGCGAAACCGCGTTCGGAGCGCCTGAGCAAACCCGTCTCGAGGGGGGCAACCTGCAAATCAGCCTCGGCCCAAACGCACTCGTGCTGGTGCAAGTGGGATCGGGTGTCAGTCACTGAACGCTGACCCCGGCTGCAGCCCGCTTCGCCACCACCTTCCGCGGCAGCGCGAAACCGGCGGCGATCAGCCACAGGAATCCAGGAAAGCGCGTCAGCGGAATGAGCAGGACGAGCTTTGGAAACAGCAACGTCAGCGTGCTCACTTCGCCAATTGCGGCCAGCACGATGCCGGAGATCACAATCCATTTCGGCAGCAGCCGCGAGAAGCCGGCCGGAATCGCGATGCCGGCGATGAGCAATCCCAGCGGCGCGGAGTAGCCAACGCCGCCCAACCCGAACGCGAAGGAATACAGGGCAGATGCGAGGTTCGTGTCGGTCGCTATGCCGTGCTGCGCGAGCGTCCACATCGCCAGACTGGTCGCCACTCCGAGAATCGATGCCGTGAACCCGCCGAAGAGTGCAATGTTCACGCCGGCCGCGCGCACGCCGAGAAAGCGCATCTGGTTCACGGCGCTTGCCGTTAAGATCCCCAGCACGATCGCTGCTCCAAACTGGAGCATCGCGCAGACGGTGTCCGCCGTAGCACGCGTGACAAAGAACGCGGCAATCGCGTCGGCGGCCGCTCCGGGCTGAGGAAACCGCGGCGTGCCCGCCAGCACAGCCGCCCGGCCGGCACAGAACAGAACCGTCCAAATCACGGCCAGTATTCCGAGCGGCGGCCCCTGATGCCGCACCTGCGGCGGCGGTACTGGTATAGAAGTTCCTGACATGAAACACCTCCTCCGGCTGAATCGCCCTCTTCACCATTGGAATTGTTATTTGCATGAACGATTCTGCTGTGGAACAATAATCTTGTGGAAAAGACCAGCCGGCGCGACACACCGTCGGAACCCCGGAGCAATGCCGCGTTCCTGCTGGCGCAGATCGGCAGCCATGCCGCTGCGCGTTTTGCTGAGCGCCTGCTCGCCGTCGGGCTCGCTCCGCCCCATGCCGGAATCCTGCGCATGCTCGGTGGCGAATCCGGCATCACGCAACAGGCGCTCGCCTCGCGTCTGCAGATCGTTCCCAGCCGGCTCGTAGCCCTGCTCGATACGCTGGACAGCCGTGGTCTTGTGGAGCGCCGCCGCAATCAGGACGACCGTCGCAGCCATGCCCTGCACCTGACCGCCGACGGCCGAAAAATGCTCGGTACCCTGGGGGAGATTGCCCGCGAACACCAGCGCGATCTGCTCGCCTCCCTTTCCGACGACGAGCGGGGGCAGCTCCATGAACTCCTGGAGCGAGTCGCGGACCAACAGGGGCTAACCCGCCACGTCCACCCCGGCTACAGTTCTCTGGGGTCGGGAACGGTTCAGAACGGTCCCCAATAAAGCGAACGGCCCCGCAGCCATCGCTGCGGAGCCCCTCAGTAATCTTCTCTGCTGGACTTAGCTGGCGCCAACCGTCGCCGGGGCAGGCACCGCAGGAGCAGCGGCCGGCCGCTCCGCAGCGGTCGCGCCTGCACTGCTGGTCAGTTCCACCTTGCCACTGAAAACGGCATTCTCCTCGATCGCCAGCCGACCGGCGCGGAGGTCACCCTTGACGGAACTGCCCGCACGCAACTCGACGCGACCGGTCGCGTGAATGTCGCCGGTCACGTTGCCGACGACGACTACGTCGCGCGCCGACAGTGTTGCCTGCACGCGCGCATTTGCGCCGATGGTCAGCCGGCTATCCGTCAGGTTGATCGTGCCCTCGACCTGGCCTTCGACGACCAGATCCTCGTTGCCTTTCACTTCTCCACGTATCTGGACCGATTTCCCGATCACCGCCGCAGTATCACCCGATGCCATCCCGCGCTCCTTATCCTCTCTCCCGCTTTGCTCGAACTATACGCAAGCCCGTGCACCTCCGCAACGCAAATTGCCGGGCCGATTACCATTGATCGCCAGCCAGCCCAGCCCCGAGCTGCCTGCGACGCCCGCCGCAAAGCAAAAGCCGGAGCAGGATGGTCTCCTGTTCCGGCTTGGTGTTGTCCCGAAGGCTGCGTCAGTAAATTCTGAAGTTTACCTCGATGTTGATTTCCACCGGCACCGGACGACCCTTCAACATAGCCGGCTTAAATTTGTACTGGCGCACCGCTTCGACCGCTTTCTCGTCGAGACCCATACCCAGCGGACGCACCACGTGCACGTTCTGCGGATTCCCCTGTGCGTCCACGATCAGACCGACGACGCAAACGCCCTGGTACTTTGCGCGCCGTGCTTCGTCGCTGAACTCCGGATCCGGATCGTAGATCAGCACCGGCGCGGAAACGCCGCCGCCGAGGTGATAGACGCCGCCACCATAGCCGCCGCCCTCACCCGGGCCATAGCCGTTCCCCCGGCCCGAGCCAATGCCGCCGCCCGAACCGCTGCCGAAGCCCGAACCCGAGCCGCTGCCCTGGGAAGCCAGCGCAACCTGGGGTGAGTTCGGAATGCCGATGTTCGGCATGTTGTTCGCGTCGGGCAGCTTGATCTGCTGGGGCATCAGGATGCTCGGCGTGACCGGAAGCTTCGGGTTATCGATCTTCAGGATTTGCGGAGGAGCCAACGGCTTCTTCGACATCTCCGGCAGCTTGCCCTTCGACGCTTCAACAATGGAATGATTCCCGCCACCACCGCCGCCACCCATGATGTCCTTCGCCTGCAGTTCAGGCAACATCGGCACAGTGGTGACAGCTGTGGCCTGCATCTTCTTCTGTATTTCCCGGGTGTGCCACTGCTCAATGGCGAAGAGCAGCAGCAGGCCCACAACCACAACGTGGGTAAGAAGAGAAATCGCGCTGGTCACCGGATTCCGTTTCACGGCCATCCGGTCCACCACGGCGACAGGTTGCGAGGTCAGCTGAAGGGGAGGCAGCTTCTTCGGGAACAGAGTATCCTGCACGCCGTTCCACAGCGTCTTCCAGATCGGCTCCTCAATAACGCCTTCGAGGGTCCCAATCATCAATGGCTCAGAGTTCAATTGAAGCGGGGTCTGCTTCACAATTTCCGGTCCGCCGCCGCCATTGGGCGACGTCCTCATGGAACCGTCGGATTCCGTCAGAAGCTCACGCTGCTCTTCTGTTGTCCGAGTTTCTCCTGGTCCCATTCCAAAATCCGCCAAAACCGAATTCCCCATAATACTCGCCGGACCCGGCCCGGCTTACTCCTGATTATCAACGACAGCTGCGTCCCCTGTCTCTAGCGCTCAGGGGCCGCGTGGTTACCTGAGATGCCGGAAAACGCTTCGATCGTGTTCCGGACATTAAACCAGAACTCCGCCATCTCGCGCACCATGGAAAGAAGCGACCCGCGTCCGTTCCCGGCCACCGCCTCGTAGACATAGACGAGTGCCGTCGCCCGAAGTCACGGCAGCCGTCCTTATACAATGAACTTTTATCCACCGCAGACATTACAACGGAGTCATGATGCCCTCTGCGCCGCAATCCGGCGACTTCCCGCCTCTGAAAGAGACGCTTTCCCTGCCGCGTACCGACTTCCCGATGAAGGCCAACCTGCCGCAGAATGAGCCTGCCCGCCTCAGGGGATGGGAGGAATCCGGGCTCTACGAGCAGATCCGGGAGGCGCGCCGCGGAGCCCCCCGCTGGGTCCTGCATGACGGTCCTCCGTACGCGAATGGGCCGATCCATCTCGGCCATGCGCTGAACAAGTGCCTGAAGGACTTCATCGTCAAGACCAGGACGATGGCCGGCTTTGACTCCCCCTACGTCCCCGGGTTCGATTGCCACGGCCTCCCCATTGAAATCAAGGTCGACGAGCAGCTCGGCCGGAAAAAGCTGAGTACCCCGCCGGCCGAGTTCCTCCGGCAGTGCCGCGCCTACGCGCAGAAGTATGTTGATCTGCAAACCAGCCAGTTCATTCGTCTTGGAGTCTTCGGACGCTGGGAGAGTCCCTACCTGACCATGTCGCGCCCGTATGAGGCGCGGACCCTCGAAATTTTCTACCGATTCTTCGAGCAGGGATTCGTCTACCGTGGCCTCAAGCCTGTCTACTGGTGCATCCACGACCAGACCGCTCTGGCCGACGCCGAGATTGAGTACGAGCAGCACACCAGCCCTAGTATTTACGTCCGCTACGACCTCACCAGCGATCCTGCCGCCATCGACGCCGCCCTCGCCGGCAAGAAAGTCGCGACGATTATCTGGACCACGACGCCCTGGACGCTCCCGGCCTCGCTCGCAGTAGCTTTCCATCCCGAGTTCGACTACGTTGCGCTGGAACAGGAAGGCCGGGTCTATATCCTTGCAGCGGCACTCGCCGACTCCGTCCGGCAGGCGTGCAATCTGGAATCGGCTCGGCCGATCGCCACGTTTAAGGGCATCCGGCTCGAGCGCGCCACGTTCCAGCATCCGTTCCTGGAGCGCACAATTCTCGGCGTCCTCGCCGACTACGTGACTGCCGATACCGGAACCGGTGCTGTGCATACCGCGCCCTCCCACGGAGCCGACGACTTCCACACCGGCGTGCGCTACGGCCTCGATCCAACCTGCAACGTCGATAACGCCGGTCGGATGCAGAATGGCCTGGCCGACTACGACGGCAAAACGGTATTCCAGGCCAACCCGTTCATCATCGACCTCGTGGCCGCGCGCGGAGCCCTCATGGGCCGCGCCGAGATCTACCATAGCTATCCGCACTGCTGGCGTTGTCACAATCCTGTCATTTTCCGCGCCACGGAACAGTGGTTCATCGCCATCGATCACCCCATGGAGATCAACGGCAAGCCCACCACCTTCCGCGAGCGCGCGCTCGACCAGATCAGGAACTCCGTCCGATGGGACCCGACATGGGGCGAAGAACGCATCGCCAACATGATCGCCACCCGGCCGGATTGGTGCATTTCGCGACAGCGGGTCTGGGGTGTGCCCATTGCGGTCTTCCTCTGCGAGAAGTGCCATACGCCGCTGAACGATCCGGCGCTCAACCGCCGTGTTGTCGGACTGTTCAAGGAGCAAGGCGCGGAGGCCTGGCGGTCCGACACCGCCGACGAGTTGCTGCCAAGGGACGCGCGTTGCACCCACTGTGAGGGAACGAAATTCCGCCGCGAGACGGACATTCTGGATGTCTGGTTTGACTCCGGTGTCAGCTGGTATGCGGTGCTGGATGCGGAACCGGGGCTGGAAGTGCCGGCTCAGATGTATTTCGAAGGCGGCGATCAATACCGCGGCTGGTTCCACACCTCGCTGCTCACGTGCGTGGGCGTCGACCAGGAGCATGCTGCGCCGTTCACCATGGTCGGCACCGCCGGCTGGACGCTGGATGAGCAGGGTCGCGCCATGTCCAAGTCTCTCGGCAACGGCGTCGATCCGGTTGACATCGCCGACCGTCTCGGAGCGGAGATCGTGCGCCTCTGGGTCGCGAGCGTCGACTTTCGCGAAGACGTCGTCAACAGCGAGAACATCATGCAGCGCCTCGCCGACAACTACCGCAAGCTGCGCAACACCTTCCGCTTCCTGCTCGGCAATCTTGCCGGGTTTGACCCCGCTCGGGATGTGATCGCGGACGACCAGTTGCTGCCGCTGGACCGTTACATGCTGGCCCGCTGCCGCGAACTCGTCGAGAAGATTTGCGGGACAGACGGCAAAGGCGGCTGGTACGGCGAGTTCCAGTTCCACCGCGTCTACCACGCGGTGAACGAATTCTGCATCGTCAACCTGAGCGCCTTTTATCTCGACATTCTCAAGGACCGCCTCTACACCTTCGCGCCCACCAGCCGTGAGCGCCGCTCCGCGCAGACGGTGCTGTGGCGGATCACCGAAGCTCTGGTTCGGCTGGCGGCGCCGATCCTCACGTTCACCGCCGACGAGGTCTGGCAGTATCTGCCTAAGCTGGAGGGCCGCCCGACAAGCGTGCACCTTGCGCTCTTCCCCACCGCCGACGAACTCGGTGCCGCCGATGCGTCGCTTCTGGACGAGTGGCGCAGGCTCCTCGTCATCCGCGACGAAGTGCTCAAGGCGCTGGAAGCGGATCGCAAAGCCGGCAAGATCGGCAAGGGACTGGAAGCAAAGGTGACGCTCGCCGGCAAGGATGGCGATTACGCATTCCTCTCCGCCCATGCCGGCGATCTGAAAGAGCTGCTGAACGTATCGCAGGTAGCGATCGTCGATGCGGTCCGCGCTCCCGCCGATCTGGTCGCCACCGCTCCTGCTGAAGGCACAAAATGTAACCGCTGCTGGAACTTTTACGGCAACGATTCCCCGCAGCACGTGCGCCCGTTCGGCCCCTGGGAAAACGTCTGCGGGCGCTGCGCCGACGCGCTGACGCAAATTGGTTTCAGGGACGGCCAATGAAGGATCGCCGTCCGTGGCTCCTGCTCATCTCTGCGCTCGTTATCGTCGCCGATCGCCTCACCAAGCTTTGGGTCAGTCATCACATTGAGGAAGGTGACGCGATCACCGTCATCCCGCGGGTCTTCCGCATCACGCACGTACTCAACCCGGGCGCAGCCTTTTCACTCTTCGTTGACTCGTCGAATCCCAGCCTGACGCACAAGCTCCTCGCCGGGTTCTCCATCGTCGCTGCCGTGGTGATCCTGATCATCATCCTGCGCATCGGACGCCGGCTCTCGGCTACGACCGTTGCGCTGGCGCTCATCCTTGGGGGGACGATCGGCAATCTGTGGGATCGCATCCGCTTCGGCGTGGTCACCGACTTCCTCGAGGTCCACATCGTGCATTACCACTGGCCGGACTTCAACGTAGCCGACTCGTGCATCGTGATCGGGGGGATTCTCCTCGTGCTCGATTCGCTGGTCCCGCGCCACGAGCGTCAGCGTGCGGACTGACGCCGCGCCCGGGCCGCCATCCTGGTCATTTCCTTCGCCACATTTCCTCGCAACTCCTCCGGGCCCAGCACCAGCGCCTTTGAGCCGAGCCCGAGCGCCACGAACTGCGCCGCATAGCCGCTGTCAAACTCCACCGCAAACGCCTTCCAGCCTTCCCACAACGGCTCAGGCTGCGCGATTTCCTGCAGCGACGCCCATTGGGCGAGCGCCGCGACGCCCTCCGGCGAAAGAGCCAGCCTCGCCTCAAATCGTTGCTTCGAGCGACTCAATTCCTGCGTGCTGCGCGCCCATGCCTTTGCCAAATTGAAGTTCTTCGGCCGTTCGAATTGCACGGCCAGCGCCACCGCGTTTTTGATTCGTGAGATGCGGTAGGTCCTTATCCCCTCTGCGCTGCGCGCGACCAGGTACCAGGTCGCCTGCTTGGAGACCAGCCCAAGCGGATCTACCGTCCGCAAGCTCGCCTGCCCGTCGGCCCGCGTATATGCGAACGTCAGCTTCGCATCACGCATGACGGCGTCCTGCACGACGGGCAACATCGTGAGGTCTTCGACGACGGGCCGCCATCCCGCCGGATCAATGTGCAGCCGCGCACGGATGAACTCCGCCTGCGTCTTCATCCCCGCCGGCATCGCTGCCAGAAGCTTTTCAAATGCCCGGCTCGCCGCTGCGCTGATCCGGCGATCCGCCGGCGCGCTCGGTTGTGCCATCAGCAGACCCCAGAGCTCTGCATCATCCAACCCTGGAACCCGTGTGCGCCAGCCCTTCTCTAATTCCCAGCCGCCGTGGACGCCCCGATGCGCCAGGAGCGGAATCCCCGCGGCGCAAAGGGCTTCCATATCGCGATGAGCTGTTCGCTGCGAGACCTCCAGCCGCTCGGCCAGTTCGCGTTCCACCATCCGGCCCTGCGCCTGCAGCAGCAACAGCGCCGAGAGCAGCCGTTCCGACTTCATCGCGCCTCCACGTCCGAGATTTAATTTCGAATCATGCCATAGACTGTCATATTTCGGCTGGCATTCTCTCTTCAGCCGGATTCAGTACGATTCCGAGGAGGATTTCAGATGGAACTGAAGCAATTCTTTCTCGAGCAGCTGGAAATTGAAGCCGCATCGACGCGCAAAGCCATCGAACGGGTTCCGGAAGGCCACAACGCCTTCAGGCCCCACGAACGTTCTATGGAATTTGGCTATCTGTCGGCACTGGTCGCCTCGATGCCGGGCTGGGTCGCGATGATGATCGACAACGATGAAACGGACCTCAACGGCGAAGGCGCGACCTTCCGCACACGTGGTGTCACAAGCCGCGCCGAACTGCTTCGTCTGCTGGACGAAGGTCTGGCCAATTCCCGCCGCGCCCTCCGGAACACGACCGAAGAGCACCTGATGAAACCCTGGCGTCTGAAGATGGACGAGCAGGTTCTGACTGAGGGCCCGCGCTACGCCCAGATCCGCGACGGGGCGCTGAGCCATATGGCCCACCACCGCGGGCAGCTCACAGTGTACCTGCGCCTGCTCGAAAGTAAGGTTCCTGCCATCTATGGACCCAGTGCCGACGAGTGGCACTAAGGCAGGTTAGCGGCATTTCTTATCGATACCGGCTTAAGTACGCGGTTCGAACGATATAGCAGATCGCAGCCCATAATCCTGGGCGCGCCGCGGTTCAGTGCGCGCCCACAATCTATTCCGGAATGCGGTATACGCGGGGCAGATCTCTTGACATCGAGGATGCCCGCTGAATATAGTTTGCGGCGCGAACTAAGCAGGCGCAGTTGCGGTTCGCAAGTTATCGCCGTTGTGTACCACGTCTGCATCCGGCGCGTGCGGACCGAAATCTCGCTGCCGGGCGCGGAGCACGTTTTCTCCGTTAACCTGGCCAGCGGGAGAAATCCCCTGCCCCCACAGGGAGGACTCATGCAGCATTTCCAATTCGGTTGGATTCTGAAAGGAGCCGCTTCACTGGCTCTGCTGGTGTTCGTATCCGCCGCGGCTCCGGCGGCACTCGCTCAGGAGAATACGTCCGGCGACGCAAGCACTCCACTGGTTTACAGCGTTGAGAATACCGGTGCGAGTTATCCGGCGCCAACCTTCCCCACCTTCGCGCAGCTCCCCATTATCCGGCCTTTGCCGGACCCGTTCCTCTTCGTTGACGGAACGCGGGACACGTCGTTCTCCAGCTGGGAGCGGCGGCGCAACGAGATCAAGGCCGCGATCGAGAAGTATGAGATTGGCCCAAAGCCCGACTGTTCCGACTGCACCATTACTGCAAACTATGTGCCGCCCTCCGCAGGCAGCAGCACGGGTACCCTGACGGTGAATGTCACCAGGAGTGGGAAATCGCTGACCTTAACTTCGGGCATTTACATCCCGCAGGGAATGGGCAGCGGCCCTTTTCCGGCGTTGATCGCCATGGAAATTGCCTCGTTCAACTTCAATGGCACAGTCATCAACTTCCCTCCTCCTCCGCCGCCCAACTACGGTAGCCTCCCCGCCACAGTTTTCCAGAATCTCCCCATAGCAACGGTTGGCTACGTCAGCACCCAGGTAGCCGGATACGCGTTTAGCTCGCCAAGTGATCACACGAGGGACCCGTTCTATCAACTCTATCCTGACCTTTGCGAAGGGATTTGCAGTGGCGGCAGTAATCACGGCGAATACGCCGCATGGTCCTGGGGAGTGAGCCGTCTGATCGACGGCATGGAGATCGCGACCCATCAGGCGGTGAACCCGTTGCCCATCGACATGAGCCACCTCGCGGTGACGGGATGCTCGTTTGCCGGCAAGATGGCGCTGTTCGCCGGCGCCTTCGATGAGCGGATTGCTTTGACCATCGCTCAGGAAAACGGCGGCGGCGGCGCGCCCTCGTGGCGTGTGTCGCATGAGATCGAGGCGGATGGTTCGGTGGAAGATATCCACGACACCAACTACGACTGGTTCGCCGGCCAGATGCACCAGTTCACCGAAGACAACGGCTACAAGCTGCCGGTCGACCACCACGAGTTAATGGCGATGATCGCTCCGCGCGCCCTGCTGGAAACGGGCAACACCGATTTCTACTGGCTCTCCAATCGGTCCAACTACGTTTCGGCGCGCGCGACGCAGCAGATCTACAACACCTTTGGCATCGGAGACCGGTTTGGCTTCTATATCGACGGCGGCCACAACCACTGTGCGACTCTTCCGGCAGAGGCACCGGCCATCACGGCTTTTGTGAGCAAATTCCTGCTTGGGAATATGGGCACCAATACAGATGTGGAGGTCAACCCCTATCCCAATCTCGATTACGGCCGGTGGACGGCCTGGTGGGGCGGCGATCCCAATACCGATCCGCAGTTCCCGACCGACTGGAACTCGAGCGGAAGCGTTGTGATGTCCGTCAACAACGGTCTCGATCTGCAAATCAATTCTGGCCAGCCCGTTCTGGGGGGCTACCAGCTGGCCATCCGCGGTGGCAGCCACCCGGCGGCGACCGTCTCACTGACCAGCGGGAACGTGCAGACGGACGTTCGCTGCCCCGATGGAAGCTCCTATACGCTGAGAATTCCCTTCCCGAACAATCAGTCGTATTCAATCCCGGCAAACGACAATTCCTTCTTCCCGGGGCCAACGGCTTATCAGGGGTCGGTAACGGCGCCGGCATGCGGCAGCGGAACTTCGGGCGTGCTGGAGGGAGCATACTTCTCGGCTCTGGGGCTCGCCAACGGCGTCGGAAATCCGCCCGCAGCCCCGGGGTTAACGACTACCGATACAGTCGATCCTCTCGCGGTGAGGTTCTCGTGCAGCGCCAACGGCGAAAGCACCGGGCTTCGGTCGCCGTTAATCGTGAACTTCCAGCCGTAATTGTTGAGTTTCGCCAGTCAGTCGCTATGGCTGACTGGCGAAGCCTCGGTTTCAGAGGACTCAATCGGCAGGGCTACGACGAACTCCGTCCGTCCCGGCTCCGATGTGAAGCTGATCGCGCCTTTGAACTCCTGCGTCACAATGCGCTTCGCAATGCCCAGCCCCAGTCCGGTGCCGACTCCCGCGGGCTTCGTCGTAAAGAACGGCCGGAAGATGTGCTCGCGCACCTCCGGCGGAATGCCGGGTCCTTCGTCGGCAATCCCAACGCGAATCGATTGCCCCTCGCGCCAGGTCCGCACCTGCACTCGCGAGCCCTCCGGGGCCGCGTCGATCGCATTGTCGAGGAGGTTGGTCCACACCTGGGTCAGCCCGGTTCCGCGGGTTCTGAGCTGCGGCAACTCACCGGCGAAGTCTTTGTCGATGACCAGCCCTTTGTGCCGAAATTTGTGGCCGAGAATGATCAGTGTGCTGTGAATGCTCTCGTGCACGTCGATCACATGTGCGCCGTTCTTGTCTTCGTACGCGTACTTCTTGACGGCGATCACCAGATCATTCAGCCGGCCCAGGCTCTCCTCGATGGTGGTCAACTGTTGTGTCGCCGAAATCAGCGCCTCGAGCCATTTCAGCGCCAATTGGAGGGTCTCGCCGGGAAACGCTTTCTGCGCGCAGGCAATGTCTCCTGAACGCCATCCTGCTGCGATCAGTGTAGGCGCGAGCTTCCAGGCATTCTCCACCCCGATGCCTTCCAGCCAGTTCGCCAGTTCCTCTTCCGCATCGGCTTCTTCCAGCGTGCTGATCGGTCTTGCTTTGTCCCGCCCCAGCACCTCCCGTTGCATGTCCAGCAGGCATTCCGTCTGCTCTGTTGTGAGCGGCGAACGGCAAAAGCAGATGCTGGTGTCCTGCAGCCGGCTCAGGCTTTCGCGCAGCAGGGCGGCCGAGCGCTTCGCCGCAGCTCCGGGATTCTTCAGCTCGTGCATCAACCCTGCGGCCAGGGTTCCCAGCGACATCAGCTTCTCCTGATGCAGGGTCATGGTTGAGAATGAGTGGATCCTCTGCGCCGCCTTCGCCAACACCGCCTGCCGCAGCGTGGGACACGTCGCCATCAGGCGCCAAAAGCCTTCGGTGTCGATCCGGAGCAGTGTGGTGTTCGCCGCCGCAGAAACCTGTACGCCGGCCTTTTCCACCCCCAGCAGGAGCGGCGACTCGCCAAAGATTTCGCCTGCATGTGCGGTCACCAGTGGCGTCTCGCCGCCCCGCATCTCCAGGCGTACAGCACGCACTTCGCCATCCAGCAGGATGCAGAAGCTGACGGGCGTCTCGCCCTGCTTGTAAATCACCGAGCCGGCAGGCGCTTCCACCAGCTCTACCCTGCCCAGGCATTGCAGCTCATCCGGTTTCAGCCGAGCCAGCATCGGAACCTTCCGTGCCAGAATCGACAGCTCTTCGCCTGTCAGAACCCTGCTCGTCAATCCCGCTTTCGTTGGTTCCATGCTCTTCCATTTCCAGCTCTGGCTTCAGTACTGCGCCAGATACTGATGCATGAACTGCACTGCAATCGATCCCTCGCCCACCGCTGACGCCGCTCGCTTCACCGAGCCATGCCGCACATCGCCCGCCACAAAGACGCCCGGCATGGAGGTCTCCAGCAGGTAGGGCTCGCGGTGTTCCTTCCAGATCTCCGGCAGCTTTCCTTCGACCCGCAAATCTCGACCAGAAAGTACAAACCCATATGGATCCCGCATCACTGTTCCCGGCAGCCACTCCGTCTGCGGAGCCGCCCCGATGAACAGGAAGACCGATGTCGCCGAGCGCACCTCTTCGCCGCGCTGCGTTCGGATCTTCAGGCACTCCAGCCGGTCCTCGCCCATAGCCTCGACGATCTCGCTTTTGGTCTCCACCGTTATATTCGATGTGCCAGCGATCTGATCGATGAGGTATTTCGACATGCTGCTCTCGAGGCCCTCTCCGCGCACCAGCATGGTTACGTGCTTCGCATAGCGCGAGAAGTGCATCGCCGCCTGCCCGGCTGAGTTCGCCCCCCCTACCACGTATACATTTTCGTTTGTGCAGGAGCGCGCTTCGGAAAGCGAAGCCCCGTAATAAACGCCCCGGCCGGTCAGCCGCTCCATGCCAGGCGCTTCGATGCGGCGATAGCAAACCCCTACAGCGATCAGCGCCACGCGGCAGGATATCTCGCCGCCATCGGCTGTCGGCACCAGCCGGTAGGGCCCTTCGCACTTGATCCCCGCGGCCCGCTGGGTCACAAATTCCGCCCCGAATTTCCGCGCCTGATCGTACGCATCGCGCGCCAGCCGATCGCCGGTTACGCCGCGGGGGAACCCGAGGTAGTTCTCAATCCGGGAGCTGCTTCCCGCCTGTCCGCCTGGTCCTTCGGGCTCCAGCACCAGCGTCTTCAGCCCCTCAGAGGCTCCATACACCGCCGCCGCCAAACCTGCCAAGCCCGCCCCAGCCACTACGAGGTCGTAGAAGTCCGCCTTTGCCTGGGTGCGCAGCCCCACATGCTCCGCCAGCTCCGCATCTCCGGGCTGGACCAGCGACGATCCATCCGGAAACAGGACGACCGGCCAGCGGCTGTCGCCAACCTTGAAGCGGTTCAGCAGCTGTACCGCTTCATCGTCGCGCTCCGGATCGAGCCAGACATAGGGCACGTGGTTCCGCGAGAGGAAGCTCCGCACCTGGTAATCGCGCAGCGAATATCGCGGTCCTACCACGCGGATACCATCGAACGGCGCCTTATACCCCTGGCGCCAGTCCTCCAGCAGATCATCCAGCACTGGATAGAGCCGGTCCTCGGGTGGGTCCCATGGCTTGGTCAGGTAGTAGTGGATCCGCGCCGCATTGATCGCCCGGATCGCCGCCTCCGTATCGGCATACGCCGTCAGCAGCACGCGGCGCGCGTCAGGGTAGAAATCCTGAATCTGGCGCAGCAGATCGACTCCAGCCATGCCTGGCATGCGCTGGTCGCTGACGATGAGGGCGAGCGTGTCGCCTCGCTCCTTCAGCTGGCGGGAGGTGTCCAGGGCGGCCTGCCCGGATCCGGCACGCAGGATCCGGTACTCCTGGCCGTAATGGCGTCGCAAATCCTGGACCACGGCCTCCAGAACACTGGCGTCGTCGTCAACCGCGAGGATGATCGGCTTGGGCATTTTGGGGGAGCCTTTCAGCAGAACTCTCCTAATAAAGTACAGTCCTGCCGGGCTTTGCGCGAATCCGGGCTGCTGTGCCGGACCTGGAGAGTTGATGTCCTGTTTCCCACAAAAGTTCCATTTTTCTGTTATGCAAGCGTGACGGCCGTCACAGGACCAAAGAAAGCCTGGGGGTTACTTTTGTCCTGAATGATGACGAGTTCTCACCGGCCGCCGGTAGGTGCACCCCGGGATGTGGTACCCGGACTGCCCCCGTCATTCTCCCAACGCCATTCGGGTTTTCCCGCATTGTCCGCAAAAGAGACAAGCGGTCGGATGGATCCCACGTTGCTGACGGCCCCTGCAGCGCCTGGCGGCGAACCGCCTTGCGCTTTCGACCCACTTGTCTTCGGGGCGACCCGTCGACGTACCTACAGAGGAAGCGGAGAATGAATAAGCTGATACTCGCGGACAATCAAGCCATCTTTCGTGCGGGAACTGCCAAAATCCTGGCCATGGAAGACGACTTCCGGATCATTGCCCAGTGCGCTGAAGTCGAACGCCTTTTCCCTGCCCTGGATACTTTCCGTGGCGCCATCCTTCTTTTTGCGTCTTCACTGAAGCTCGACCCGCAGGTTCTTGTCCCGCGCGTCCTCGCCGCCGGAAGTCGCTGCATCGTGATTGCCGAAAACGGCGAGCCCGTGCACCCCTGGTTTGCCGCCGGGGTCAGCGGCGCGACTCACCGCAACGTGACCGGCCCCGCTCTCATCGAATGCGTCCGCCGTGTCGGACAGGGAGACCGCCACGTCCGCGCTGCCGGACTCGAAGCTCCCGGCATCGATGAGGATGCCGTCGGCTCCCGCGTCCGCGACCGCCTGACGCCGAAGGAACTTAAGATCGTCGCCCTCATCGTGCAGGGCTGCAAGAATAAAGAGATCGCCCTCCGTCTCACTACGACCGAACAGGTGATCAAGAATTATCTGCGCAGCATTTATGACAAGACGGGCGTCTCCGACCGGCTCGAACTGGCTCTGTTCACGATCCACCACCGCATCCTGGCCGAGGCGGCGCAGGCCGTGGGCGAACAGATTATGCAGGGGCTGTAAGACAGCGGCGCGCCGGTTCTCAGCTGGCGCGTCCCGCAACCGGCTCGCTGCTCGGGAGATTCTTTCTGAGCAGCGTGTCCATCACTTTGATCAGTTCCACCGGATTGACCGGCTTTTCCAGGTATAAATCGGCCAGCGGCTCCGCCGCCTGGAACGCTTCTGACACATAGCCGGACACGACGATGACCGGCGCGCTGGAGTGCGCTTTGGCGGACTGCACAACGCTCCGTCCCACACCATCGCCCAGGCGCCAGTCCGTGACCACCGCGTCGAAGGTCTGCGTGTCGAGCGCGTGCATCGCCTGTTCTGCCGACACGCACGCCGTCACCGTATGTCCGGCGGTCTCCAGAATCTTCTGCTTGAGAGCGATGATCTCCGGATCGTCGTCAACGCACAATATCCTTGCCACTGAGCCCTCCGGGATAAGCGTCGCGGATCAGCCGATCCGGCCTGCGCGGACATTTTCATTGCCCCGTGCATCCCTGTCAATCCGGCAATTGCGGTGGCGCAAGTTTACGCCAGCTTTTCGCCCACGGACTTCGCCTGCGTGAACAGGAACAGGTAATCCGGCCCTCCTGCCTTCGAATCGGTCCCGGACATATTGAATCCCCCAAATGGATGGCAGCCCACCATGGCTCCGGTGCACTTGCGATTGAAGTACAGGTTGCCGGCGTGGAAATCCATTCGCGCGCGGTGAAGCTTGACGCGATCGGTCGAGTACACCGATCCCGTGAGTCCAAATTCCGTGTTGTTGGCAATCTCCAGCGCGTGGTCGAAGTCACGCGCCCGGATGACCGCCAGCACCGGCCCGAAGATCTCCTCCTGTGCGATCCGCGCCTTCGGACCGACATCGGCAATCACGGTCGGCTCCAGGTAGTAACCCTTCTCCGGCGTCTCAATCGCGTTGCCACCCGCGACCACCCGTCCTTCCCTCTTGCCGATCTCGATGTACTCGAGGATCGTCTTCATTGCCCCTTCGCTCACGACCGGGCCAAGGTTCGCGTTCTGAGCAGGATCTCCGACCCTGAGCTGCGTCACCCGTTCGCGCAGCCGCTCCACGAAGGCATCGTAAATCGAATCCTCGACGATCGCCCTCGAGCAGGCGGAGCACTTCTGGCCGCTGAACCCGAACGCTGAGGCGGTCACCCCTTCAATCGCCGCGTCGAAGTTCGCATCAGCGCAGACGATGATGGAATCCTTGCCGCCCATCTCCAGAATGGTGCGCTTGATCCACATCTGGCCGGCGCCACGCTGCGCGGCGCGCAGGTTGATGTCCAGCCCAACTTCCTTCGAGCCCGTGAACGCGATGAAGCGTGTCTTCGGATGCTCAACGACCGCATTGCCAAATGTGCCGCCCGAACCGGGGCAGAAATTCACCACGCCGGGAGGCAGGCCGGCCTCCTCCAGCACCTCGACGAAACGTGCCGCAATCGTCGGCGACTCGCTTGAGGGCTTCAGCACCACGGTGTTGCCGCAAACAATAGCCGCCGCCGTCATCCCCGCCATAATGGCAAACGGGAAATTCCACGGAGAAATCACCGCGCCGACGCCGAGCGGGATATACAGCAGTTCATCGCGCTCGCCGGGGTACTGGATTGGCGGCGTCGCCGTTGCCAGGCGCAGCGCCTCGCGCGCGTAGAACTCGAGGAAGTCGATCGTTTCGCCCACATCGGCGTCGGCCTCGGCCCAGTTCTTGCCGACCTCGTAAGTGAGCCACGCACAGAAATCCAGCTTGTGCAGCCGGATCATGTCGGCCGTATGCAGCAGCAGAGACGCGCGCTGTTCCGCAGAAACATACTTCCAGGACTGGAAGGCCTGGTGTGCCGCGTTCACCGCCTCCGCCGCATGCTCCGCGCCGGCCTTCTGGTGGATTCCGACGATTTGCGCCGGACGCGCCGGGTTGCGCGATTCAATCTTCTCTTTCGTGTGCACCCGTTCGCCGCCGATGATCAGCGGATATTCGTGGCCAAGATGCTCCCTCACCCGCGCCAGTGCCTCGCGCATGGCATGGGCATTCTCGTGGCGCGAAAAGTCCGTGAACGGCTCGTTGCAGAAGGCGCCCTGTGGTTTACGCGGCAGGATGACAGTCGAAGTTTCGGCGATAGCCATAACCGTTCAGTTTACGCCCGCGCCACGCCGGTCGCCGACGTGCCCATTGGTTCAGGCGGCCTGCCCCGGCGCCCGCTCCCCCTTCTCCAGAGCCTCGGGATCGCCCTTCTGCGCGGCAATGTCCTCAATGACCGCGTTGACCTCTGCTCCCGTCAGCAAAGCGAAACCGGCCACATAGAACCAAAGCAGCAGGACCATCACTGCGCCGATGGAACCGTAGGTCGATGAGTAGGAGCTGAAGTGATTCACGTAAAATCGCAGGCCAACGCTCGCCGCCACCCAGAGCAGGATGCCCATCGTCGCACCGGGTGTAATCCAGTGCCACTGGCGTTCCTCCACGTCCGGCGCCACGTAGTACGTAATCCCGAAAACCAGGGCGACCAGCACAATCGCGATCGTCCACTGGCCGACAGCGATCAGCATGTGCATCGGACCAGAAAAGTTGGCGGTTCCGGTGAGCTGCATGACCAAGTCGCCCGCGAAAAACACTCCGATGGCACACAGCACAAGAACCGTAGTGATGATGGTCAGCACGAATGCGATGACTTGCACCTTCCACCAGGGCCGGCTCTCCTGGACTTCCTGCACCCCGTTGAGCGTGTCGCATGCAGCCGACATGCCTACGGTTGCCGACCACAGGGAGAGAACCACCCCAAATGCCAGCCCGCCCATGTTGTGTCCGGTCCTGGCGAATGCTTCCTGCAGCACTCGATAGGCCTGCGGAGGAACAGCCGTGGCGAGATGCCGCAGGACAATGGTGCGAACGCCATCCCCGCCGGACGACAGCATATCGGCCAGTGACGTTAGAAAGATGAAGCCTGGGAAAATGGCAAAAAAGAAGTAATACGCCAGCTGCGCTGATCGCCCGGTGATATCGTCCTTGTTAATCGCCGAGAACAGTTCCCGGAAAAAATACTTGAGCGACCGTCCGCCTGGATGCGGAACCAGGTGCAGTGTGTTTCGATGATGCATGCGGGCGGCCATCAGCTCTCCTTTCGGGATCGCGGGGCCGGCAGAGCGGAGCAGCGGCGGAGCGGGTGAGGGCCGGTTGCGGTGCGGTCTCCTGAGGAGCAGGGCGAGCCCTTGTGTCTCGCCTGCTCCTGAGAGAGATGCCGGTTTTGAGGCATTTAGCTGGCTTTCTTGCTCTTATCCTCCACGTGCAGTTCCTCCCGGCGCAGCGTCTCGTCCCGGGACTCTACGTTGGTCACGCCCTTCTTGCCCACCCGCACTTCCTCGCGGACGACCGGTTCCTTTTCCACCGAGACGCGCTCTTCCGACAGGGGTACCCGCACCTCTGAGTCTTCCCCGATCCGCGCACCGGGCGCAGCCTTTTCGCCGGTGACCGGAACTTTCTCGACCACCAGCTCTTCGCGAGTAACCGGCACGTCAACCCGTTGGTTCTCCGTGACCGTTTCCTTGCGCAGCCGCGCCTCACCTCGCTGGATTCGATCGCGGTGGACCCGCAGCACTTCTCCATAAAGCTGAATCCTTTGCGCCTCCGCCCGCCCAGACGCTGTCGTGTCACGGGTCTGGTCATAGGACCACGTGCTGCTGGTTCGGCCGATATCGGCGCCGTTCTGCTCCAGAATCGCTTCGGCTTCGGCTCTTCGGGTACCGGCTTCTACCGTCAGCAAAACACCATTCGGATCCCGCCCGAAGCGGTCGTTGAAGTATCGCGACTTCTCGGCCGGCAGCGACAAGCTGCCGAGGGACTGATGAAAGTCGCCGGACTCGTAGTCGTAGTAGTCTTCGCTGCCAAAGTCCTGGCGCGCATCTGTTCGGCGCAAAGTATCTGCGTACGAATCTTCGCCCTCGAAGAAATTCTTCACGCGCTGCCAGAAGCTCACGTGCGGCTCGGCGCGTTTCCGGTCATCTTCCGTGGTGAAACTTCCGACCGAGCGGCCCGCAATGCCGATCTGCGTGCGGTTGAAGCCTGCGTCCACCAGAGCGCGTATCGCCCGGTCGGCCTGCTCGTGTGAGGAAAAATATCCCACTACGGTGCTGTATGTCTGATTGGTCTCCGCCATGATTCCTCCTTGTGGGGAGTTTGCTTCGTGACGCACTCCGGCGCCTCCGCTGCTACCGCGGCAGCAGCAGACGTGATCTGGGTTGTGGGTTATTCGTGAGTTGCGTGCGTGCGGAGTGGCCTTCGGGTCAATACCTGCAGCTCACATCCGCGTGCGTTTTTCTATTTCTGTTCAATAAGACGCTCCCGTCTGACCTGAGGAGGTATGCGTCTCTCACGCAACTGCGCGGAAATGCTAAATCGATGCAGTGCCTCAGCATGCCAAATCTGGCGTCTGATGACGCTCTTCAGCCCGCACAATCAAGACTATGGTCGATCCAGCAACTCAAATTCGTGCTGCTTCATAACGTCTCGCGCATGGAATGGTCGCCATGTTTTTGAACCCTTTGGACTTGAAAAGCGCTATGGGCCCAGGTCAGTATCCCGTGCTCCAGTCCCTCCCGCTCCCGGTGATCTCAGTGGGAAGGGATCGCAGTCTGCTGGTCTTTCGCCAGCACGCCCTGGATGAGGCCGGAATCGCCGCCCGCACGATGCTGCCCGAAGAGGCTGAGCGCCTCGTCCACGATCCGCATCCGCGCGTGTGGGTATTCTGCGCCAGCATTGAGATCTCAACGCTGATTTATCTGGCTTGCACCGTCCGCCGCAACAGCCCTGGCAGTCGTCTCCTGCTCGTCGAACGCTGCGACGTGGCGGGCATCGAGCGCTCGCTCTTCCACCAGGTGATTTGCAAAGATACGCGGATCGAGCAACTCACCGCTGCCGTTCGCCGTTACCTCGCGATTTCCTAAACGGCGCGAGGAGCCTCCGGCGCAATCGCCACCACCGGTACTTCGTCGGCCGCCGGGGTCAACAGCGGCCACCCCTTCCGCAGCACGTAATCCAGCCAGGCGCCCGCGGCCTGCGACGTGACAACCGCTGCCACCACCAGAGTCGTGTAGAACCGGGGGCTGATGATCCCCGCGTCGAACGCGACGCTGGCCAGCACGATGCCCGGTCCGCCGCGCGCATTGGTCGTGATCGCCAGATTCAGCAGGTCCAGCCCGCGAAACCCCGCACACCGACCTGCCAGCGACACTGAAAGCACCTTGATCAGGCATGTGCCGCCGATGAACGCCACCATCATCCACAGCGACACACCCCGAATCAGGTCCAGTTTCAGACCCACAATCGCGAAGTAGGCCGGAATGAAGAAGGCAAACGCCACTTTGCCGATCGCATCGAGCGCGTCCGCAAAGAGACGTCTTTTCTTGTGTACTACGGCGAATCCGGCCAGGAATGCTGCGAAGACGAGGCTCACATCCATCAGCCCGGCCACCACACAATAAGCCAGCAGCACCGCAAGCGAATACGCGACCGGCGCGTGCTTCGCCAGCACATTGAAGCGCGCCTTGTTGATCCGCTTTACCGCGCGGGGGACCAGCGTCAGCCCGAGAACAAAGAATGCCACAGTCGCCAGCAGGTGCACCGACATGGCGCGCGGATGCAGCGCAGCTTTGCCGGCAACCGCCGTGGCAACGGCCAGCGCCAGCCACAGCACGATATCCTCCAGCACCGCAACGCCGAGCACCAACCGCGCAAACCGCGTGTGCAGGATTTTCAGGTCCCCGAAGATTTTCGAGACCACCGGAACGGACGTGACCGCCACCCCGACCGCCACAATGATCGTCAGCGCGGTCCGATTCCCGTTCGGCCCTGCGAGGGACGGCCGAATAATCCATGGCGACAGCGACAGCCCCACTACGAACGGCAGTCCGGTGCCGACGATTGTGAGCCAGCCGACCTCGCGCCGCTCTTCGCGGGTGAAGAGCTGTTGCGTCTCCGCGCCGGCAAGGAACATCAACAGCAGCAATCCCAGCCAGTAAACAAAGTCCAGAATATTCCCCTGGTGCCGAGCGCCCTGCAGCAGATGTGCGATCGCCGGAATGCGCCCCAGCAACGCCGGACCGAGCACCACGCCGGCCAGAATCTCGCCCACCACCTTTGGCTGGCGCAGGCGCACGAAGACATAGCCGAGCAGCTGCGCCGCTCCCACCAGCAACAGCAGAGCGAACAGGACTGTAGTGATTTGCGAATCAGACATCGCGGCGAAGGCCTCGCCGCTAAGATGCCATTATCCAGCCACGTAGTTAGCCCGCGGACCTGCTAAGACCGCTCCTTACCCTTTTTTACCGGTTTTGCGGAAGCGTTTGCCCCGCGGTCCCCATTCGGATCTTCGCCCAAAGCGCGGTCTACGACCGTGAGGACCACGCCATCGATCCGATTATCGAGCGTACGGTATGGCGTCAGCCGCAGGCTGAACGAGCGTCCCTCATCATCATGTATCGTTTGTTGCCGCGGCTGGACGTCCTCCATGACCTCCACCATCGCCTGCTCCAGGCTGCGCACATCCACCTTCAGCTTCAGCCGCGGAACAGGCCGCCCGATGTCGCTCGGCATCAGCCCGAGAACGTGCGTAGCCTGCGGCGTAAACCGGCGCACGCTCAGGTCGCTGCTCACCATGATCATTGCCAGGTTGACGCTGTTCAGTAAATTGGTGAGGTCGTTATTTGCCTGGGTCAGCAGCTCGTTCCGGTGCTGCATCTCCTCGTTGACGGTGTGCAGTTCTTCATTGGCGGATTCGAGCTCTTCCTTGCTCGTCTGCAGCTCCTCGTTCGCGCTTTGCAGTTCCTCGTTGCCCGACTGGATCTCTTCGTTGGCCGACTGCAGCTCTTCGTTCGTCGCCTCCTGCATCTCGATAATGGACTGCAGGTACGCTTTCGTCGAGGCAAGCTCCTGCTTCAGCTGCGCAATCTGTTTGTCTTTGTCTGCGCGCTCCGGTTCCGTGATCGGCTCCGCGTCCCCGGCCGGGCTTTGCTGGCCATCTGGGGAAGCTGGCTCAAAGATGATCAGATAGCTGTGCTGATCCTGCACAGGGGTCCGGAAAGGCAGCACGCGGATATTGGTCGTGTGCATACCGCTTTCGCCCTCCAGGTGCACGTTGTGCCGCTCTGCCTCTGAGCCGGTTCTTTTCGCTTCCTCGAGGGCGTTCTGCAGTTGGTACAGCAATCCAGGACGCGCCATCTTCAGCAGGTTCAGGCTTGCTCTTCCCGGAGCCAATTCCAGGAAGTTCCCCGTTCTTCCCCGCGTTTGGACGATCTCCAGCTGATCGTTCACCACGATGGCCGGCGGCGCATACCGCGTCAGCAGCAGGCGGTCGGCCTCCCGCTGGAGCTCGGTTGGCGCCTTCATCGGCTCGGGCGCCCTGGCCGGCGGAACCGCCGTCTCCGCTGTGCCCGGTTCGTGATCCGTTGTGCCCACAGAGAGCCCAAACGTCACTGGTGTCGCCACCAGCTTCTTCTGGTAAATCTTCTGCTTCTTATCTGCCATTTCGAATAGTTCTGAACCTGCTCCGAGCAGGCCCTCCGTATTGCCGATCATGAGAAAACCCGATGGGTTCAGGGCGTAATGGAAAATCGGAATCACCCGCTTCTGCAGCGACTGGCCGAGGTAGATCATCACATTCCGGCAGCTCACCAGGTCCATGCGCGAGAAGGGTGGATCGCTGAAGATGTTCTGCGTCGAGAAAATGCAAAGATCGCGAATCGCCTTGCTGATCTGATAACCGCCGTCAGACTTGTGAAAGAAGCGCCGCAGCCGTTGGGGACCGACGTCGGTTTCGATGCTTTCCTTGTAGATTCCGGCGCGCGCTGTCGTAATCGCGGTTTCGCTCAGGTCTGTCCCGAATATCTGGATCGGCACATCGGCGCGTTGCTCGCCCAGAAACTCCACCAGGGAAATCGCGTGCGAATAGGTCTCCTCGCCGGTTGAGCATCCGGGAACCCAGATCCGGATCGGCACCGAAGGGTTCCGTGCCTTCAAAATCGACGGATAGACCACTTGCTTCAGGGCCTCGAACGCCTCGGGATTCCGAAAGAACGAGGTCACGTTGATCAGCAGATCCTGGTAGAGATGGTTCACTTCGCCGCGGTCGCGGTTCAGCAGCGCGACATATTCCGCCAGCTTCTCAATCTTGTGCAGAGCCATGCGCCGTTGAATGCGCCGCCCGATGGTAGGCGGTTTGTACTGGCTGAAATCGACCCGCGTCGCACGGCGCAGCAGCCGGAATATCTGGCCCATGAGAGTGTCGTGGCTGCTTTCCTCGCCGTCGGCCGGTCTGATGCCCGGGCCGGCGACATAGGGGTGATTCCGCAGCCGTGCCAGTTCCTGCGCAATCCCTTCCGGCGGCAGCGCGAAATCCACGCATCCGGCAGCAATCGCGCTGGCGGGCATGCCGTCGCATTTGGCCGAGCGCGTGTCCTGTGCAAAGGTGATCCCGCCCTCTCCCTTGATCGCCGTCAGCCCCAGCGTTCCGTCCGAGGCGGTGCCCGAAAGGACGACACCGATTGCGTTCGGACCGTGTTCCGCCGCCAGAGAGCGGAAAAAGATGTCGATGGTCGCGGCTACCGCACGCGGGGTTTGCCGGTCGCTGATATGGAGTTTTCGATTTTCGAGGGTCAACTCGCAGTTCGGGGGGATCACATACACGTGATCCGGCCGAAGATCCATTCCCTCTTCGATCTGCACAACCGGCATCGCCGTCGTACGCGCCAGAATCTGGGCGTACGCGCTCTCCCGCGCGGGATCCAGGTGCGGCACCAGCACGTATGCCATTCCAAGGTCCGCCCGGAGCGACTGGAACAATGCTGTGTACGCCTCCAGCCCGCCGGCGGAGGCGCCGATCCCGACGATGGGAAAGCCGCTGCGCTGCACGCCGGCGTCGCTCGCCCGTTCCTGTGGTTCCGTCGAATTGGTCCCTGCGGAGTGATCCATCTGGGTCGAATGCCTGGAGCAACTGCGGCGCGGAAGAGAAACACTCTAACGAAAAATGCGGCGGTACCGTCCGGATTATAGCCGCACGACACCGATGCAAAGCCCCACTTCGAATGGACAGGAAGAAAGGACGCAAACTAGCAATGCGCGAAGTTACTGGTCTTTGTGCATCCTGAGTTCAAGCACCTGGCGCCTGAGCTCGGCCAGCTGCTGTCGAACTTGCGTAGCTAGCTCAATATTGTTTTCGTGCAGCTTCCGCGCGGTTTCGATCTGCGCATGAAGCCATGCGAGTTTGCTGAACTGAGGAACCGAGCCGTTGCCGTGATGATCCTGCTGAGCCCGGCTGGTGCAACGGAGCGCCAGCCACGCATCCAGATCGCTCGGCCGCGCGAGGACCGCTTTCTTGTTCGAGCCCTGAGGACGACGGACCGGGAGGCCGAAATCCATTTCCCACCGTTGCACGGTGCGAACGCCCTTACCCATATAGCGGGCGATATCTTTCCAGGAGGTTAGAATCGCTGTGTTCTGCGCAACCGTCTGGGTACCCATAAGACGCTCCAATTGCCAGAGTAGAGAGAATTTTGGGAACCAAAATTCGGGGCAACGTTTTTGGACGTCGTGCAGAACAGCTATGGATGCCCGAGAGGAGCCCAAAATTACGCCCGTTATATCACAGATGGATCAGCTCGTTCTGTTAGGTGGCTATCTTAATTTGACGCGATCACATCTCAGTTCCAAAGGCAGGAAACCTGAGTGCATCGCGATCTGATCGTGATCGGCGCATCCGCCGGCGGGATCGAAACTCTGCAGAACCTCCTGGGTCGCCTCCCTTCCGACCTGCCCGCCGCTATCCTTGTGGTCCTGCACACCTCAGGCCGCAGCAGCAGCCTCCTCCCGCAGATCCTGGGGCGTTCCACCCGGCTCAAAACCAGCCACCCCCAGGACGGTACCCGAATCCGCCACGGTCTGGTGTACATCGCCCCACCCGATTTCCATATGCTCGTTCAGGGCAATCGCATCCGCGTGCTGCAGGGTCCCCGCGAAAACTTGCACCGCCCCGCCATTGACCCCCTCTTCCGGTCCGCCGCGCTTTCCGCCGGTCGCCGCGTCATTGCCGTAGTCCTTACCGGGATGCTTGACGATGGCACCTCCGGGCTCATGGTCGTGAAGGCGCATGGCGGGATCCCGATTGTCCAGGACCCTCAAAGCGCTATGTTTTCTGCCATGCCCCGCAACGCCCTCGAGCAGGTGCCCGAAGCCCGGGTGCTGCCTCTTGAGACAATCCCAGCCGAATTGGTGCGGCTGGTACGCGAGGAAATCCCCGTTCCACAGGAATCCGCCGCGCACCCCGGCTCACTTGAAGACAAAGAAACCAGGCTTCTGGAGATGGAAATGCCGCAACTGGAGAACGACGAGCGTCCCGGACAGCCCTCCGCGTTCGCCTGCCCCGATTGCGGAGGTGTCCTTTGGGAACTGGAAGAGAACGGTTTCCTCCGGTTCCGCTGCCGCGTCGGACACGCCTTCACCGCGCGTCATCTCACCGTCGAACAGCAGCACGCCATCGAAACCGCCCTGTGGTCCGCGTTGCGCGCTCTTGAGGAAAGCAGTGGCCTTTACAAGCGACTGGCCGAACGCTCCACCGGCTTCGGCCACATTGAGTCTGCCGAGCAGTATCGCGATCGCGCCAATAACACCGAACAGAACGCCCGCGTGCTGCGCGAATTCCTGGTTCATGTCCACGAGGGGGCTGACGAGGCCGCCGACTAGCTCACGCTCGCTGATCAGGGCTTCGCGCCGGTCAGCCGCAGCCGGAGAAACAGCACGAAACCCGCAGGGCTCGCCCCATACAACGGCCTCAGTTGCGAACCCGGTTTATACAACGTCGCCTGTGCGCCGAGCGCACTGTCCAGGTGCGATACGTGTCCGATGTCCCGGTCGTAGCCGAACGTGTAGCCCTGCACCCGTCCGGCCGATTGCTCATCAAAGCCTGGCGGCAACGGTTTCTCGCCCCAGATCAGTTCCGTAGTTCGGTCCGCCACCTCCAGCCGGGCGAAGGCGTAATTCCGGCGAGCGAAGCGCAGCGTCGACTCCAGCAGATAACTGTTCTCCACGAGGTGGCCGGGCACCTCCCGTGTGCGCCCCCAGATTAGGCTCGTGACCCAGTTGCCGTCGTTCGCCAGCGGCCGGTTGTACATCACCGAGGCTGTCTGCCGCTTCTGGTCGCTGCCGGGATTGAGCGCCTCCGGGCTGTTCAGCCTCCCAAAGGAGTACTGCCCGCTCCAGTTTTGCCCAGGCTGAACCGTCGCCCGTACCGACCACGAATCCATCGCCCCCTGCTGGATCTGCCAGCGGTGCTCGTTCGGCTCGCGTCCATGGAAACCGCTCGCCTCCATGCGAAGCCAGCCCACCGATAAGCCAGTCGTCAGCACGTCATCCGCAATGTGAGTGGAGTCCTGCTGGTGGTGGCCCAGAGTTCCCACTGGAATTTCGATCGCCGACGCCCGGTGGGGATACGCAATCGGCCCGATCGCCGGGTCGCCCACCGGCGCGGCATAGAGGCTCAGCAGCGCGATGCTGCCAAGCTGGAGGTCATAGAGCGCCGCTGCTTCCATGATGAAATTATGCGGATGCTGGCCGTCCGCGATGGGCACTCCGTACGCCGTCTCACCCTGCTGGAAGAGCAGCGGATAACGGCGATTCGTTACGGTGGCAGGCTCGAGGCTCAGCATGGCACGAAGCGTCAGCAATCCGGGCCCGGCGCTGCGCTGCGCCATGCCCATCGTCCAGTTTGTGGAGAACAGCTTGTCGCCACCCCGCGGGCTTGTCTGCTGGATGTCGGCGACAAAGCCGTTCCCATGCACCATGAACATCCACCGGCCGCGCATCGACATCAGCATCGGCGCGGGCGTGGAGTTTGGCTCAGCGCTCGTTCCCGATGTAGAGTGCGCCTCTATCTCCTGCACAAAATTCTGAGGCGTCCCGCCCATATTCATCTGCGCGGCACAGGTTCCGCTCACCACCCCGCCAATTACCGCCAGCAACAAAAGAATCCGCATGACTTTAGAATGCCAGCGCGTCATGCCGGTACTCTGGTTCTGCATGCGCCTCTTCATCGCCATCGCGCTCTCCCCGGATGCTACGGAAATGCTCCGCGGGTTGCGCAGTCGGCTCGCTCCACATGCGGGACACGAGGTCCGCTGGTCCATGGAAGAGGGCTGGCACGTCACTCTCCAGTTCCTCGGCCAAACCTCCGACGAACAAGCTGCCTGTGCGATCACCAACCTGCAGGGAATCCAGGCGGTGCCCGTTCCGATCCGCATTGAGGGCCTGGATTTTTTCGACAAGGCCGGCATCTTCCACGCTGGAGTCGTGATCTCCTCAGAACTTCTCGCGCTGCAGCAGAAGGTCACCGCCGCGACCCGCTCCTGCGGATTCACTCCCGAAGACCGCGCATACCATCCACACATCACGCTGGCCCGAGTGAAGGGACGAGCCGGATCGCGCGCGCTCTCTCTTTTGAAACAGGCACTCCGCCGCTGCAAAGAGAACCCGGTCGCGGAATTCACCGCGGACGAGTTCCTTCTGTTTGAGTCGTTCCCCGGCCCGGGAGGTTCACGCTATGAAGTCCGCGCCAGATTTTCACTGAAGGCCGATTGATGGTCTGTTACGCCGGTTCGGGTATGACGCGCATTTTTCCCAGACCGAGCGCATATCCCGCGATCCCCACCGCCAGTACCACCGCCGCCAGCGCGAACGAGCCCCCGAAATTATGAGCGCGGGCAAAATACCCGGTGATGATCGGCGCAGAGATTGCTGCCAGTTGTGTGGCGAAGTTCATGATGCCGCCGATGCGTCCGACGCTCTCCCGCGGTGCGATCAACGACGGCACCGACCAGCCCACTGGAGCCATCGCGCCCAGCCCCGCCATGCATACGCTGATCCACGTGACCGCTGCTATGGGAGTCTGCGCAAAGCGAGCCCCGTAAATCCCCATGCCAAAAGCGAGTCCGCCCACCAGGACGGCCTGACGCACCAGCCACCCCCGTCGCACGCGGCGCACCAGCAAATCCACCATGATGCCGCCGACCAGTAAATCCGTCATGGTTGCCACCAGCCAGGGAATGCTCGTGTCCATCGCCGAGTGCAGCAGGTCGAGGTGCAGCGTCATCGAAAGATACGTCGGCAACCAGGTCAGCACCAGATAGAAGACATAGTTGTACGCAGCGAACCCGACGGTGCACCCCAGCACTTCTCGCTGCCGGAGGAGATAGGTCAGTGGCGCGCCATGCGCGTGCCGCATCCCAGCCTCGGCCTCCTGCGCCTCCCACGTGCTGCTCAGCATCAGCGCCGACTCCGGCTGCGCGTTTCCTTCCTCGAGCAGCGTACGCTCGGCCTCGCTCACCTTCGGGTCCTCGCTCGGATTCCGGTATACGCCCCAGAACAGCATGAAATAGAGGAAACTCACCACGCCGGTAAAGATGAAGCTCCAGCGCCATCCGAACCGGAACAACAGCACGCCGAGGATCGGCACGCCGATCGCTGAGGCGAATTTCGCTGCCGAATCGTTAATGGAAGTGGCGAAGCTGCGCTCACGCTCCGGGAACCAGTAGCCGACGGCCTTCGCATTCGCAGGAAAGGTCGGAGCCTCGCCGACACCCAGTAGCAGGCGCGCCAGGAAGAATGTCAGGACGCCCGTCGCCAGTCCCGACCAGAACGAAGCCATGCTCCACAGCAACGTGGCGATCCGCCCGATGCGGCGCACGCCCCACCGATCCAGCATGACGCCCACCGGAATCTGCAGCGCCGCGTACGTCCAGTTGTACGCCGAGGCCAGATACCCGAAGGTTACCGCCGTGATGCCCCACTCCGTATGCAAAGAACTGAACGCTACGGAGACATTGACGCGGTCAAAGAAATTGACCAGAACGCCGATGCCCAGCAGCACGGCGATCCGCCATCGCCGATGCGGCGCATGCACTTCAACGGGAGACTCGCTCACCCTCGCATTGTAGACGGCAGGTATTTCACCTTTGCTGCGCGATCCACTGCTGGAGTTTCGGCCCCTGGTCGGCCCGCAGGGTGATGCAAGCTTCAATCGCGTCCTGCGCACGCTGGAGCGCGACGCCCGATGCCGGAACTTTGTGCGTCGAGAAGAAGCTCACCACGTCCTGCTTCTTCTCCTCGCTGCAGAAGGAACTTGCACCGCCGACAAGATAAGCACCCATGGAAGTCGTCAGCTGCGCCTGCACCTTATCCCAATTCTGCTTAATAAAATCCCAGGCTACATCGCGCGTTGCAGGCGACTGCATGGCAATCAGCAACTGAATGACCGCATCCTGATTGCGAACCTTGCCCGAGACGTCGTACTCCAGCCCGCGTTTCTCCAGATCCGGGTTGCGAAACAGAGAGAGCAGCCGCAGGGCCATATCCTGGGTCTGGGGATTCTGCGCCGTCTCGTAGGTGTGCTGCAGATTCTCGAAGAAGGCTGCATCGCCATGTTCCGCGGCGATTGCCATCGCCACGTGCGCCAGGTTGGGATCCACGGAGGCAGCATCCTTCAGCGACTGCACCGCCAGTGTCTTCGCCTGCCCGATGATGTCCGTGTCCTGCCCAATCGAACCCAGGAGCCCGAACAGCGATGCCCGCAACTGCTTCTTGTCCGGAGAATCGGTCGGCGCCGGCTCTCCCAACCGGTCGTATGCCGGACGGAAGGTCTTCACGACCCAGGCAGCGATCGCCTGCTTCTCCTGCGGCGTCTGGGCAATTTGCCGATCGATGGTTGAGAGCGGACGCACCGCGCTGTCGATCACCGCCGGGCTCGTGTCGTCCTTCATCGCCACAAGGAGATTGAGATAATCACCAACCGCATCGTGGTTTGAGCGCACGCCGGCCCACTTATCTCCCACCAGGCTGATGCGTTCTTCCGGTGTGAGCCCGCTCTCCACCGCGGCCAGTATCCTGGCGTAGTCTGCATCGGTGAGCGCGAAGCGGTAGTACCCGCGCCCGCCTGCATCGGGATAGAAGACCGGCGCGCTCGGGGCCTCAAGAGTTTTCTGCGGCGCATCCAGCACGTCGCATTTCGCCTGACCCGCGCCTGCCGCGAAGCAGACCGGGACTGTCCACGTTTGCTGTCCTTCGGCCTTCGCCTGCGGATTTAGGAAGAACCGCTGCTGAGTCACCTGCACCGTTCCGTTCGCTGGCTCCGCAAACGTCAATAGGGGCTCGCCGGCCTCCGTCACATAGCTCGAGAGCACCTTGTCCACCGGTAAGTGACTCGCCGCCGCCTGTGCGTTCCAGAAGTCTTCGGCTGTCGCGTTGCCGAACATGTGCGCCTGCAGGTAATCGTGCACGCCCTTGCGGAACACATCCGCTCCCTCATACTGCTCGGTCATCAGCAGGACAGCCGCTGCCTTCCCGTAGCTGATCGCGTCGAACATCTGGTTGATCTCTGCGGGCGTATCAGCCCTGGCGCGGATCGCACGCGTGATCTTCTGCGCGTCATAATCCAGTGTTCCGTTCAGCCCTGCCGCCACGTCCTGCGGGATGTGCCACTCCGGATGCCAGGCTGCGACCGGCTTGTTCTCCATCCAGGTGGCAAAGCCTTCGTTCAGCCAGATGTTGTTCCACCACTGCATCGTCACCATGTCGCCGAACCACTGGTGCGCCATCTCGTGCGCCACGACCGCCGCGACATTCTTCTTTTCGTCCACGCTCGCCGTTTTGTCGTCGATGAACAGATCGGTTTCGCGATAGGTGATCGCTCCGAAATTCTCCATGGCGCCAGCCTCGAAGTCCGGAATCCCAATCAGGTCCAGCTTTGGCATTGGGTAACGAATGCCGAAATACGTGTTGTAGTAGTGCAGAATGTACGCCGCGGCCGAGAGTGCGAATTGCCCGTACTGCACCTTGTCGGGAGTCCCGCAGACGCGAATCGGCGTACCATCGCTCTTGCCCGAGACACACTGGAAATCGCCCACGAGGAATGCCACCAGATAAGTGGACATCTTCGGCGTTGTCGCAAAATGTACGGTGTGCTCGCCTGCGTACGGGCCCGGTTCATCCGAAACTACATTCGTGTTTGAGATCGCCGTTGCACCTTCCGGCGCAATCAGCGTGATGTCGAAGGTCGCCTTGAATGCAGGCTCGTCAAAACTCGGAAACGCCCGCCGCGCATCGGTCGGTTCGAACTGCGTCACTGCCAGTCGCCGCTTACCGGCCTTCGACAAATAAAATCCGCGCAGCTCGTTGTTCAGAATGCCCCGGTAGACAATCTTCAGCGTCAACGGACCGGCTGGAATTTGCTGGCCAAAACTGAAGGCCGCCTGCTCTTTCTGCGCATCTGTCGTAACCTTCCCCAGCCGTTCGCGCCCGTCGAGCACCGCCGCCACGCTCGTAAACTGAATCTCGGCGGCGTTGAGCGTGATCGCGTCACCCGGTTGCTTCACCGTCACATCGATCTGTTCGTGCCCGATGAATGTCGCGGTGTCCAGATTCGGCTGCAGTGTCAGCGTGTAATGCTCCGGAATGACTGTATCGGAGAGCCTCTGCGCCTGCACAAGCAGCGCCATCAGCACCACCGCACCACCGATCACAACATTCCGCCAGCGAAACATGCGCGACCTCGAAAGAAATGACCAACTCTCCACAATAGCGCATCCACACGCGCCAACGGGGCGCAGAACAAGGCAGGCTAGGTCTCGCGATAGTTCAGCAGCAACAATCCAAGCAACACCAGGCATACCGGCCACACCCATCGCGCCACACGCCGCGCGCGCCACTCCTTCTCGCTTAGCCGCAATTCCAGCCAGCGCGCCCAGCCCACGGTGGCGCCCAGCACTGCCATCGGCGTATGACTCAGTTCCGCGAATACCTCATCGGTTCCCTCGCCGAGCGCATGCGTGTGCGTCAGCAGCAACGCGCCACCGGCAGCGCACAGCGCCGGAAAAACATACCGCGCCGGCGCCCATCCCATTCTTCCCGTCCGGACGCCCCACTCAAAAAGCGCGAATGCTGCGATGAGCAGCGCGAAGACCCGATGCTCAAGCACATCCGGAGCCGTGAAGCTCGCCCAAAATGGACGCGGTCCAAGCGGCCAGCATTCCGGATCGGCGCGCAGGATGATGAACACCGCCAGTGCCAGAAACAGCAGCGGCCAGTGCTGTGCCCAGCGCCGATTCGCGAGCGCCAGCAGGCCTGCCGACAGGACAATCAACCCCGCCCAGTGGTGGTTGTACTCGGACCAGGCGCGGTCGTTCGCGTCGCTTTTGCTGCCTCCCGTGAACGTCGCCTCGCGCACAGCCACGCTCAGCGGAGTCGCCAGCGTTAGCTGTGCGTAGGAGGGCGTGCGAAAGCTCGGCACTCGCCACTCCAGTCTCTGCAGGAGTTCGTGCGCTGTGAGCGTGTTCTCCGGCATTTCGTCGACGGAGGGCGTCTGCGCCGTCAGTGAAGCGGCCGCAACGAGAACCGTGAATGCAATCGCCAGTTCCACCTCGCCAAACCGCCGCAGGCGCCGGAGGAAAAACGAGTCCGTATCGCCTGCCTGCCGGATCGCGAGATAATTGGCCGCTCCGAGGGCCAGGATCATCATCGTGAGCACGATTTTCGCCGAGAGCAGCAGGCCGTACGACGTACCCCACATCCCGCGCCACGATGCCGCATAGAACCACGCGAGCCCAACCCCTGCGCCCACCAGCAGCGCGGCAGCCACCACTGCCATCCGTGAAAACCGCCGTGCGATGGCATCCGCGACCACCGGTTGCGGTTCCGCGCGCAAGGCCAGCAACAGAAAGAGCAGTGCGCCTATCCATGCCGCCATCCCAAGATGATGCGCCGCCGTCAGCGCCAGCAGAAGCGCCCGATGATCCATCCGTGATGCCGCGTGACTCAGCGATACCGATGCGCCCAGCGCAATCACTGCGGCGACAACAGCGGGCGCCAGCCGCGCCGACCAGCGCATCGCCACAAACATCCCCAGCGATGCCAAGGCGAATACGCATCCCGAAGTGAAGTACGCCGCCGACGCGACCTCGCGCAGCCCCATGCCGCCGCTGCCCATCAACTCCGCCGACGTGGTGGCCAACAACACGACCTCAGTCAGCGCAAGCGCCAGCGCAAAACGCGCTCCAACGCGCCGCAGCCGCGCCTCTGCCGTTGCGTCGAGCCCCTCCGGCCTCGCCACCACGCCCCAAAAGAACATGGCGCCGAAGGCCACAGCCTCCAGCGCAAACGAGAGAGCGCGCAGCAAGAGGTTCAGCACGTCGAGATCGCGAACGAACCAGATCAATGCGGCGCTCTATCGCACTGTGAACGGAATTTCTCCGCGCGTGATGTGGCCATCTGGAGCCAGCGCCTGCCACCGGATGAGATATTTGCCCGCCTGCAGGCTCGTGTGCGCGTCGAGCGTCGTCGCGCCGTGCTGGCTATCCAGCGCCAGCTTCTCCGCCTTGGCGTCCGGCTTGACCAGCATCAGAGTCGACCGCGCGCCGTCCACGCGCGAGTTGAACCGCAGCTCAATCGCTGTGTCGCCGGAATGCACTGTCGCGTTGGCTGCCGGCGTGCTCGATACCAGCATGGCGTGCGCGAACGCCGGGCGGGGCACCGACAGAACCAGCCCGCAACTGAGAACCGCAAGGGCGAGTCGCCTCACAAGCACGGATCACCTCCCTCAACTGGAGCCTTCGACAGCACTCCAAAAATAGCACGAGGTCAGGCGCGCCCGCGCGCGGCCTCGATCAGCAGCAGTGTGCCGATGCAGGCCAGGCCCATGTAGACGAATTTCAGGAAAGCATCGCCGTGCAGCCGATGGTTGATCCATCGTCCCAGGAAAACCGCCGGCAGCATAACGGGCAACGCAAGCAGATAATCCCGCGTAATCGCAGGCACCCACAGGCCGCTGATCCAGTATCCTGCCATCGCCAACACGCTCGCGGGCAGAAAATAGGCCTGCAGAGTTGCCCGAAACTGTTGCGGCGGCCAGCGGCGCATCGATCCATAGACGACCAGAGGCGGTCCGTTCATCCCATAGGCTCCGCCCAGAACCCCGGCACAAAATCCACACGCCAGCAGCCAGCCGCGATGGTCGGCCCGCAGCAACGGCGCGCGCCGCAGCAGTGAGAATGCCGCGAAAGCGAGAATGATCGCTCCGAGAGCGCACTTCACCGCCTGCTGATGGCTGCTCGTCAGCAGCAGCAGCCCCAATGGCAGCCCCGGCAGGGTGGCCAGAATCAGCCATCCGGCGTTGCTCAGGTAAATCTGCTCCCGATCCTGTACGACCACAATTGCAGCAATTGTGATCGACAGCAGCACCGCCAGAGGAGCGGCAACCTGGAGAGGAACGCAGAGGGCAAGCAGGGGAACGGCGATCAGTGCTTCGCCAAATCCAAATGCAGATCGGACCAGCGTCGCGAGAAAGACCACAGCAAGGATCTGCAGGGTAACGAGATGGATAGCCACTCTGGCGTGATCCTTAGCGCGAGGCCGCCCGCACCGACTTCCCGCTGATCTCGGCGGCGCGCGCCTCGGCAAACGCCGCCGCACCCATCAGTGCAGCGCGGCTCTCCAGAATGATGTGCACCGGCGTCTGAATCAGCAACTCGCTCAGCCGTCCTTTGTCGACAAACGCCTCCATAAACTTGCCGCCCTTCATCGTTTTCGGGATTTTCGGAGCGATTCCACCGCCCAGATACAAGCCACCCAGCGCGAGTACCTTCAAAGTCAGATTCCCGGCCTCCGCTCCATACGCTGCGGTGAATATCTCGAGCGTGCGCGTGCACAGCTCGCTTGTGCACGCCTCCCCGGTTTCGCCGATCACCGCGTTCGGATCTTCGGTGCGCATGCGCTCCCTGAGCCAGGACGGCTCTTCCATGCCCTTCACGTCGCGCAGGAATTGATAAATGTTCGTCACACCCGGACCTGACACCACGCGCTCCCAACTCACGCGCCCGCCCAGCTTCTTCATCAGGTACTCGAGCAGCTCAATCTCCAGCTCATTGCGCGCGGCGAAATCGCAATGCCCGCCCTCCGAGGGCAGCGGCACATGGGTTTTTCCGTTCCACACAAGAACGCTTTCCCCGAGGCCGGTGCCTGCGGACACCAGCGCACGATGCCCGACCGCCGCCGGATCCCCCGGATTCAGCGTGAAGATCTGCTCCTTCGTCAATTCCGGCACGCCGTAGCCATTCGCTTCGAGGTCGTTGATCAGGAACAGGTGAGTGATGTTCAGCCGCGTCGACAGCTCACGCGTATCCAGCACCCAGGGCAGATTCGTCAGCCGCAAGCGCCCGCCACGCACCGGGCCCGGCACGCCGAAGCACGCGGCTGTAATCTCCGGATTCCCGCTATCGAGAAGGAAACGAGCCGCTACGTCTTCGAGGCCCGCATACCGATGCGCGGGAAATTTCTCGTCGCGCACATGCACCAGATGTCCGTGCTCGAATCCGTACAGCGCTAAGTGAACTTTGGTGCCGCCCACGTCCCCGGCGAGAATCATCGTGCGATCTCCAGTGTCCCCGTGCCCCCGGGATTTGGCGCGGGCAGATGCACCGCGGCGGCCCGGTCCAGCAGAAACAGCACCCGCCCATTCTGCGGCTGTATGAGCTGCGACGGCAGCGTCTCCGGATCGTACGCGCCGGTCAGCACTCGTCCCAGTGGATCAGCCTTCTTCGCGCCCTCAATCAGGAAGAACACCTCGCGCGCCGCATTGATGACTGGCCAGGTGAGGGTCACGCGCCAGCTCTGCTTCTGCTGCGGAACATGATTTGCCACCGCGATGCGCATCATCTCGTTGAGTGCTTCGGTGTGCGGGAAGAGCGATGCTGTATGTCCGTCATCGCCCATGCCGAGCTGAACCACGTCGAAGATCGGAACCTGCGCGCCCTCGAGCCGGTAGTGCGCGCGGATGGCCGACTCGTACTTTGCCGCGGCCTCCTCTGGATCCAGTTCGCCCTCAATCCGGATTACGTCGTCCCCTTCCAGCGGAACTTTGCTGAGCAGCAGCTCGCGAGCCGCACCGAAGTTGCTGTCCGGGTGATTCGGCGGCACGCACCGCTCGTCCACCCAGAAGAGCCGCAGACGATCCCACGGAATCGCCGCGCGAAAGGGCTGCTTCTCGTCCGCAAGGAGTGCGAATACCTGTTTCGGCGTGCTGCCGCCGGATATGGCAATACGCGCCAGGCCGCGCGCCATCACGGCTGACTGGATGCTGTCGACCAAATGCTGCGCCGTCGCGCGCGACAGTGCCTCCTGGTCCGCAAACACACGATACTCAACGTGAATTGTCTTTGGCATGATTCCGGACGGGCTTCGCTGCAACCCCGCATTCTACTGCGCTTCACTTCGACGGTTTCGTCGCCGGCGGCGCAACGGTATGCCAACGGTAACCGTCACGGCCAATCAGTTCATCGCCGCATTCCGGACCCCAGCTGCCCGCCGCATAATTCGGAAAGGTCTGCGGATACTTCTTCGCCCACGCCTCCAGCACCGGCGTATACAGCGCCCAGGTCGCCTCCACGCCGTCGCGATGCGCGAACAGCGTCGCATCGCCGAGCATCGCGTCCAGCAACAGGCGCTCATAGCCGTTCGCCGACGATGATCCAAAGGCCTGCGCGTATCCAAAATCCATAATCACAGGGCACACCGCCATCTGCGGGCCCGGGACCTTTGCGCCAAACCGCAGCGAGATTCCCTCGTCCGGCTGAATGCGCATGGTCAGGATGTTGGGTTGAATTTCCGCGCACTTCCCCGGCATGTGGTCGCCAAAGAGTAACATCGGCGGTTGCTTAAACTGAATTGTGATTTCCGTCGCCCGCGTGGCCAGCCGCTTGCCGGCGCGCAGATAGAACGGGACTCCCGCCCATCGCCAGTTCTCGATCTCCAGCCGCACCGCCGCGTAGGTTTCCGTCCATGACTCCGGATTGACGCGGTCCTCTTCACGGTAGCCCTTGACGACCTCGCCCTTCACCATGCCCGGCCCGTATTGGCCGCGTACGCAGTCGAAGATGTTCAGCGGCTTGATTGAGGTCCAGACCTTAATCTTCTCCCGCCGCACAGCCTCCGCCGCAAAGCTTGCCGGCGGGTCCATCGCCACAAACGAGAGCAGTTCCATCATGTGGTTCTGCACCACGTCGCGCAGCGCACCGGCTTTTTCATAGAAGGGCCCGCGCCCTTCGATCCCGATGCTCTCGGCCGCCGTGATCTGCACGTGGTCGATGAAGTTCCGGTTCCAGACCGGTTCGAATATCCCGTTCGCGAACCGGAAGACGAGCACGTTTTGTACTGTCTCTTTTCCGAGATAGTGATCGATTCGAAAGATTTGATTTTCGTGAAAGACCGTGTTCACGTCATCGTTCAGCTCTTTCGCGCTTTCCAGATCGTGACCGAACGGCTTTTCGATAATGATCCGCGCCCTGCCGACCTGCGGCTGTGCCATTCCGTGCGCGCCCAGTCGGTGGACGATGTCGGCGAAGTATTCCGGCGCCGTGGCCAGATAGAACAGGCGATTCCCGCGCGTCCCCTCATTCTTGTCGTAGCCCTCGAGCAGCGACTTCAGCCGGGCATAGCCGTCGTTATTGTCGAAGTCCATCGCGTGATAACTGATCTTGCGGATGAACCCGTCCAGTTTTTCGTCATCCTTGTCGACGCCGCCAAACTCGAGAATCCCCTGCGTCATGTCATCGGCAAACTGCTGGCCAAGGTCGCGCCGGGCTACGCCAACAATGTGGAACTGCTCCGGCAGCAGTCGTGACTGCTCCAGATGAAAGAGCGCAGGCAGCAGCTTGCGCTTCGTCAGATCCCCCGACGCTCCGAAAATCACCATGACCGTCGGATCGGGAATATGCTCTTTCACCTGAGACGCTGCCTGCTTCACGTCCTCCGGAGAAACCCTGACTTCGGTCGTCGCCATGCTCGTCTTTTCCTCCGCTACCCTGCTCAATACCAACCAGCTACGCTGCCTGTTCTTTGTCTACTTTGATCGCGTGTCCGCCAAACTCGCTGCGCAGAATCGCCAGCATGCGGTCGGTGAAGTTGTTCTCCTCGCGGCTGCGAATTCTGCGCAGCAGAGCTTCCGTAATCACCGGCGCGGTCACGTTCAGGTTGATTGCCTCGAAGACGGTCCACCGTCCTTCGCCCGAATCCTCCACCCAGGGCTCAAGCCCTTCCAGATTCGGATTTTTGCTGAGCGCATCGGCCGTGAGATCCAGCAGCCATGAACGGACGACACTGCCGAACCGCCAAATCTGCGCCACCTGCGCCAGATCCAGATCGAGTTCATGTTTGTGCTCCATGATGGTGAAGCCTTCGGCGAAGGCCTGCATCATGCCGTACTCGATGCCGTTGTGCACCATCTTCACAAAGTGGCCGGCACCGGCCGGACCCACGTGGCCCCAGCCCTTGTCCTTCGCCGGCGCCAGCGTCTCGAAGATCGGGGAGAGCCGTTCGACCGCCGGCTTCTCGCCGCCGATCATCATGCTGTATCCCTCTTTCAACCCCCAGACGCCGCCCGACGTACCCACATCGACAAAGTTGAACCCTTCGGCCTTCAGTTCGCGATACCGCCGCTGGCTGTCCTGGTAATTCGAATTGCCGCCGTCGATGAAGGTATCGCCCTTCTGCATCAGCGGCTTCAACTTGCCTATCGTCTCGTCCACCGGCTTGCCCTGCGGCACCATGATCCAGATCGCCCGCGGCGCCTTGAGGTTCTTCACCAGATCTTCCAGCGTGGACACGCCCAGCGACCCGGCCTCGGTCAGCCGCTTCACTGCCTCGGCGCTGAAGTCGAATCCCACAACTTTGTGTCCGCCCTGGCGTAGCCTTTCGGCCATGTTCCCGCCCATCCTGCCCAGCCCAATCATTCCCAGTTCCATCGACCGTTCCCTCCTCAATCCTGCCTGTTACGCCTCGCGCAGCATTTTGGAACTCGCCCAGATTCCGAGACGCTGCAGTTCCTGTGCGAGTTCCTCCGAGCCCGTGTAATGGATCGCCTGGATGCCCAATTTTGCCGCAGCCGCCACATTCTCGGCGCGGTCATCGATGAACGCCGTGTCCTCCGGATCGCGCTGCAGCACATCCAGCGCCACCTGGTAGATCTTCGGATCAGGCTTGCGCAGTCCCAGGTAACACGAACTGAAGAATGCCTGAAAGGAATCTGCCAGCCCGAACCGCGCCACCCGATACTCGTTGAGCACCCGCGACTCGTTGTTCACCGTAGCCAGCACGTACTGTTGGGATGCCGCAAGTTCGCGAAGGATTCGGAGGCCGCTGTCGGGCAGCACCTGCGACTGCTGCTTCATCGCTTCAAGAAATTGCTGCGGCGTGAAATCGCGCGGCTCGTAGAAAACAACGTGACGCAGATACTCGTCGACGCCGATCGCGTCCTTCTCCCATACAGGAAACACCTCGGCATGGCGCAACTCAAACGCATCGCGATCCAGCGCGAATTGCTTCAGCATGGCATCGCGCTGTGCTCCGTCGAAGCCGTTTGTGAGCAGCACGCCGCCCACATCCCAGAGGATCGTGCTGATGCCCGCCATCGTCTCTCCCGGCGATCGAGATTTACAAATGAGGAACTCGGGACTTGCTGCTGATGAGTTTACCTGGCGCTTTCCTGCATCGGCGCCGCCGCCTGCGGCATACTCCGCGCTTCCATGGCCAACACCTTGTTCAGTCTCCGGGTGTACCGCTCCACTTGTGACTGGAAGTTCGCGCTGAGAAATGCATCGATGAGATCGAATGCCAGCGCTGCGCCGATGATCCGCGCGCCCAGCACCAGCACATTCATGTTGTCGTGCTCCACTCCCTGGTGCGCCGAGTAATGATCGTGGCACATGCATGCCCGAATGCCCGGCAGTTTGTTCGCCGCCACGCATACGCCTACGCCGCTGCCGCAGATCAGAATCCCGCGCTCGGCGCGGCCCGCAATGACGGCGCGGCCCACCGCCTCCGCAAAATCGGGATAGTCCGACGGCTCGGCATTAAACGCGCCCAGGTCGATGACTTCGTGGCCGAGTTTCTCCAGATACCCGCGAACTTCCTCTTTCAGCGGATAGCCTGCGTGATCTGCTCCGATCGCCAGTTTCATCCGGTCCTCAAGTCGTTCTGCGCGGCCGCATCGTGCGACCAGCGTCTAACAAGGCTTAATGGCGAACCAGCTAACTTGCTGAGTAGCTGATTCGCGGACGTCTTACTTCATCTACTTCGACGCCATCGCAGGCTCGGCCTTCTCGCGCCGTGCTCGCTGTACAAGAGCCTTCGCCCGCGCGACGACATTGTCCGCCCCGAATCCCAGCTTCTCCAGCGCCGTTGCACCCGGAGCCGACGCGCCGAAGCGGTCCAGGCCGATCACATCGCCATGCCGTCCTACGTATTTCCACCAGCCCAGCGTTGCGCCTGCTTCGACCGCCATCTTTGGCGCGGCGTCCGGCAGGATTGACTCCCGGTAGTTCTCCGGCTGCTCGTCGAATATTTTCGTACTCGGCATCGAGACCACGCGGGCATTGATCCCGTCTTTCTTCAGTTGCTCGGCTGCGCGAATCGCCGGCCAAACCTCCGCACCTGTCCCGATGATCACCAGATCCGGCGTGCTTCCGCCATCCACTACAACATAACCGCCGCGCCGAACGCCCTCAAAGACGCGCTGTTTGTCCGGATCGAGCACCGGCAGATCCTGCCGCGACAGCGCCATGAACGACGCGCCTTTGCGCTCCAGCGCCAGGCCCCAGACAGCGCTCGTCTCGTTCGCATCCGCCGGACGGAAGTCCGTCAGGTGCGGCACCGCGCGCAGCATTGTCAGATGCTCCACGGGCTGGTGCGTCGGCCCGTCCTCGCCAAGTCCGATGGAATCGTGCGTGAACACGAAGATGGAGTGCACACTCATCAGCGCGGCGAGGCGCAGCGCCGGCTTGCAGTAGTCCGTGAACACGAAGAACGTCGACCCGTACGGAATCACGCCACCGTGCGCAGCCATGCCATTGACCATCGCGCACATGCCGAACTCGCGCACGCCGAAGAAGATGTTCTGCCCGGCCGGATCGAGGTGGAAGTTCTTACTATCCTTGAGCACCGTCTTGGTCGAGGTCGACAAATCTGCTGCGCCGCCGATCAACTCCGGCACTGCCTTTGCCAGCGCATTCATCACCGTGTTGCCCGCAGTGCGGGTCGCCACCGGCTTCGAATCCGCCGGGAATTTCGGCAGACTCTTCTCCCATCCGTCCTTCAGCCGTCCCGTCTGCACGCGCTCGAACTCCGCCGCCAGATCCGGTTGCGCCTGGCGATACTTCGAGAACAGCGCGTTCCAGTCCGACTCTGCCTGCGCTCCGCGATCAACTGCCTGCAGCCAGTTCTTCTTCGCATCTTCCGGTACGTAAAACGTCTTGTCTTCAGGCCAGCCCAGATTCTTTTTGGTCTGCTTGACGGCTTCCGCGCCGAGCGCCTCGCCGTGCGCCTTGCTCGTACCCGCCTTCGGGCTGCCGTAGCCAATGACGGTCCGGACCGCAATGAGCGACGGCTTATCCTTCACACCCTGTGCGGCCTCGATCGCCTTCGAAATCGCTTCAAGATCGTTGCCGTCCCGCACGATCTGCACGTGCCAGTGGTACGCTTCAAAGCGCTTCAGCACGTCCTCGGTAAACGACAGCTCTGTCGGCCCGTCCAGCGAGATGAGGTTGTCGTCATAGAGATAGATCAGCTTGCCGAGCGCCAGCGTACCGGCCAGTGAAGCGGTTTCATGCGAGACGCCTTCCATCAGGTCGCCGTCGGAAACCAGTCCGTACGTGTAGTGATCGACCACGTCGAAGCCCGGCCGGTTATACACCGCCGCCAGGTGCTTCTCCGCGAGCGCCATGCCGACGCCCATCGCAAACCCCTGTCCCAGAGGACCCGTCGTGACTTCCACGCCCTCGGCCTCGCCGCGCTCCGGATGACCCGGCGTCTTCGATCCCCATTGCCGGAACTGCTGCAGGTCGTCGATGGACAGGTCATAGCCGGTGAGGTGCAGCACCGAATACAGCAGCGCCGATGCATGCCCATTCGACAGCACGAACCGGTCCCGATTGGCCCAGTTCGCATTCTTCGGGTTGTGCTGCATGTACTTGTGGTAGAGCAGATACGCGATTGGCGCGCATCCCAGCGGCGCACCCGGATGCCCGCTCTTGGCCTTCTCTACCGCATCCACCGCAAGGAACCGCAGGGCATTAATCGACAACTGGTCCAGATCACTCATAAACTCTCGCACTCCTCCACATTTGGCCAGGGATCAAAAAGACAGGTCAGTCCTGATTTTGCGCTCTGGTAGTTGGATGACGCAAACCGCACCCCCGCATCAGGCCAAAGCGCACCAGTCCTGAGTAGCAGACCGTCAAAGGACGAAAAGACGTTCCGAAGATGGCCGCAGTTCCTGCGCACCGGTTAGCGCGGGCGCCGGGGCCTCATTCAAGGGCGACGTGGTAATTCCGCCCCTCCCAACGGTTCTCCTCCGGCCAAAATAACGTGAACTCGATCGCCCCCGATTGCCCCGACCTGGTCGGCAGATCCGCATACGATCCCGCATATCCCAGCTGGGTGCTCTCCAACACCTGCTTGGTCCTCCAGCTATCGGCCGTCCACGTCACCTGAAACCGTGCCGCCGACGTGATCCGCAGCGTACGCCCTGCATCCATCCGGCTGATCTGCCGCCGCGCGGTGTTGAACACCTCCATCGCGCTCGGCGGACGCTGCTTCTTCGCGTACCGCTCTTCGACAATCGGAATCCGATCGAAGACCGCCCCATCGGCGGCGGAACGCAGCAGCTTCAGGTACTCCGAATGGGCCCATACCAGCGGCATGGCGGATCCGGCTGGACGGCCCCAGCGCAGCCCATTTTTGTCCGGCTCATCCCAGATCTGCTCCGGCAACATACCGCCACACGATGCAAAGTTCTCCATTGCGCGAATCAGTGGGCGCACATCCCGTCCGGCCGCCAGCTCATAATGAGCGCGCTCACCGGTCAGCAGTGGCCAGGCCCGCCCCTGGCCACAGCCCAGGAAGGGGCCGCCATCGGTGCGCTGCCCGTAGCCGTCGTGGTTGTAGCGAAGCCAGCATCGACCCTGAGGCACGTCCCGCTTCAGCACGCGATCGATGACCTTGATCGTATCCAGAACGACTGGATCATCCGGCGCCCGGACGCCATATCGCACCAGTTCCAGAAATCCGCCATCGACAATCTCCCTTGCCTCGAACTCCGACGTCTGGTCCGGCGCCAGATTGTTGATGTGGACCGTTTCCCTGCCGCAACCTTCGTGCGCGTACGGCTCGCCGCATTCCGGCGGGCGAATCCGCATGTAGTGCCGCTTCACCTCCGAATGCAGCACGCCGTTGTTCGTCACCGTCCAATCTTCCAGGTGGCCCTCGATCCAGTCCGCATGTTCCTCCAGAAAGCGTGCGAGTTCCTCCGACTCGTGCGCGTAGGCCAGATCCGCCGCGCAGATCAACCCCGCAATCACGGCGGCCAGCGTTGAAGGCGAATAGCCGGCGGCCTCCTCCCATCGCTCCTGCTGCGTGACCGGCGCATACCGCACCAGAAAGCCGGCCGCGCGCTCCACAAACGGAAACACCGCAAAGTTCTCGAGCGCATTCAGCTTCCAAAGCCGCCAGGCCAGGATGATCGGGAACGCCACCTCATCCAGCTGAATACCGGTCCAGTACGGCTCGCCATTCACCCAGAAGTTCTGCGCGAACCCGCCATCCGGCTTCTGCGTGCAGGCCAGATAGACAAGGGCGCGCAGCGCCGTGTCCACGCGACCGCAGGCCATCAGGGCTGTCGCGGTCTGCACCATGTCACGCGTCCACACCAGGTGATACCCGCCCAGGTCGTCGTCGCCTTTCGCATATCCCCACGGGATGGACGCCGACGCGATGAATGCGCCCGCGAAAGTCTTGTCCTCATGCGCCAGCACGACGTTATGGCTTACCTGCAGCAGGCGCCCGCCGTCCTGCGCGTGCTTGGCGAGTTGCATCGGAGTAGCCACGCGATGCCACTGCTCGATGAAGCGCTTCAGGTGCTTCTCAAACGGCACCGCCAGCGCCCCGATTGTTGCCGCGAGGGCCATGTGATGTCCCTCGCCGAATCCAATCCCCAGTGTGAACTCGCGCGTGTGCTCCTGCGGAATTTCCGCCATCACCGCAATATTCCCGTTCGTCGCCGACCCGAACTCCCAGTCCATGAGCAGGTTGTTTTTCAGATCCTGCCAGCCGTCGCTCGCGCCCACAAATCCGCAACTCGCACGCGAAAATCCCCAGTCGCAGGCCAGCGCAAGCGACATCTCCTCCTTCCACGCGATCACGACTTTTTTGCCGGCGACCTCGGCCACCCGCGCCGAGTTTCCCATCCCGCCCACTTCCAGATGGGGCGCCAGCAGCGCGTATAGCCTCAGCCGCTGCAGGAGTTGATCGTCGGCCTCGACGCGCACCTTCACCAGAACGATTGGGTAGTGCGGATCGGAAATCATCTCCCGCACGATGGCATACCGGCCTTCGCGGTCGCGATTGCGTACGCGGACCGCCAGCGCGTCCTTGTCGATGTAATCGAAATCGTGGATCAGGTCCCGCCGCTCTTCGTGAAAGAATGTCTCCCCATCGGTGATGAGGAACTGCATGTCGCGAATCTGCGGCCGGTCGATGGTTGGGCAGTAGATCTCATTCAGGATGCCGTGCGATACGGTGAACCACACCTTGCTCGATGCCGCATAGGCCGTGCACACAGCATCTTTTGCGCTGGAGGTCCAGCGCGGCTCAACCCCGGGTGCACCAAACGCCTCGCCCTGGCCATCCAGCCAGCGATACCGCAAACTTGTCTCGCTCATTGCGTAGCAATTGTTACCTATCCGGCGACTCTGCTTCAAAGGTAAGATTGCATTCCCCGACAAGGCGTCACGGCGCGAGGAGATGGAAGTCAGCAGATCAACAGGAATCCGCGCTCAGAACCGCTCTTCTGATTCGCGCTGCTGAATTCTGGTGCTCAAAGGATCTGCGAGATCGCCCCCGGGTCGGGGTGGAACTGCACCTGCGCCATGGCATGCGCGATCTCGCGGTTCTTCATGAAGTATTCCCACACAAACTGCGTCCGCAAATTCTCCGCCATCAGCATCGTGATCCCCTGATCGATGCCGAGAATGTCGGGCCCGTACCAGTTCGCCTTGGCGTTGAATGCATCCACGAAGCCATAGCGCGTGTACACCTTGTTCTTGAACTGCTCCCGCATGCTCGACAACACGTGGGTGCACTCCGCCGGCAGGAATATCAGCGAACCGCCCGCTGCGCACGGCACCAGCGTACCGTCCAGCGGCCCCATCGACGGGGGCCCTCCCCACACGCGATAGCCTTCCCGTGAATCTGATGCCGAGACCCCCCACAGGTTCTCATCCCACCACGGAAATCTCCGTCCCTCCGTCAGACACCACAGCTGATGTGCGCGAGTGGCGGCAATCGAGTTGATGAAGTAGTTCGCATGCAGGTCCGCGATGTTGCGAAAGTCGCACCACGCATGCGCGTATTGATGAATAAAGATCGGCGCAACGCCGCTGATGTAGTCAATGCCGCCATATTGCACCACCGGTCGCTGCAGGTCCGCCCACGTGTTTGCAGGAACCGCATGCGTTGGCGATCCAATCGCCAGCAGGTACATGATCAGCAGTTCGGAGTAAATGTCCCAGCGATGCGTCAGGAAACCCTGGTCCGGCAGCCACCCCATGGCCAGCGTGTTGCCGGCGTTCAGCATCCAGCTCCAGTCGATACGCCGGTAAAACGTCGTTGCCAGCGCCTCGATGCGTGAATTCCCGGAGAAATATTGCCGGCAGGTCAGGATCCCGCAGAGCAGCCAGCAGGTGTCGATCGACGACAGCTCGCTGCCGAACATCCGCTGCCCGCTCTCCATGTCGATGAAGTGGTAGAGGAACCCATGCTCGTGCGGACAATCCTCCAGCAGAAACGCGAGCGTTCTCTCCACCCGCTGCTCGCAGAGATACGGCGTGAGGTAATGCCGCTTGTGCGCGATGCATAGCGCCGTCAGCCCGAAGCCGGTGGCCGCAATGCTCGATACGCGGCTCACGCTCAGCCCCACCGCCGGGGCGCGATCGCGCACCAACCCCGTCCGCGGGCTCGCCTCGTTGTAAAAGAAATCCGCTGCGCGCCCTTGCAGATCATCCAGCAGCGTATCGGCTGCCTTGGTGATCTGCGTCAGCGGCCGGTTGATGAAAACCCCCGGCGGGTGCTGATACGCCTGCGAGGCCTGCTGCTCCGAACGCGGCTCCTGCCCCGGCTTCACCTTCGGCGGCTGTGCCTGATTCTGAGCAGTCGCCAGCGCCGGAGCGCCCAGCGCCAGCACGCCGGAGGCTCCTGCTCTCTTCAGCAGGTCTCGTCGGGTTATTCCTGAGCGAGCCAATGCAGAGTTTGTCTTCTCGTAAAAATTGAACAGATTGAGCCTGTCACGTCAAAGACGCGGCTGCCGTTCAGGGAGACCCATCTCCCGCGCCAGGGCTCTTTATCACAATGTAAACCGTCTATAGCAACCTGCCGAATCCGCTGTCCTCGGTTTCTTTGTATCTTGCTCCTTCCCTGCGTCCTGCATACCCCCTCGCGCATCCTTTATGATCGAACACGCAAACGGCGCGGACCCCCATTTGCCTCCGCGCAACTCCCAGGTACTTCCATCAACATCGCAGGAGGAAACCTTTGGCACACGAAGTTCCACCTCTCCCGTACGACTACGCAGCCCTGGAACCCCACATCGACGAACAGACGATGCATCTGCATCATGACAAGCACCACCAGGCCTACGTCAACAATCTGAACGCTGCCATCGAGAAGCACCCAGACCTCGGCAAGCACTCGGCGGAAGACCTGCTCCGCAACCTGAATTCCGTGCCGGAAGATGTGCGCACGGCGGTCCGCAACAACGGCGGCGGCCACGTCAACCACTCCATGTTCTGGGCCATCATGAAGCAGAACGGCGGCGGTGCGCCCACCGGCGCGATCGCCGACCAGATCAAGAAAGACTTTGGCAGCTTCGACGATTTGAAAAAGCAGTTCAACGATGCTGCTGCGAAGCAGTTCGGTTCGGGCTGGGGCTGGCTGATCTGGAATGGGGGCAAACTGCAGGTCGTCACCACGCCGAACCAGGATAACCCGCTCTCCCAGGGACACTTCCCCATTCTCGGCAATGACGTGTGGGAGCACGCCTATTACCTGAAATACCAGAACCGCCGCCCCGACTACCTCGCCGCGTGGTGGAATACCGTCAACTGGGATGAAGTCAACAAACGCTTCGAACAGGCGAAGAAATAGATCCGCAACGAGAGGAGCCCCGTCCACCGGGGCTTCTCATCCCGCCCCACCACTCTGAGCTCTCCGTGTCCCCTGTGGTGGAATCTCGATCCTCCCCTAACCCGCGTCGCAATTGATCCTGCGCATTTATCATTTGTCCGACTCGCATTTCCTGCCCGGAGGACTCCTGATTCATGCGCACCGCGCGCCTCGCCTTCCTTCCACTGCTGCTCAGCCTCACCCTCTCCGCACAAACCGCCCCGCCGAAAGGCGTGATCCACACCTGGGTCGGCACATGGGCTGCCTCGCCCCACACCGAGGGACGGCGTGAACCGCCGACGCTCGTCGACTCCACCCTTCGCGAGATCGTCCACACCTCGATCGCCGGCAAGACGCTCCGCGTGCGCTTCACCAACGAATTCGGCACGGAGCCCCTGCGCATCGACGCGGCCACCATCGCGATCGCCTCCAACCCGCCCGCGCCGCACCCGCCGATGCGCCCCGTTCCGCCGGGAGCCGTGGCCCCCTCGACCATCGCCGATCCCGCAGTCACCGCGATCGACACCGCCTCGCTCCACACCCTCACCTTCAACGGACAACCGTCCGTCGTGATCCCAACCGGCGCGCAGATGATCAGCGATCCGGTCAACTTCGCCACGCCCGCCTTCGCCAACCTGGCGATCAGCCTCTATCTCCCCGTGCAGCAGATCAGCGACGTCACCATCCATGGCGACGCCGCGCAGGACAACTTCCTCGTCCGCGGCAACCAGGTCAGCGCGCCGACGCTCAGCAACGCGGACACGATCACCTCCTGGTACTTCATCAAAGGCATCGACGTCGAGCCCGCCGACACGCACGCCGCGGCCGTCGTCGCCTACGGCGATTCGATCACCGACGGCGCCTGGGCCACGCAGAACGCCAACCACCGCTGGCCCGACTACCTGGCGCAGCGCCTGCACAACAACCCCGCCACCGCTCACCTCTCTGTCCTCGACGAAGGCATCGGCGGCAACTGCGTCCTCATCACCTGCACTGGGGTCAACGCACTGGCTCGCTTCGATCAGGACGTCCTCGCTCAGGCCGGCGTGCGCTACGTCATCGTCCTCGAATCCATCAACGATATCGGTACCATGCACCGCCGCAACCGCCCCGAATACCACCTGACCGCGCAGGACCTCGAAACCGGACTGGCGCAACTGGTCGCGCGCGCTCACGAGCACGGCGTCAAGGTCTTCGGCGCCACCCTCACGCCCTATCAGGGAGCCGGTTATTACACCGATGAGGGCGAAAAGATTCGCGAAGCCGTCAACCAGTGGATCCTGACCAGCGGCGTCTTCGATGGCGCCGTCGACTTCGACAAGGCCACCCGCGACGCCAGTAACCCGCTGACTTTCAATCCCCAGTACGACAGCGGCGACCACCTCCACCCGAAAGATGCCGGCTACGACGCCATGGCCAACTCCATTGACCTCAGCCTCTTCCACTGACGCCTCGCCTACAGGAGAGGAGCTCGCGGCAGTACCGTCTGGTTCTGCCGCGGGCTAACCACCTGGCCAGCTAGCGGCTTCTTAGCTGGTCATGACAACTCGCGCCACCCATGCCCCCGCCCAGGCGCCGTGCATTCCCTGGAAAGTCCTGTTCATCACCGGCATGGGTTTCTTTACCGATGCGTACGACCTGTTCGTCATTGGCATCGTGATGTCCATCGTGCGCCCGCTGTGGCACGTCACCCAGTTGCAGGACAGCCTCGTCGAATCCACCGCGCTGCTCGCTTCGGCCTTTGGAGCACTGCTCTTCGGCCGTATCGCTGACATGATCGGCCGCAAGCGCATTTACGGATTCGAGCTGCTCGTCCTTGCCTTCGGCGCTATTGGCTGCGCTCTTTCGCCCAACATCTGGTGGCTCCTCGGGCTGCGGTTCCTGCTCGGTGTTGGCGTCGGCGGCGATTACCCGATCTCCGCCACCATCATGAGTGAGCACGCCCCGGCCGCCAGCCGCGGCATGGCTGTCTCACTGGTCTTTGCGATGCAGGCCGCCGGACTCATCTTCAGCCCGCTCTTCGCCACCGCGCTTCTCGCCGGGCACATCGCACCAACGATTCTCTGGCGGCTCCTCGTTGGCTTCGGAGCCGTGCCAGCCCTTATCGTCTATCCGCTCCGCCTCAAAATGCGCGAGAGCGACACATTCCTGAAAGCATCAGGCTGCGACGAAGACTCCCGCGGACGCGTTATCCGCCGCCCCGACTTCGACGAGAGCCTCCATTCCGTGTCCTTCTGGGATGGCTTTCACCGCCTCGTCAACAACAAGCGCCTGCTCACGCGTCTGGTGGGAGCGAGCCTCGCGTGGTTCCTCATGGACTTTGCCTATTACGGCAACACCGTTTCGAGCCCACTGGTCCTCTCCGCGCTCGGCGCGGAATCCACGCTCATCCGCAAGACTCTGACGCAGCTTGTCATTTTCGTCATCTTCGCGGCGCCCGGATATGTGGTGGCCATCCTCACCATGGATCGGCTCGGCCGCAAAGTCATACAGAACCTCGGATTCGCTCTCATGGCGGTCAGCTTCGCCGCCATGGCGCTCATCTCCGGTATCGAGCACATGGTTGCGCCCTTCGTCGTCATCTACGGCATCAGCTTCTTCTTCACAGAGTTCGGGCCGAACTCGACGACCTTTGTCTATCCGTCAGAAATCTTCCCCATTCGCGTGCGCTCCACCGGACACGGCATCTCCGCCGCCATGGGGAAGCTCGGAGGGTTCCTCGGCGTCTTCACCTTCCCGTACCTGATGCACGCACATGGCCTGCGAGGCGCAGAGACAGCTGCGGCCGCTGTCAGCGTGCTCGGCCTGATCGCGACATGGGCACTGCTGCCCGAGACCAAAGGCGTCAGCCTCGAAGAGCTCTCGGGCGAAACGGGCCTCCACACCGAACGCGCGAAGGCCGCGTAATCGTCAGCCGCGAGTCACAGTCGCGTGCGCATCCGCAAGGACCGCACTCTCCACGTCGCCGAGTGCGTCGCGTTCCTCTTCCGAAGAAAGCGACAGCACCTGGACCCGCTGACCCTGGTTCAGACGCTGCAGCAGCACCTCGGCTCCGTTGGCAAACCGGACGGCATCCCGATATCCGGGGCTGTCGATCTGCGTGAAGACCACTTCCTGCTCCGAGGAGTCCAGCTTTAGCTCCCGTTGCAGGCGCTCCGGGATATCGCGCAGCAGCAACCGAGCCCCAGGCGGCACGCAAACCGCCCGGCACTGCTGCGGCTCCGGAGTAAAGAGCACTCGCTTCACTTTTGCAAGCAATCCGCGGGCGGGAGCCGGCTCGCCGCGCTTCAGGGCTTCGACATCCGCAGCGGACGCCAGGCCCCTGGAGAAAATCTCAAACCGGTGCACCACCAGCTCGTCTCCACAGACGGCCAGCCGGTTTTCAACCGACATCAGGGAGTAATCGCACATGACTTGCCTCCGGACCAGATGCGCGCTGGTCTGTATCTTCCGGAGATGAAAGGCGACGCGCTGGAGATGCACGCCCATGCCCAAATCCGCCCTACACCAGCAACAAACCGCAGGATCGCTGGTTTTGGGTCCCCAGGTTAGCTAAGGGACCGGCCTACTCCTCGCGCAGCAGCACCATGGGATCGACGCCCAGCGCCCGCCGTGCCGGAATCCACGCTGCTGCCAGTCCCAGCAGGACCATCGCCAGCACCACGCCGGCCAGCACGAGGGGATCCTTGGGCGTGGCCTGATACACGATGTGCGACAACACCCGTGTCGCCAGGACGCCCAGAACCAGCCCCGCCGCTGAGCCGATGGCCAGCAACCGGAACGCCCGCCCGAGTGCGGCGCGCAGCACCTCCGGCTGCCCGGCACCGAGCGCCACTCGAATCCCCAGCTCCCGCAAGCGCTTGCTTACGACGTAAGACGCCATACCGAAGATCCCTGTCGCCGCCAGCATGGCGCCTAACATCCCAAGCACTCCCAGCGCGATCGTGGCGACACGCGCCGGAAAGAGTGCGGTCGCCAGTTGTCGGCTCCACGTGCTGATCTTCAGGGGAAGAGTGGGATCCACGCCGCGCAGTGTGGTCTGCAGCGCACCGGCGATCTCGTCCGGAGCACGGCTGGAACGCACGATGAGGAAGAAGCCATTCGAATTGTGCTGGAGGATTGGAAAGAACATGGCAGGCTGCTGGTCTTCAGTCAGTGAGCGATACCTACCGTTCTCCACCACGCCAACGACTTCGGCCCGGTTCCCGCCCCAAAACTTAAAGTGCCCGCCCACCGCCTTATCCACGCCGCCAAATACCCTGCGCGCGAACTCGCGATTGACCACAGCAACGATCGGGGCGTTCTTCTCGTCATGCCAGCTGATATCCCGCCCGGCCAACATTGCTGTGCCGGCCGCCGCAAAGTACCCCGGCGAGACGTTGTAGTTCATCGCATCGGCTGTGTAGTTCGTCGGCCGAAAATCCGTAACGTTATCCGTGTACACAAAGGAGTCGCCGCTGCCCATGCTGAGCGGCGGACCGCTGATATATCCGGCTGCCGTAACCCCTGGGACCGCCTGTACGGCGTCCAGCATCTTCCGCTGCATCAATGGAATCTTGTCGCCCTCCAGACCCGCCCACTTCAAATCCGTGCCCGCCAGAGTGACATGGTCCGGATCGAATCCGAAACGGCTGTGCAGCGACCGTTCCATCCCGCGCACCGCCACGAGCGATGAGGTGACCAGTACCGCGCAAATCGCAATCTGCACCACCAGCAGCAGATCGCGAACGGTGAATTTCCTTACGCCGCCAGCCGCGGACCCCGTCCGAATCACCTGCCATGGATCGGACCGCATCACCTGCCGCACCGGCACCATGCCGAACAACAGCCCACTCGCCAGCGCCAGAGCCAGAGCCACCACAAAGGTCCACGCGTCCGGTGTCACCGCCACGTTGATGGGCAGATCAGGAATGGGCTGCCAGGCGCTCAGCCAGCGCAGGATCACCAGCCCGCCAGCGAGGCCGACCACCCCGCCCACCACCGAGACCAGAACCGCTTCGGTCAGTAATTCCCGGAGAATGCGTCCTCGCCGGGATCCCAGCGCCATCCGCAGGGCAATCTCTTTGGCGCGATCCGCAGCCCGCGCCGCAAATAAGCTGCCAAGATTCGCACACGCCGCCAGCAGAATGAGCCCCGCCAGCAGCATGAGGCCGGCGAGGAACGCCTTTGCCGGACCGCCCAGCATGTCTCCGACGAGGCCCGGACGTGCCAGGGTGAAGTTCACCCCGTCGTCATCCGTCGGGTAGGTCTTCGCCAGCCACGAGCCAATTGCATTCAGATCCGAGGCTGCCTGCGCCGGGTTGACGCCCGGCTTCAGCCGGCCCACTACAAACATCGAGTGATTGCCACGATATTGCTGGTCGTCAAAGCCCAGGATCAGGGGCTGATCTACGATAGGAATCCACAAGGCCGGAACAAAGAACAGCTCGGTTCCACGGAAGC
>DATEPN010000195.1:0-3065 GCA_035273225.1 Acidobacteriaceae bacterium | reverse complement strand
AAAGCTGAAGGTCGAATCGCAGGCGACAAAGATGTCGGGCCAGCCGTCCTCGTCGGCGTCCAGCACCACCGCAGTGAGGCCGAATGATCCCTGCAGACTGGCGATGCCGGTCTCCTTGCTGATATCGGTGAATGTGCCGTTGCCGTTGTTGCGGTAGAAGTAGTGTCGCGGCGCCGCCAGCCCCATGGGGCCGCAGTTGGTCGGGACACCCTGATAGTTGCAGTTGGGAATGGCGAGCGAGGGCCGCGGGCCGTGCACCATGTCCAGCTCGATGTAGTTAGCGACGAAAAGGTCGAGGAGGCCGTTGCGGTTGCGCTCGATAAAGGTGCAGCCGGAGCCGTAATGAATGCCCGTCTGCAGCAGCCCGGCTTTCTCCGTTACGTCGGTGAAGGTACCGTTGCCATTGTTGTGGTAGAGCTTGTTCTGGCCATAAAAGGTGACGAACAGGTCGTCGTAACCATCGTTGTCGTAGTCGCCGACGCACACGCCCATGCCCCAGCCGAGGTCCTTCAGCCCCGCCTTCTCGGTCACGTCGGTGAAGGTGCCGTCGCGATTGTTGTGATAGAGACGGTTGCCCGCTCCCGCGGGGGTGTCTTTGAGCCACTGCCCGCTGACCAGGAAAATGTCCATCCAGCCATCGTTGTCGTAGTCGATGAAGGCGCAGCCGCAGCCGGTAATTTCCAGAATGAAGGTTGCCGACTCGGTGCCGCCGTAATACATCGGCTGCGTGAGGCCGGCGGCGGCGGCGATGTCGACGAACTTCGAAAACGGCGGTGGCGCTGTTGCGGCGGCCGAGACGGCGCGGAGTCCGCGCGGCACCAGGACCGGGGCACACGCAGCGGGCAGCGTGCGCAGCAGGCGTCGGCGGGTCCAGTTGTTCGAACGCATCAAGTCGGAGTCTGCCCTGGGGATCAGTTCTGCGATTGCTGCTTTTGCGCCGGCTGGCCCAGCTCATGGCTGAGTTCCTGCGCCTGGCTGTTCTTCGGATCGATGCGCAGCGCGATACGGACGGCCTGCTGCGCCTCGGGCAATTTCGATTCCATGCCCAGCGTCGCCGCCAGGCTGATCCACGCGTCCACGTACGCCGGAGCCGCCTGCACGGCGTAGCGGAAATGCTCCTCGGCGGCGGCGTTGTTGCCGGCGCGCGAGTCGAGATAGCCAAGCTGATACTGCGCGGCGGCAAACGTGGGATCGGTCGCGATCACCTGCTGGAGAGCGGCGCGCTCGTCGTCGATCTGATTGGCCTTGTCCAGCGCCAGGGCGAGCTTGTAGCCGATCATGGTGTCTTTGGGAAAGGCCTGGACGGCTTCGCGATAAAGCGCGATGGCGGCCTGCAGGTCGCCCTTTTCCAGATCGGCATCGGCCTCACTGGCCTTGCTCACGGCGAGGGTGCGATTCTGCTGGTCTTTGACGACCTGCTGGTACGCGAGCATTTCCTTGCGCGCCTCGTCGGTTTGTCCGGCAGCGCGCAGCGCGTTCGCCAGTTCGAAGTGCGCCTCGGGATCCTTGTCGCCCAGCGCGATGGCGGAGCGCAACTGCTCGATCGCGCCCGATGTATCGTGCAGCCGCGCCAGCGCCACGCCGAGGTTATAGTTCAGATTCGCCATCTGCCGCCTGGACGTGGCTGCTTCGCGCAGATGATCGCGAGCCGCTTCGTACTGGCCCTGCTGCCGCTCCAGCACGCCATTGGTATACAGCACGTCAAAGTCGTGCGGCTTCTCCTCGAGGAGTTTCCTGCCCAGAGGTTGCGCCGGGCCCCAGTCGCCGTTCACGACCAGCGTCTTCATGTACGTGATCTGCGCGGTGAAGTCGGCCGGATGCGCCGCATAGGCCTTTTGCGCCACCTTCTCCGCTTCGTCGTCGCGTTCCGCTTTGATGTACAGGGCGACCAGATTGGTGGAGAGCGGCACGCTGTCGGAACTCTCCATCGCCTTCCTGATTACGGCGATCGCGTCGTTCAGGTCGTTGGCACTGGCGTAAGCGATGCTCAGATCGACGGCCAGGGGATCGTCCAGCTTTTGATCGCGGAGATACTGGATTTCCTCGCCAAATTTCTTTTCGCCGATGAGCGTTCGGCTGAGCTCGTGCCGCGCGACATCGGAAGTGGCATCGATGCGCAGAGCGGCGCGCCATTGCTCCTCGGCCTCGGGCAAACGATGCAGATGGGAGTACGCGTAACCCAGCAGCAGATGCGGCTTGACCGCGGATGCATCGAGCATCAGCGATTTCCGCAACGGCTCGATTGCCTGGTCCTCGTGACCGCTCTGGAACAGGGCGAGGCCGAGCAAATAGTTGACTTGCGCAGATTTTGGATTCAGCCGAGCAGCGGAGCGGAACGCCGTCGCGGCGCAGTCGAACTGATTGTGCTCGCCGTAGTAATTGCCGAGAGCGACCCAGGTGGTCGACTCCGGATGGCTCTTCAGCTTCGCCTCAAGCGCCTGGGGGCCGCGGCAGGTTGCGGCGCGAGCCTGCACGCTCAGGAAGAGAGCTGCGCTGAGCAGGACCAGGCGGCAAATACGGCGGTTTATAGCGGACACTTCAGACTGCATCGGCGCGGGTTAAGGAAAAGCAGCAAGATGGAAAAGGTGTTGGTAATTTAGACAAACGATACGCGGCGCGGCGAGCATGCATCAAGGAATTTCTGTCGCGCGGCGGTCACGCCGGGAATGGGACCCGGCTCAGTCGGGGAACTTCTCTCCGGCTCGCACGATGCGGATCTGGTGATCGGTGAAATGCAGGTGTCCGCCGGGCAGCGTCGTTTTTGGCATGTGGCAGCTCACGCATTTTGAGGTGGATACCGGGCACACTTTCGCCTTGCCGGTGCTCGTGGGTCTGGCCGTCGGCGCGTGACAGGCCAGGCATTTGCTGTCGTAGAAGAGGTCGTTGCGGACCAGGTCCTGATGCGGATTGTGGCAGGCGATGCAGCTGATCCTGGGATCGGTCCCGTTGAAACAACGGCTGTTCGCGAGGCGATAGGGCTGGAAGCGCACGTTCCCGAGGCCGCGCCATCCATTGCGGACGACCGTCTCCCAGGACCGGTGGCACTCTCCGCAGAAGTTCGACAT
>DATEPN010000194.1:0-32463 GCA_035273225.1 Acidobacteriaceae bacterium | reverse complement strand
GACGCCATCCTCCTCGGCCTTATCCTCGCCGCTCTCATCCTGATCCTGTTCCTGCGCGACTGGACCTCCTCCATCGTGGCCGGCCTCGTCATTCCTGTAACCATCACCGTTACATTCATCGCCCTCTGGCTTCTTGGCGAGAGCTTCAATCTCATGACCCTCGGCGGCCTCGCCGCGGCCGTGGGCCTGGTGATCGACGATGCCATCGTCGTCGTCGAAAACATCGTGCTGCACCGTGAAGTCGGCGAGACTCGCATCGAAGCCGTCCGCAAGGCTCTGCACGAAATCATGCACCCCCTCGTCGGATCTACAATCACCCCCATCGTCGTCTTCCTTCCCCTGATCTCCGTCACCGGCGTCACCGGAACCTTTTTCCGCGCTCTGGCTCTTACGATGACCGTGGCGCTGCTGACCTCGCTCGCCCTTGCGCTTACCTGGACGCCTGCCCTCAGCCTGCATCTGCTCCGTGTCAAGCCTCGCACCGGCGAGGTTGCGGAGATCCCGGGCGACCCGGCAACAGCAGACTCACCCGACGTCGTCCGCGAGAAAGAATCAGCGCAGCAGCACGGCATCATGGGCCCAGTCCTGCGCTTCCACGAGCGTGTCCTCCGCGCCGCCCTCGATCGCCCTCTCTGGCTCGCCGGAGCCTGCGTCCTCCTCCTGCTCGGCACGTACTTCGCCTGGCAGGGACTCGGCTCCGATCTGCTGCCGGAAATGGACGAGGGCGGATTCGTCCTCGACTACGTCATGCCCGCCGGCAGTTCATTGCAGGAGACGAACCGCGTACTCCTTCACGTCGACCGCATCCTCCACCAGTTGCCCGAGGTCGAGACCACCTCGCGCCGCACCGGCCTGCAGATGGGCCTTGCCGCCGTGACTGAGGCCAACACCGGTGACTTCACCGTCATGCTCAAAGACAAGCGCCGCCGCGGCATCGAGGAAGTCATGGCCGATGCCCGCCAGCGCATTCGCGCGGCAGAGCCGGAACTCGATATTGAGTTCACCCAGGTCCTGCAGGACATGATCGGCGATCTCTCCAACTCACCGGAACCGGTGCAGATCAAGCTCTTCTCCACCAACGCCGACCTGTTGTATCAGCTCGGTCCCCGCGTCGGCGATACCATCTCCAAAGTTCCCGGCGTCGTGGATGTTCAAAACGGTGTCGACAATACGATCAGCGGGCCCGCAACCAGCTTCCAGGTGAACCCCGGCCTCGCTGCCCGCCTCGGATTCACCACCGCCGAAGTCGCCGGCGACGCCACCTCGATCCTGGACGGCCTCCCCACGCCCGACCCGCTGATCGCCAACGGCCGTCCCTACACCGTCCGCGTGCGCCTCGATGATTCCCACCGCGCCAGCCTCGACGCCATCGAGAACACGGTCTTCGTCAGCTCCACCGGGCACATCGCCACCCTCGGCTCCCTCGCCAATGTCGAACAACTCCCGCCCCAAAACGAGATCCTGCGCGAAAACCTGCAGCAGTTCGTTGCTGTGACCGGGCGCCTCGAAGGTTCCGACCTGGGCGGCGCGATCGACCGGGTGCGGCACGCCGTCGATGGCCTGCATCTGCCATCCAGCGTTCGCATCACCTACGGCGGAACCTATCAGACCCAGCAGCAGTCCTTCCATGAACTGCTGCAGGTCCTCATGCTGGCTCTGGTGCTGGTCTTCGGCGTCCTGCTCGCCGAATTCCGCAGCTTCTCCGCTCCGGTGGCGGTCCTGACCTCTTCCGTCCTCTCCACAGCCGGCGTCATCCTCGCGCTGCTCATCACCGGCACCACCTTCAACGTCGCGTCCTTCATGGGACTCATTATGGTCATCGGCATCGTCGCCAAAAATGGCATCCTCCTGCTCGACGCCGATCAGCGCTTTCGCGCCGCCGGGCAGAGCGCCCACGAAGCCATGCTCCATGCCGCCCGCCGCCGGCTCCGCCCCATTGTCATGACTGCCCTCGCCGCCATCACCGGCATGCTGCCTCTGGCCTTCGCTCTCGGAGCCGGATCGCAGATGCTGCAGCCCCTCGCCATCGCCGTCATCGGCGGTCTGCTGATTTCCATGGCTTTATCCCTGATTGTCACGCCCGCCGTTTACTATTTCCTGACGCGGTGATCGCACTGCATGGCGTTCTTTGACCGATCGCACGTCCGCCATACAACCCAATAATTGCAGCCCCACAACTAATAAGCTGAATCGTGCGGCGAAACCAGGGCGCCGGAAACGGTTCAGACCGTAAACGAAGCAGTTCCAAATCTCCTTGACTCATTTTGTCTCGGTTCTTGCAGGCGACGCTTTCCATGACTCGCCCATAGTTACTGAAAAGTAAATATACTGATTCAGTAGTAACCCTCCCTGCAGACATCTCCTCTATGATCCCCTCCCGCTTCTCAGGCTTCATTCTGCGCCCCCAGGCGGTTTCTGCCCGGGCGCGCGTGCGCCAGTCTCGCATTGTCCTTCTCGGCAGTCTCGTTGTTCTGGCCGGATGCGGCTCCGCCAGCCGCGGTGTGATCCAAACTACCAAAACTGTGACTTCGGTTGCAGTTTCGCCATCTTCCGCAAGCATTGCAGTAGGCGCTACAGAGCAGTTCACCGCCACCGTGACCTACAGCGACGGAACCACCGCGGATGTCAGCTCCTCTGCCGGCTGGGCGACCTCCAGCTCGTCCGTCGCCACCGTCGGCGGGAATGGCCTGGTGAAGGGAGTAGCCGCTGGATCGGCCACCATCACCGCCGTCGTCAATGGAGTCAAGGGCAGCGCATCGCTCACCGTCACTGCGAAGGCGGCGACCGTTTCTTCCATCGCCGTCCAGCCTGCGAATCTCAGCGTCACCATTGGCGCCACGCAGCAGTACCAGGCCACCGCGACGTACAGTGACGGCACGGTCGGCGACGTCACCGCCAGCACCACCTGGACCTCTTCGAACGCAGCGGTCGCAACCATCAGCGCCTCCGGTGTTGCCAGTGCGGTGGCCGCAGGAACGACCACAATCACCGCTGCCTCTCAGGGCCTCACGGCGAACACCACACTCACCGTCACCAGTACCACGCCTCCGGGCGTAACGCTTGCGTCGATTGCTGTGACTCCGGCCACCCCCACCATCGCAGTGGGAGCCACCCAGCAGTTCACCGCAACCGGCACCTACAGCGACGGCTCGACCGCCAATATAACGTCGATGGTTACCTGGAGTTCCTCCAGCGCCGCCGTCGCGACCATCAATGCCGCCGGTTTGGCGACCGGCGTCACCGCAGGCCCGGCAACCATCACGGCCGCTCTCAATGGAGTCACCGCGACCGCTGCACTCACGGTTTCCGCCACGGCGCCGCCTCCGGTCACGCTGTCGTCGGTCGCGGTCACGCCGCCCAGCAGTACCGTGGCTCCGGGCGCGACGCAGCAGTTCACAGCGACGGCCACCTATAGCGATGGATCCACGAAAAACGTCACCTCCACCGCAACGTGGGTGAGCGCGAAGGCAAACGTCGCGACGATCAATGCCGCCGGTCTCGCCACTGGAGTCGCTGCCGGATCGACCACCATCACCGCGACCGTCAGCGGCGTCAGCGGGACCGCAGCGCTGACCGTCTCCACCACCACGGCGACCCTCTCGTCCATCGCAGTCACGCCTGCGAATCCGAGCATCGCTGAAGGCGCAACGCAGCAGTTCACGGCCACTGCGACCTACAGCGACGGCACCACCGGCAACGTGACCTCGACCGCAACCTGGTCCTCATCGGACACGAAGGTTGCGACAATCAACGCGGCTGGCCTCGCCACGGGCGCAGGTACCGGCACCGCAACCATCAGCGCAGTCCTCAGCGGCGTGACCGGATCCACCGGCATCACCGTTACCTCGAAGACGGTGACCTCGATCTCCGTCACCCCGCCTACCGCAAGTTTCGCCGCGGGCAGCACGCAACAGTTCAAGGCCACCGCGACCTACGCCGACAGCACGACAGGCGACATCACCTCATCCGTCACATGGTCGTCTTCGGACACTTCCATCGCGACCATCAACTCCTCCGGCCTGGCGACGGGTGTCGCTTCCGGATCGGCGACGATCACGGCGACCCTCAACAGCACGACCGGCACTGCGTCCGTCACCATTACCACCGCGAGCCCGGCGTCGACCACGAATATTCCCACCTGGCACGTGGACAACTCGCGCACCGGCCTCAACTCGCAGGAGACGGCGCTGACACCATCGACCGTGAACGCGACTAAATTCGGCAAGCTCTGGTCGTATCTGGTCGACGGTTACGTCTACGGCGAGCCGCTCGTCATCTCGAATCTCACCATCAACGGCGCGAAGCACAACGTCCTCTTCGCCGCCACCGAATCCGACTCCGTCTACGCCTTCGACATCGACAGCAGCAGCCAGACGCCGCTCTGGAAGACGTCACTCCTGCAGTCCGGCGAGACCCCGCTTCCCAGCAGCGTCATCCAGCCGCATGCCGGTGTAACGTCCACGCCGGTCATCGACACCAGCACGAACACCATGTACGTCGTCTCCGTGCAGAAGGGGAGCAGCGGCGGCACCTTCCGCCTCAACGCGCTCGATATCACCACCGGTGCGCAGAAACTCGGCGGACCGGTCACGATCAACGCTTCCGTGCCCGGAACCGCCACCGGCGGCACCACCGTCACGCTGACCACTGGTTGCCAGCAGCGCGCCGCTCTGCTGCTTGCGAACGGCAATGTCTACATTGGCGTTGGAGGTTGCCCGACCGGCTGGCTCCTCGCCTACAACGCCTCAACCCTGGCTCAGGTCGCCGTCTGGAACGCCAGCCCCAACCAGGGCGGTGAAGGCCCCTACGCCAGCGCAGGCGGTGTCTGGATGGGCGCCGGCGGTCCGGTCGCGGACAGCTCCGGCAACATCTACGTCACCACCGGCAATGGTCCGTGGAATGGCAGCACTTCGTTCAGCGATTCCGTCGTGAAGTTCGACGCCTCGCTCCACGTGCTCGACTATTTCACGCCGCAGGACTGGGCATACCTCTTCTGCGACGACACCGACCTCGCTGCCGGCGGACTGATGATGATCCCCGGTACCTCGCAGCTGGTGGCCGGTGGCAAGGCCGGCAAGATCTTCGTCGTGAACTCCGGCAACCTCGGCCACGAGCAGGCCAACGATGCAGGTGCGACGCAGAGCCTCTGGTTCGAGTCCGATCTGTCCGCGCCATACATGTCCCAGCCATGCACCGACAGCACGGGATCGCACACCACCATGATCAACTCGTACGAAATATTCGGAACCAGCGCCTGGTACAACGGCTCCGCCTATCTCGGGATCATCCCGACGGCCTCCGCCACCCCCGCGCCGATCCGGCAGTTCGCGTGGGATGGCTCGAAGCTCACGCCCGGAGCGTACAGCTCGCCCAACGCCACCACCACAAGTCTCGGCACCACCCCGTTCATCTCGTCGAACGGCAACAGCAACGGCATCGTTTGGATGATCAACCAGGGCGTACCGCTGCAGAAGGGAACTCCGACCAACGCGACGCTGTACGCCTACGACGCCACCAACTTCCCCAACCAGCTCTACAACAGCAATCAGAACGCTGGCGACACACCCGGCTACGGCATCAAGTTCACCTCGCCGGTCGTCGCGAACGGGAAGGTATTCATCTCCACCGCGCACGATACGCTTTCCGCAACCAGCCCACAGGGCGAGATCGACGTTTACGGCCTGAAGTAGCAGTTTCTGCGTCCTCTGTCCTCTGCACTTCATCTTGCCGCACCGAAAAGCCTCGCTAACCAGCGAGGCTTTTCCATCTGCCGATCGAGATCTCTGTTCCGGGCTACCCGCGAACGCCACCCAGCAGGCACACCAGCGCAATTGCAAGCGCGGCGACACGCGCGCGGTGCATCGAGTCCCACTTCCTGTGCTCGCGGCGTGCCTCCTCGGCAAATCGGCTGCCCTCGAGCCGCGTCATGCGGTTATTGATCGGAACCAGGAACAGCAGCGTCAGGACAATGACAACGATCCAGATGGCGCTGGCCGTGCCCAGCAGCCACGCCCCGGCCTGGTGAAGGCGCAGAACCGTTTCGGCGACTAGCAGCAGCAGCGTGGCGCTATACCAGAACGGCATCACGAAGCCGAGCTTGCGCGCAAACAGCCCAATCGTCCGCGACTGGGCGCGTTCGTCCAGCTGCCACAGGATCGGATTGATGAATGCTGAAACGGAAAACTCAACGCCAATCAACAGCCCGGCGCAAACTGTGGTTGCAATATCGAGAATGACCATCGTGTCCTCCTGAGCCTCAGACGCGCATCGCGTCTATACTGACTCAGAGAGTTGTACTGACAAAGTCGTCAGTATCGCCAAAGGTGAGGAATGCCGGTATCCAGGAAGGAAATTTCCCCCTGTCCCATCGACGCCATGCTGTCGGTCATCGACGGCCGCTGGAAGGGAACCATTCTCTGGCGGCTGTCCGAAGGCCCCATGCGCACCAGCGAACTGCGGCGCAGCATTCCCGGCATTACGGAGCGTATGCTGATTCGCCACCTGCATGAACTCGTGCGCGACGGCATCCTGGTGCGTCACCAGGAAGCCTCTATGCCGCCCTGCGTCCGCTACTCCATCTCCAGATACGGGCTGACTCTGGTGCCGGTGCTGGAAGTCATCTGCGGTTGGGGCCGCAATCACCTGCGGCGCATCGGCCATTTGCAACGCTAGCCGGCCGCCGGCCTGCGCTATCGCCCAAACTGTCTCAGGTGATGATCGGCGTGCAGGTACGCCCATCGCATCCAGTCCCGGCGGTCCATCCTGCCAAACAGCGGATGCAATACATTCGGCGTCGGGATCCGGGCGCAGAATTCGTTGACCGAACATACCAGTTGCGCGCGATCCTGCTCGAAATCGACGGGAGGCGTTCCACCCAGCCCCTGCGCGATCTCGCGCGGCGCTGGAATCCCCCTGGGCCATCGCACCGGAACACGCAGAGCAATCCACTTCAGCATCGGCCGCGGAATTCCCATGTCCATAAGTGCCAGGGAATTTCCTGCCAGAACGCATCGGTAGCCGTCGTTCAGATGACAGATCATCTGGTGAACCGTCATCTTTCCCCACCTCGCTTCGTCCTTCGGCGAAAGCTTCTTGATCCGCAGGAGAATATTGCGCTGGATTGCCGGATTCCCAATGTCTTTCAAGGCGCACCTCCGGTCCGGGCCCGCTTCGCCCGCAGTCTCCTGCCGCCGTGGGGGAATTGTCCAGAAGTTTATAGTGAAGAGGACCTCACCGCGGAGACAGAGCCCTGCCATTCGACGACATCAGAGACTGGATCAAACTCCTCGACAAATCCGGCGAACTCCGCCGCATCCGCGAAGAAGTCTCGCCCCATCTCGAAATGGCTGAGATCGCCGACCGCGCTGCTAAGTCGGGACGAGGTACCCCAAAAGCTGGCGGCCCCGCGCTCCTCTTCGAGAACGTGAAGGGCTATCCCCGCGCGCGCGTGCTCATGAATCAGTTTGGCAGCGAACGTCGGATGAAACTCGCCCTCGGCGTCGACTCGCTCGACGACATCGCCGGCCGCATCCGCGCCCTGATGGACGTGAAGTCGCCCGAAGGCTTTCTGGAAAAACTGAAGATGCTGCCCATGCTTGCGGATCTCGGCAAGTTCTTCCCGAAAACCATTCCCGCCCGCGACGCAGCCTGCAAACAAGTCATCCACCGCGACAACTTCTCCGTCCTCGACTTTCCCGTCCTGCAAACCTGGCCGCTCGACGCCGGACCGTTCATCACCCTTCCGTGCGTCGTCACCCGCGATCCGCGCACCGGCAAGCGCAACATGGGCATGTACCGGATGCAGGTCTACGATGGCCAGACCACCGGCATGCACTGGCAGCGCCAGAAGAACGCCGCCGAGCACCTCCGTGATCGCCTGCGCGCCACAGCGGCCTCGGCGTCAGCCCGCGTGGCCTCCATGGCCGAAACCGCCGGAGGCACATCGAACATCGCCCTCGGCAACATTGTCGATGCGAATACACCCGAGGCGCGCCTCGAAGTCGCCGTCGCCATCGGCACCGATCCTGCGACGACCTTCTCCGCCATCGTGCCCGCCCCGCCCGAAGTCGAGGAATTCCTCATCGCCGGCTTCCTCCGCCAGCAGCCCGTCGAGTTAGTGAAATGCGAGACCGTGGACCTCGAAGTTCCCGCGCACGCCGAGATCATTCTCGAAGGCTACGTCCGCCTCGACGAACTCCGCCCCGAAGGCCCCTTTGGCGATCACACCGGCTTCTACAACATGGAGGAGGACTACCCCGTCTTCCACATCACCTGTATCACACACCGCAAAGACCCCATCTGGTCCGCGACCATCGTCGGCAAGCCGCCCATGGAAGACGCGTGGATGGGCAAGGCCGTCGAGCGCATCTTTCTGCCGCTCTTCCGCCTCACGCTGCCGGAGATCGTCGACATCAACCTTCCCGTAGAAGCCGTCTTCCATAACCTGATGATCGTATCCATCCGCAAGAGCTACGCCGGCCACGCGCGCAAAGTAATGAATGGCATCTGGGCGATGGGCCAGGCGATGTTCACCAAGTGCATCGTCGTCGTCGACGAAGACTGCGACGTGCAGAACCTCGCCGAGGTCACGCTCCGCGTCGCCAACAACATCGACCCCGAGCGCGACATCCAGTTCACCCTCGGCCCCGTCGATTCGCTCGACCACGCCTCGCGCCTGCCGAACTACGGCAGCAAGATGGGCATCGATGCCACCCGCAAATGGGCCGCCGAAGGCTTCACCCGTCCCTGGCCCCCGATGATCGAAATGGACGCAGCAACCAAAGCCCGCGTCGACGCGATCTGGAAGAAGCTGGGCATTGAGTGATGCTCGACAACGCCATGTTCACTCTCGACGGCATGCGCCAACTGCACAGCTGGACGCACGCCAGCCTCACGCTCGTCCTCGACCACTTGGCCACGCTGCCCGTCGGCGCGTACGAAAGGGAACTACCCGGCTTCGGCGCCTCCAGCCTCCGAGCCCAGGTGCTGCACATCTTCAATTGCGAAGCCTTCTGGGTCCACACGCTCCGCTCGCTGGCATACACCGACGAAGATGCCGCCGATTGGCCCACCGTCTCCCATGCCCGCGATCTGCAGCATCGCACCATGCGCCAGACGCTTGCCTATCTCTCCACCCTCTCCGAGCGCCAGCTCAATTCCGCCACCAAGCTCCATTTCCCCGACGGAGACACGGCGGTCCGCACACCCGCGCTCATCCTCCATCACGTCTTCACCCATGCCTTCCACCACAAAGGCCAGATCGTCGCGATGTGCCGCATCCTCGGACACCCTGCCCCGGACACAGACCTGAACCAATTCGAGTGACCCGCTCTCCAGTTCCCCCTGTGCCCTGATCCCTGAGCCCTGCGCTTGTCTCACCCCTCGCGCAGCGCCCGCATCGGATCCATCCGGCTCGCCGTCAGCGCAGGCAGCCAGCACGCCAGCAACGCTACACCAATCAGCGCCCCCGACGCACTGATCAGGCTCAGCGGATCGGCCGGGCTCAGCCCAAACAGCATCCGCGAAAACACGCGCCCGATCACCAGCGACAGCGCCAGTCCAATCGCTGCCCCAATACACACCAGCGTCATCCCCTGACGCAGCACCAGCCGCAGAACCGATGCCCGCGACGCGCCCAGCGCCATGCGCACGCCGATCTCCCGCTGCCGTCCGCTCACCGAGTACGCCAGAATGCCGTACAGTCCCACGCTGGCCAGCATCAGCGCCAGTAGCCCAAACATGCCCAGCATGCGCAGCACGACCCGTGCAGAGAACAGCACCTGGTCCATCAGCTTCGCGCCTGTGCGCGTGTCCGTGATCTCCACCTTCGGATCAACGCCGCGTACCTCGTGCTGTACCGCCTCCAGCACCCCTGCGGGATCGCCCGTCGCGCGCACGAAAAGATTCATTGCGCCTCCCGCGTTTTGTCGCAGCGGCAGATACAGACAGGGTTGCGGCGCCTCGCCCAGGGTTGTGTAATTCGTAGTCTTCACCACACCCACAATTTGGCGGGTCACGGTATCGCCATTCATCCGAATCTTCTGCCCGATCGCGTTACCCTTCGGCCAGTAGCGTCGCGCGAATTCTTCGTTCACAATCACCACCGGGAGTGCCCCGTCCTGATCGGCGTCCGTAAAGTCTCGCCCCTGCAGCAGCGGAATCCGCATGGTCTGCAGATAGCCCACGTCCACAATGTTCGCGACGCTGCTCAGTGTCTCCGTTTTGCTTCGTTGCTCCTGCCCCTCAATCACCACGCCGCGCGAGGCGCTCGACCAGAACGGCAGATTCGATGACCAGCTCACCGCTGCCACCCCCGGGATTCTCCCCACCCGATCCTCCACCTCCCGGTGATATTCCTTCAGCCGCGCGGCATCGTAGCCCACCTGCTCCGGATTCAGCATGAAGATCGCCAGATGCTGCTGGTCGAACCCCGGATCGATCTGGTACGCCCGCCCCACCGCCCGCAGAAACAGCGAAGCCGCGATCAGCGATACCAGCGACAGTGCCACCTGCCCGGCCAACAGAGTCTTCTGGAATTTCGCGCTGCGGCTGCCCGGCCCCGCGACATGCGTCTCCTCTTTCAGGTTCTCCACCAGTCCGGTCTTCGAAGCGCGCAGCGACGGCACCACGCCAAAGATCAATCCCGTCGCCAGCGACAAGAGCAGCGCAAACAGAAACACCGTGCCATCCAGCTTTGGCTCCACGAAGTTGTTCGCCACCTCCGGCGGGCGGAACGACCACAGCAGGCGCGTTCCTTCATAACCCACGCCAAGCCCAACGATGCCGCCGAAGAGGCTGAGCAGCACGCTTTCCGTCAGCAGTTGCCGCAGCAGCCGTACGCGGCTCGCGCCAATCGCCAGCCGCACTGCGATCTCCTGCCGCCGCCCTACCGCGCGCACCATCAGCAGATTCGCTACGTTCGAGCAGGCAATCAGCAACACCAGTCCCACGACCACCAGCAATACGAGACTCACAAAGGCCAGCCCGCGCTCGCCGCCGGTCGTCGAGTACAACGCCGTCGTGATCGGCTGTACGTCGATCGTGTGTCCCGCGTTGGCATCCGGATATTGCTGCTGCAGCGCCGCGGCCAGCGGCTGAAGATTCGCCTCGGCCTGGCTGCGGCTGATCCCGGGTTTCAGGCGCGCCACCGTCTGAAAGAACGGCTTCCCGCGCTCCTGCAGCACATCTCGCATCTGGGCAGGCAGTACCTGCTGCGCCATCGTCGCCGGCAGCCACGCATCCGGCCCGAACACCGCCGTCACGCCCATGAACCCCTGCGGTGCCACGCCCACCACCGTAAACGTCGCGCCATTGAGGTCCAGCGTCTTGCCGATGATTCCCGGATCGCCGTCGAATCGTATGCGCCAAGCGTTATAGCTCAGCACCGCCACCGGCGCCGAACCCGGCGCGCTGTCCTCCGCAGGAAGAAAGAAACGCCCCTTCGCCGGCGTGATCCCCAGCGCCTCAAAATAACCCTGCGAAACCAGCTGCCCGAAAAATCGCTGCGACTCGGAGTTCCGAGTCAGCGTCATCACCATTGGCGGCGAAAACCCGCCGACATGGCTGAAGACATCGTTCTTCTCCCGGTAATCCCGCAAATTGAGATACGACATCGGCAGCAGATTCCCCGAGTGCTTCTGGCTGTTCGCGTCACTCATGTACAACGCGGTCAACCGCGCCGGCTCAGGTACTGGCAGCGGATGCAGCAGCACCGTATTCACCAGCGTGAACACGGTCGTGCTGGCGCCGAGTCCCAAAGCCAGTGTCAACACCGCAAAGAACGTGAACGCCGGCGCTCTGCCCATGCTGCGCAATCCGAACTTCAGATCGCGCAGGAAATCCCAGGCCACATTCCCCGAGCCCGACTCCGCCGGCGGCGGCGTGGTAGCGCTCGACCGGCGCACCGACGCGGGCAGGCGACTGGCGAACAACTCGCTGTCCTCCAGCTCTTCGAGCGCTTTCTGCCGGGCATCGGCCTCGCTCCGGTCGCTGAGCAGCAGTTCCTCGTAGCGGTCTTCGAGATGCTGGCTCAGTTCTTCGATGATGATCGCTTCGCGGGCGGGATCGATCCGCAGATTCTCCAGTCGTTGCCGAACCTCCTGTGTCCAGTCAGGCATTTTCCACCCCCATCACCCGCCTCATCGCCTCGACAAATCCCTGCCAGCTTCGGCGCTGCTTCGCCAGCACCCTCCGTCCTTCCGCCGTCAGGCTGTAGTAGCGCCGGCGCCGCTGGTTGGGCTTCTCCACCCACCGTCCCTGCACCAGCCCGCGCTCTTCCAGCCGGTACAGCAGCGGATACAGCGTCGTTACGTGGAAGGTCAGCGCTCCTGCAGACCGCGCTTCAATCAGCTTGCAGATGTCGTACCCATGCCGCGCCTGCTGCTCCAGCAGCGACAGGATCAGCAGTTCTGCGCCGCCCTTCTTCCACTCACGATCCGGATTGTTCGTCGTTTCCATATGTGTGACGTCCACATATACGGGAGTCCAATATAAGATGTCAAGGCTCCGGACCGGTCGCAGAGAATTCTTGCCCCACCTCCGCGTGGCACGAAGTCCTCCTCCCGTGCGCCCAAAAAGAAAAGCCCGCGAACGCGGGCTCGTTGCCGAAGTGCATCTGAACCTCACGACAATAATTTCGGCCTCTCCTCCTCCCAGCTCTCCTGCCTGCCGACCGATCTGCACTCGCCCACCACGCGCAAATATCGATTCGCCGCCCCGCCCGCCGCCGCATTGGCCAGATAGCGCATCCGTGCCTGGCGCAGATGCTCCTCCCGCTCCCCGTCCAGCGTATTGAACGAACCAAGCTCCTCCGCAGCCAGCCGGATCTGCGCCACGTGCTCGAGCGTCTCCATCTTGCAGAAGGCGTCAAACAGGTTCGCGCCGCAGGTCACCGCTCCGTGGTTCGCCAGCAGCACCGCGTCATGTGCGGAAATCAGCGGCCGCAGGCTCTCCGCCACTTCCTCGGTGCCCGTTGTGGCATAGCGCGCCACCGGCACCGGTCCCAGGATCATCGCCGCTTCCTGGCACAGCAGTTCGTCCAGCGCCCGTCCCGCGCAGGCGAATGCGGTTGCCAGCGGAGGATGGGAGTGAATGACTGCCAGCACGTCCGTGCGCTGCTGGTAGAACGTCAGGTGCATGCCCAGTTCGCTCGTCGGCTTTCGTTCTCCATGCAGTTGCCGACCGTCCATGTCCACGATGATGAGGTCCGATCGGCGCATCTGGTGTTTGCTCACGCCGGTCGGAGTTACCAGGATTCTCTCCTCATCCAGCCGGACGGAAAGATTCCCCGCCGTAGCCGGCATGTAGCCCAGGCGATACAACCATCGGCCGTAGCGGACGATCTCCCGCCGCAGCTCGTCTTCATTGGCTTGGTTCATCGCAATCAGATCGCTGTTCCATGGCTTCTGCATAGCTCTTCGGTCTCACATCAGGGTTGAAGAATGTTGAACGGGGAAGCAATCGTATCCACAGCGGGCTTCGGCGAAACCATTTCGCGAACGCGGCTCCATTGCCTCCCGATCTGGTCCGAGGCAAAGAAGACGTGCCCGGCGGTCATCCGCCCCATCAGTCGGTAATGGCCAACCGCAGCCAGTCCCATGGAGGCGATACAGCCGCACTGCGAACAGTCCGGATCGCCCCCGAACTGGCAGGGCGATACCCGCGTCTTCAGGTCGGCGGAAATCGTGCGCGTCGTTCTCGCGAAAATGCATTGCTCCGGACTCGCCGGCGGCGTTTCGATCTCGCGCAGCACCGCCTCGGGCATGTCGAGGACTGGGAACCGGGGGCGCAGGCTGCGCAGCTCGGCGATGACCTTCGACCGCTGCTCACGAGACAGAATCTCAGCATCCGTTGCTCCGCGCTGTGGCGTAAACAGGCTGAACCACACTTTCGTCACTTGCGGACGCTGGCTCCAGAAGCGCAGAAACTCCTCGAGATACCCGGGCCTGCCGGCGATCTGCGAAGTAATCGTGCAGTGGACGCAGATGCGCGCCAGCTCAGTATTTTTCAGGACTCGCTCGTACGTCGCGGGCTTGCGGCGCACATCGTGCTCCGGCTGCAGGCCGTCGATGGAAACCACTACGTTCAGGTGTTCGAAATCTTTCCAGTGCCCCGGGATAACCCGAAACGCGCTCGTGACCACCTGGGTGTGAATGCCCCGGGACTCGATCTGAGGCAGCAGTTGCTCGAGCTCCCGATAGCGCACCAACGGATCACCACCCACCAGCGAAACGTGCAGCGGCTGATAGCGATCGATCAGGGCCAGAACCTTCGTGACCAGTTCGTCGCCGCGGTAGTCAGTCAAATCGCGCAGCTGTGAGTCGCCTCCGAGGTGAGCAGCGTCGAACGCGTAACACCCAGGACAGCGCAGGGGACATTCTTTCGTGATCTCGATGGAGAGTGATGGCACACGCCCGGTCAGGATTCGCGACCAGGCATGGAGAACTTCGGTCGTCTTCATGATTTCTCCGCAGTTACAGTGGGCTGGGGAATAGCCTGCGTGCGGACTACCCGTAGGGCATACTCGCGACGTGCGGAAGTCAGATCAGAAGTGGAAGGCTACGGCAGGAGGAAGGGCCGCTGAGCAGCGGATCGTCGTTATCGGCCGTTAGTTGGCCAAACTGGAGGAGGCGCACGCGCTCACGTTGCTTCAGGAGCAGCAGCAGGAACGTTCCGATCGCCAGCAGCAGGCCCAGGTTTTGTCGACAGTGCTGCGTGCGCAGCAGGACGAAGCACACGCATATGACGACCATCAGCAAACCCAGTTCGAAGTCCTGCCCGCCGTGCAAAAATTTGTCCCAGGTCCACAGATGCTGCGTGATCGGCATCGTGATCAGCTCCACCGCGACCAGCAGCAGGAGCATGCGGCTCAGCCACCCACACACCCAGCCGATATCCAGCAGGGCATTCAGGCGGAGCCACGTGACGATGGGGATACAGTTCAAGTTTCGTCTCGCTCTACTCGATTCTATACCCGCTGACATGCGTCTCTGGTCAGGGTGAACCGACGCGCATTCCAGGCCGCACTTGCATAGCAGTGGAGTACTTGACAGCCGTCAGCACCTGCCCGATGCTGAACCACGTTGGACCGCAACGCAGGGCGGTCGAATACACCCGGGTTGCAGCAAGCTGCCGGAAAGGTTCCCCGTGGAAGACATTCGCAATGGGAAGTGGTGCCGCTTCGAGATTCTGACCCAGGACGGGCCCCTTCCGAAAAAGGTGTGCCAGGTTACGAGTGAACTGCTTGCCCTCGCGGACGAATGCTTCTCGCCGGCGACCATGAGCCGCCTGCACCAGGCGTTTCCTCCCGGCACTCGCTCCGGCGGCAGAATGGGCGCAAAGGTCGGCAGCGAGTTGCACAAGATCCTGTATGACCTGGCCGTGCAGGCGCGCGAAGCCGGCAAGCTCGAACCGCGACTCAAAATCACCCGCCCCACCAACCAGAAGATCGATCCCGTCCACACCCGCCGCGGCGAGCGGTCCTCCACGGGGCCGGACTTTATTCTCACCGGCATCTTCGACGGCGAAGACATTCACGCGGCCTGGGACTTCACCACCATCGAGTCAATGGCCAGTCACTACAACCGCGACATCCTCGGCCTGCGTCCCTGGCGCTCGGACTTCAACCGCAATCCGGTCGATCCCGAGGTCCAGCAAATAGGGGACACCGCAAACTTCTGGACTTCCTACATCGTTCTCTTTTACTGAGCCGGTCAACCGGCTCGCGTCAGAAAAACGTCGCCAGGGCACTAGCCATTGAGCAGCTGCATCATCCCGGGCTGATAACGCTCTCCGGAGGCAGCACCCCGCGGCGCCGCGCGGTCCAGGCGCCCGAGATCGTCTGCGCTGAGAACGACATCGGCTGCGCGGAGATTCTCCTCCAGCCGCTGCACGCTGCTGGTCCCGGGAATGGGAACGATCTCTTCTCCCTGCGCGAGTACCCACGCGAGCGCGAGCTGTGCCGGAGTCACTCCCTTTTCGCGCGCGATTTCGCTGATCGTATCCGCAATCGCCAAATTCCTCTGGAACTGCTCTCCCTGAAACCGTGGATTGCCGCGGCGCCAGTCGTCCGGAGCCATTTCCTCCACGCTCCGAAACCGCAGACCAAGGAAGCCACGGCCCAGAGGACTGTAAGCGACCAGTGAGGTCCCCAGTTGGCCCAGTGCGGGGAGCAGTTCGTCCTCCGGATCGCGCGTGAACAGCGAATACTCCGTCTGCACCGCGGTGATCGGGTGGATTTTGCTCGCCCGGCGAATGGTCGCAGCAGAAGCTTCCGACAACCCGAGATATCGCACCTTGCCCGCGCGTACCAGATCGGCCATCCCTCCGACCGTCTCCTCAATGGGGACCTGAGGATCGACGCGATGCAGGTAATACAGGTCAATGACGTCAACGCCCAGCCGCTGCAGCGAGGCCTCGCAGCAACGACGAACGTTCTCCGGCGTGCCGTCGACCGCTCGGTTCTCGAACGAAGAGCCCTGCACGATACCGAATTTCGTCGCCAGCACTACGCCCTCGCGTCGGCCCCGCAGAGCCTTGCCGACTTTCACCTCGGAATCGCCATAGATGTTCGCCGTGTCGAGAAAGTTCACGCCCAAATCGAGCGCGCGGTGCACGAGCGCAACCGCATCTTCTTCGCTTTGCAGGCTGCTGCTGTAAACGTTGGCCAGGCCCAGGCTCATGCAGCCCAGCCCAATGGCAGACACGTCGAGATCGCTTCGGCCCAGTGTTCGCATTTTCATGATCACCGGCTTAGATGCAACAGGCCGCGCAGTCGTTCGCGGAACTCCAGCCGCAAAACAGAACCGTCACAGCCCCTGCAGCCAGCGCATGTACGGATACAGCAGCAGGAACAGGATCAGCGCCACCACCAGCACGTCGGCGTACAGCAGCAACATCACCCCGCCGTGATAGAAACTCCACTGCCGCCGCAGGCACCGCGTCGTATCCCACGTGCCGAAGGCGGCCGCCACAGCCGGCAGCGCGATCCAGAGTGTCGGGTGGATATCGGGAAAGCCTGCGCAGACCAGAGCGAGAACCAGACTCGCCAGCACAAGTCCCGTGGCCCGCAGAAGCGACTTGCACCGCAGATTGAAGACGGTGTATTGCATGAACCCATGACTACTGTATCGAATTCCGGCGCGTCCTTGCCCGTCTCCACCCCCGCCGCCAAACGCGAGCGCATCGTGCGCCGCGTAGCACAGGAATTACGCGACGGATTCTACGTCAACCTCGGCATCGGCTTGCCGACCCTCGTGGCGAACCATGTCCCGCCCGGCATCGAGGTCGTGCTGCAGTCGGAAAACGGTCTGCTCGGTGTCGGCCCGTATCCGCTGCCCGGGGAAGAAGACCCGGACTTGATCAACGCCGGCAAGGAAACCGTGACGGTGCTCCCCGGTGCGGCTTTTTTCTCCAGCGCGGACTCGTTTGCCATGATCCGCGGCGGCCATATCGATCTCAGCGTCCTCGGCGCGATGGAAGTCGACGAGGAAGGCACCCTCGCCAACTGGATGATCCCCGGCAAGATGGTCAAAGGCATGGGCGGCGCCATGGATCTGGTCGGCGGTGCCCGCCGCGTGATTGTCGCCATGGAGCACACCACCAAAGACGGCGCTCCGAAAATCCTGAAGAAGTGCACGCTCCCGCTTACCGGTGTCCGCGTCGTGGAAACCATCGCCACCGAAATGGCCTGGATCCGCGTCACCCCGCGCGGGTTGGTCCTCGAAGAGATCGCCCCCGGCCTCAGCGTCGACGACGTCCAGCGCGCCACCGAGCCCAGGCTCATTGTTAGCCAGGCGCTGAAAGAGATGGTGTGCTGAGGAATCCTGATTCTGGCCCGTAACGTCATACCGCCAGCAGGGTAGAGAAGACTGGGCGCAGTGATCTGCCCGTTCGTTCGGGGACCGGTTTCGCCAGACGCCTGCGCCGCAGGAATCAGGGATCAGGAAAGGCGGCCTTCATGCGAATCTTATTCCATGCAACAGCGGTCCTTCTTTTTGCTGACCTGTTTCTGCTGGGAAAGCTCGCGGTTGAGCGTCGCGTCAGCTGGGCTGACACCCTGACGCTGAAGCCGATTCCTCAACGACGCCTCTGCAATTTCTTACTTTACGGCGGCAAGACCTTTGAGGCCATCGCCCTGGTTCTTGGATTCCTGGAAGCCGTCGCCCTTCTCATCGTGATGTTCGGTTCGGTAATCGATCAGCTCGTCTGATCGCCTTGTAATTGGATCCCCGCCTCTAGAAGAGTGCAGCTGACGACATTTCGTTCAGCAGCACCGTCGCGACGCAGTCCCGCCCGCGTTTCTTCGCCTCATACAGAGCTTCATCGGCCAGCCGCAGCAGATCCTCTGCCGAGTCAGCGGCCGCAATTCCGGCCGCGCAGCCAACGCTCACCGTCACGCTCATCGGGCCGCGAAATGTACGGACAATCCGCGAAGCGATATCTGCCCGTATTCGTTCGGCGGCGGCTTTCAATTGGTGCAGCTCGCAGTCGGGAAGCACGAGAAGAAATTCTTCTCCGCCATACCGGCCTGCTCCGTCACAGGACCGAATGTTGGCCGGCAGCCGCTGAGCGACCGCGCTCAGCACCTCGTCGCCTGCCACATGGCCGTGCGCATCGTTGATTCGCTTGAAGTGGTCGATGTCGAGCATCAGCACGCCCAGCGGATTGCGGGTGCGGACGCCGCGCCGTACTTCGCGTTCCAGAAATTCAAGGATCTCTGCTCGATTCCAGAGCCCGGTCAGCGAGTCGTGCGTCGCCTGGAAGTGCATTGCTTCCCGTGCCGCTTCTGCGGCCAGCCGCGCTGCCTGCAGCTCCTTCGCCTGCTGCTCCCGCGTTGCGCGCTCGATCAGCAGGTCCCAGTACATGCGGAACAGCCGATGCCCCTGCAGGCCGAGAAAACCGAACAGCACCACCGCGCCGACCGAAACGGTCATAAGCTCACCGGTGCCCAGCCAAAAACCGTACACGGTCGGCGGCCCCAGCACGAAGGCAATATTCAGATACATCATGCAGCGGTTCGGCGTGAATGTAATGGTTGAGCCACACGCAATTCCGATCACCCACACCATGACCAGGCTGAACGTCCAGCTCCCGAATCCATACCAGTGCAGCCCCGCCGCAGCAAGCCACCCCGTCACTCCCGCCACCGCTGGTATGGTCAGCAGCAGAACCGGCAGCCAGTGCCTGCGCAGGGGCAGCCGCGCATGATGTGCGCACCACAACAGGAAGACCCGCGCACAGAGACTTGCTCCCAGCGCCAGGCAGGAATTCCAGAAAACCAGGGCGTGATCTGCGCGGAATGGTATGACCGTCCCGAGCAGCGCCAGCAGCACCGGGTAAACGCCGATACCGATCACGGCCCGGGTGATCAGATCCTGATCGGCCGACCGTCGCACGCGGAGCCACGCTGCCGGATCAAGCGGCTCTCTGGATTGCATTCTGCAAAGCATTCAGTCCTCTCTGGCGATATCGGCATCGGAGAGGCTGAGCTTGAGCGGTAACGTGTTCCAGCTCCAAAAACTCTGCCAATCCCCCGTACTGCTCCCAAATCGGAGTAGAATTCACGCCGCCAGTCGTTTCCGGATGAGCGGGCGCGGGACCGGATACCACCTCACCGGTGCGCTGGAAGGTTGCGCAGGAGGTGCGGTATGCAGTGGATCAAGGCAGCACTTTCGCTCGCGGTCGTGGCTGTCTGCGTCGCGGTTCTGGGCGGGTGCGGACGGCACAGCAGTTCGGAACACTTCTATTTGGTTGCAACCAACACCAAGCTGGCCTATTGGCAGGGCGCTGTCGCGGGCCTCGATGCCATTGCCGCCAAAGATCACATCCACGCCGAAATGCGTGGACCCCAGGCATTCGATCCACAGGCTGAGGTGCAGGAGTTCCGCTCGGTCGTTGCGCTCAAGCCCAGCGGCATCCTCGTCTCGGTCGTCGATCCCAGGCTGATGGCTCCGGAGATCGACGCCGCCATGGACGCCGGCATTCCTGTCATCACCATCGACTCCGACGCTCCCAACAGCCGTCGCCTCTACTTCATCGGCACCAACAACCGCGAAGCGGGAAGACTCGGCGCCCACGCGCTGCTCGAGCGCATGCATGACAAAGGCAACGTCGTCTTTTTCACCATGCCCGGCCAGCCCAATCTCGATGAGCGCCTCAGCGGCTACGAAGATGTGCTCGCCACCCAGCCCGATGTGCACGTCACCGACATTGTCGATATCCGCGGCCAGGGAACCGTCGCCTTCGACAAAACGCAGCAGATCCTGCCGCTCACCGGCAAGAACCACGTAGACGCCTTCGTCTGTCTGGAGGCTTCAGCGGGCAAAGAGGTCGGCGAGGTGCTTCGCCGTAACAACGCCAAAGACCGCGTACTCATCGCTATGGATACCGATCAGGCCACGCTCGACCTCATCAAGCAGGGCATCATCGCCGCTACCGTCGCCCAGAAGCCCTACACGATGGCCTACGTCGGCGTCAGTATGCTCGACCAGCTCCACTTCGAGCCCCTGTCGCTGAAGACGTCCTACGCACTCGATCCCTTCAGCCCCGTTCCGGCGTTCATCGACACCGGAACGGCCCTTGTGGACTCCCGCAACGTCGACGAGTACCAGCAGCAGAAGCAGCGGGCGCACTAGCAACGCTACTCGATGCGCAGCGCGACCATCGGCTCGACCGCCGCAGCGCGCTGCGCCGGCAGAATCGCCGCCAGCAATGCCGCCAGCGCCAGTGTGACCGTCGTTGCTGCCAGCACCGCCGGATCCCACGGCGCGACGTGATACAGCTGGCTCGCCATCAGATGTCCAGCGACGACCGCCGACGGCATGCCGATGAGCAGTCCGATGCCCGCCTGCAGAAACGCGCTCCGCAGCACCATCCGCAATATGCCTCTGCGATCCGCGCCCAGCGCCATCCGAATCCCGATCTCGCTCGTCCGCTGCGCGACCGCATAGGACGTGACGCCGTACAGGCCGATCGCCGCCAGCGCCAGTGCCACCAGGCCGAAGATCGACGTCAGCTTCGCGACCAGTTCCTGCTGCGAAAACTGCCCCTGCACCTGATGCGCGAATGTATCGAAGTCGATCACTGTGAGGTTCGGATTCACCTGCGCCAGAGCACGGCGCACCTGGGATTCCAGTCCGGGAACATTGCCGATCGTCTGAATCTCCACCGCCCTCATTTCCAGATGCGAGACATTTTCGAACATGTTCTCGTCGGCATCGCCGTACTTGATCCATTGATCAGCCGGCAGAAAGAACATGGGGCGGATTTTGGAATCGGGATCCCAATATTGGGTGTCCTCAGTGATACCGACAATCTCGAAACTGCCTGCATACTTCTGCTCCAGGTCTCCAAAGTGGTGGCCGATCGCATTGCCGTCCTTGAAAAATTTCCGGGCAAAGGTCTGATTCACGACAGCCACGTTGCGCGACGACGCATTGTCCTGCTCCGTGAACGAGCGGCCGGCGACGATCCTGGTGCCGATGTTCTCGAAATAGCCGGGGCTGCAGCGCACCCATGACGCGTTATTGAAGTTGCTGCCGGGCGGCGGAGGCGCCTGCCCCTCGATGTAGACGCCGTTACCCCAGTTGTCCCCCTCCATCGGGCTGTACAGCGAATAGCTGACCCCGCGGACTCCAGGAATGGCGGCTAGCGTGTCCCGTAGCTGCCGGTAGAAGACGCCGGCCTGCTCGGCTTTGTAGCCCGCCATTTGCGGATCGATGTGCAGAATGTAGCGATCGTGCGTATCGAATCCGAAGTGCTGATTGTGAAGATTGCTCAGCGACCGGATCAGCAGCCCTGCGGCGCACAGCAGTGCCAGGGATACGGCTGCCTGCGCGATGACCAGGATTTTCTGGGTCCACATGCCCCCGGCGCGTGTCGAGCGGTGTGCGCCGCGCAGCGCTTCGATTGGATCGGCATGAGCCGTCATCCAGGCAGGAGCGACGCCGAAGAGAACTCCTGTCAGGAGAGAGACGCCAAAGGCAAATGCCAGCACCGGCAGAGACGGTGCCGGGCTGATGGGCAAATAACTGTGTCCGGCTGCCCAGTGCAGCAGCATGCGCGCGCCGAGCCAGGAGACGGCCAGCCCCGCCAGGCCGCCCAGCACGGCCAGCACCAGGCTCTCCGTCAGCGCCTGGGCTACCAGCGTTCCGCGTGGCGCCCCCAGCGCCGAGCGCACCGAAGTCTGCGGCTTGCGCACCGCTGCGCGCACCAGCATCAGATTCGCCAAATTGGCGCACGCGATCAGCAGCACAAATCCTGAGATCCACATCAGCAGATGCAGGTCCGACCGGTACCCCTCCTGCATTTGCTGCACCCCGCCACCTCCGTAGGTCAGGTGCAGCGTCTGTTTGGGGATCAACCCCTTATCTCGCGGCTCGATTTTGCTCATCGGACTCTGCAGGAACTGCCGCAGTTCGACCTGGAGCTGCGCTTCCATTTCTTTCAGGTTTGCGCCCGGACGCACCCGTCCAATCAGGTTGAGCCAGTCCAGCTGCGGCACATCCAGAACGTCAAACGCGCCGCTTTGTACGACAGGTGAATCGCTCAGCGGAATCCAGAACGATGGCGGATTGCTCGTCAGACGGTCACCGTAATAACCCGGCGGCGTCACGCCCACAACAGTGAAGGATTTTCCGTTGATCAGGAATGCCCCTCCGATCGCCGAAGGGTCTTTGCCGAATTTCTGTTGCCATGCGCGGTAGCTCATCACCGCGACCGGTGGCGCCCCCTTCTGATCATCCGCAGGTCGCAGCAGGCGGCCTCCCCAGGCGCGCAGACCGAGCGTGTCAAATGCGTTCCCGGAGACAAACTCCGCCCCGTACGGCTCCGAGGGCTGATTGCTGCCGCTCCGGCGCACCCCGATTCGCGAGCTCCCCGCCTGGAATGCTGCCAGCGAAACGAACCCCGGCGTGTGATCCCGGAACTCGCGGTATTGCTCCGTCGAGAACAGCGACCAGTCATCCTGCAGGCCACCGTTTACGCAGCAATTTTCCTTATCGCCGATGCGTATCAGTTCGCTCGGCTTCACAACCGGCAAGGACTTGAGCAGCACCGCATGAATCAGCGTGAAGATCGCCGTCGTCGCGCCGATCCCCAGCGCGAGCGTCAGGATCGCAGTGATCGTAAATCCGGGCGCCTTCAGGAACTGGCGCAGCGCATAGCGGACGTTGTCGAAGGACATCGGGGAAGATCGTCTCCGTCTGGCTATTTATACGGGATGCCCGGCCGCCCGTGCGTCGGCAGTGCGCCTGGGGAAACAGTTCCGCTTCGCGCCCTTCACCCCCACGCATCCACCGTCACATACCGCGCCGCACCCGGCGGATACTTTCCCAGGATCAGCCGTGCCGCCTCAATCGAGCGCGCCCGATCCATGCCCATCCGCCTGTGCCCCCCGTCATGGAGCAGCAGGTTCGACCCGCGCCCCTGCCGCTGATTCCGCGCAATCCCGCGTTCCAGATCCCGGACGATCTCCATCGAGGAGATCCCCCGACGCCAGTCGTGCCCCACCGCGTTCCACTGCACCGGAGTCAGGCCCATCGCCCGCGCCGCGCGCAGCACATCCGGACGCCGCGCTCCATGCGGCGGGCGAAAGTAGCGGACGCGCTGCCCCGTCGCATCCTCGATAATCGCGTTGCAGAACGCCAGTTCATTCCGCACCCGGCGCGGACTCATCAGCGGCAGCCACGGATGATTCGTCGTGTGATTCCCAATCAGGTGCCCCCCCGCGACAATCTGCCGCGCAATGGCCGGCCGCTCCCGCACAAACTCCCCAATCAGGAAAAACGTCGCGCGCACCTGATGCTCGGCCAGCATCTCCAGCAGCCGCGGCGTCCACGGATCGTTCGGCCCATCGTCGAAGGTCAGCGCGAACTCCGCCGGATTCGATCCGGCTACCAGCACGCGGCCGAAGATCTGCGACTCAGGCCACAGCGCCGCATAAGCGCACCCTCCGGCCAACAGCCCGGCGCAAGTCGAAGCCGTAGCGACCGCGGCGATCATTGCATCACCAGTCTGGATTCCATACCGTCGATCCAGGATACGCGTCCGGGCGCGCACAGGTTCCCGCCCGCCCGCGAAAATCGCCCTCTCGATCGCGAGCACGACATCCATCGTGCCGCGTATCACGGCCTTCCATTACCACGCTTGATCCCCCGTGCATTCCTGCCCGGGCCGCGTGTGATATCTTCGTATTTCCTTCGCTGAACCGATTCGAACGATGGCCAAGCTCTTCGAACAGCCGCACTTCATCGCCGTCGAAGGCCCGATCCGGGCCGGCAAATCCACGCTCGCCAACGTGCTCGCCGAAACCCTGCACGCGCGCCGCCTCTCCGAGCCCGAGAACAATCCCTTCCTCGACCGCTTCTACCAGGGCGAGCCCGGCATGGCCTTCGCCACCCAGATGTGGTTCCTCATGGAGCGCCACGAGCAGCTGCAGAACATCGGCGACTTCAGCTTTCCCGTCGTCGCCGACTACCTCTTCGAGAAGGACAAGATCTTCGCCTACATCAATCTCACCGACGCCGAACTGGCGCTCTACAACCGCTACTACCAGTTATTCCGCGGCGAAATTCCCACGCCCGAGCTGGTCATCTACCTCCAGGCCACGCCGGATGTCCTCAAGCAGCGGCTGAAGCGCAAAGGCATCCCCGGCGAGCGCGCTATCAGCGACAAATACATCGAGCAGGTGGTCGCCGCCTACGAGCACTACTTCTTCCACTACAGCGCCAGCGATCTGCTCGTCGTCAACACCAGCGACATCGACTTCGTCCACAACAACCGCGACCTCCAGGCCCTCCTCAAACGCCTCACCGAACCCGTCCACGGCACCCAATACTTCCTGCCCCTGGGCTGACTGGCGAGAGAACGAACGTCAACACTCGCTCTCTGAACAGCCTTAACAATCAGCACCCCGTGTGGCACAATTTCGCACATCAATGATGAGGCTCACACGGATCTTTCTTGCTGCAGCGGTCCTTCTTTGCTCTTTCGTTAGCAACGCAGTTGCCGGCACCCAGCCGGGTTCGGTTTCAGGTTGGAGCCCCTCGGAGCCGCCGTTCCGTGTTCTTTCCCTCGCGAGTGATGGCTCCTTGATCTGGGCTTGCGGTACCGATGAGGGGATCGCAGTATCAGCAGATGGCGGAGCGCACTGGCAGCTGAAACACCAGACTCCGGATGGCAATCTGCTTCTCAACATCCAATTCGCAACTGCGAAGTTTGGCTATGCGGCTGGTACTGGCGGATTAGTTCTCACAACTGACGACGGGGGTGTGTCCTGGATTACACATTCTGGACCGAACGCGACAATTCTTCAGATCAGTTTCTCCGATCCGAAACACGGCTTGATCCGAATCCCTGATGCCATCAAATCTACAGCCGACGGAGGGACGAGTTGGTCGGAGTTATCTCTCGCAAGCGACTCAGACGTGTTGAAGAGGTACAGGTACACGTATGCGCTGGCCGCCATTGATGCGGATCATATGGCGGTGATGCTGAAGCAGGGTGCTGCGCAATACGAGCCGCAAACTTTCCTTGTCAGCACCGATGCAGGAAAATCCTGGCAGCGCATCGACATCCCAAGTGTGACCCTGTACAGCTTCCTTCCTGCGCAGGGAAAGTATTGGGCTGTAGGAACAGAAGTCGTCGGCAAGGACCGGCCCGGCGGTGGTCACGCGGTACCGGTGGCCCTGTATTCGACTGACGGCATCACGTGGAGCCATTCCACCAACGACCTCTCCGCCTGCGGTCCGGAAATGTGTGTAGCCTGCACACCCCAGGGGTGTCTCTCCTCAAACAGTACGGTTACGAATATCTTCGGTGCTCACACCAGCTATCTTGTGTTTCCCCCCGACGACAGATTGACCACGAAATGGGCGGCAACCGGTTCGGCCATGTGTTTTGCCGGAAAAGACGTCGAGTGTACGAGCGTGGCCCCTGCTGAGAAGCCGGCTTCGGGTGGGAACGCAGTCCCGTCTGTGGTCTCTCCCGGTCCACTCGGTGTTCCCGTATCGCAAGGACCGCACTGCATTTCCTGTGAACTGGATCGCATCCTTGTGGAGCAGAAAGTGCAGGGCATATTTACGATCGGCCTTTCACTGGAAATCGCTCGCGACGGCACTGTTACGGCAGCACACGCGGAGGGTGCCCCGACGCCGCAAATCAAATCTCATATTGAGCAGCAGGTGCAGCAGTGGCTGTTCGAGCCGTATGTCAAGGATGGTGCCCGCGTGAATCTGAAGCTGAGCACCCGGATTCAGGTCACTGTTATTCACCCGCGCTAGCGTTCGCAGGCCGCCTTCAGACTCCGTGCCTCCGTCGCCACATACTCCGCGATCAGCTTCCCGTACATCCGCCCCACAAGAGCACCCAGAAGCCCCGCCGTCTCGAACGACAACTCCACGCCCGTGCCATCCCCCGCACCCGCGAGCCGATGAACAGCCGTCATCCGCACGCCCGGCAACTTCGTCGCCCAGGTGAATTCCCGCAACGGCTCGCACGCGGCCACTTCATACACCGCCGGACGCAGCTTCGGCTGCCTCACGCGATACCGCGCACCCACGCGCAGCCCGGACCCGTTGAGCGACTCAACAGAAGTGACGGTCGGCGTCCACCGCGGCCAGCGCTCCACATCCGCCAGCACCTCCCAAACCCGTGCCGGCCCCGCACCAATCCTGACGCGTTCAACAATCTTCATCGGCGGGCCTACTCCGACCGCGCAAACGCCGGCAGCACGCGCAGCACATCCTCCGGCTCCGGACGCACCCGGAAATCCGCATGCGCCTCCGCGTACAGAACCTTGCCATCCTGCCCCAGCACATACGTCGCCGGCAGCGGCAGCCGCCAGCTCTCATCGCCATTCACAAACGGAATATTCACCAGAATGCTGCGATAGTACTTCTGCAGATAGTCGGGCACCGTCCACACCAGACCGAACTTCTCGGCCACCGCGCACCCGGCGTCCACCAGCAGCGGGAAGGGAATCGTGTGCTGGCTGGCCGTGAAGTCCGACTGCCGCTGCGTCTGCGGCGAGAGGCCCACCACCAGCGCGCCACGCTCCCGCAGCGCCGGATACAGATCTCTCCACGTCTCCAGCTCCGTCACGCAGTACGGACACCATCGTCCGCGAAAGAAATTCAGGATCACCGGCCCCAGCGCCAGCAAATCCGCCGAGCGCACCTTCCGCCCCGAAAAATCCGACAGCTCAAACTCCGGAGCCGTCGCGCCCACCGGCAGAATCCGGTTCTCGATGCCTGACAGCAGCAGTTCTTCGACCGCGCGTTCGCCAATCGCCAGCCGCTCCGGCTGCACCAGGTTGCGAGTGTTGGCTGTGATTCCGTCGAGCTGATCCTGTAGGTGCGCCATGATCTCAGTTTAGCCGCAGCATAAGAGACATTCACGATGATGCGTGTTCCACCAGGTTACCGAGTGTGAGCACAGGAGAACCATGGGCCGATGAGCCTCATTTGCGTGATGCTTCCTTGCTAAGCTGGCCTGCATGACGCCGCAAGCGACGACTGCCTTCCACATTCGCGCCGCCGTCGAAGCCGACGCGAGCGGCATCCTCGCCTGCCTGGCCGCAGCCTTCGAATCCCATCGTGACGCGTACACGCCCGGCGCCTTCGCCGACACTGTCCTCGATCCCGCCGCGCTCCGCCGCCGCATGTCCACCATGACCGTGCTCGTCGCCCCGTCACAGTTCACCATCGTCGGCACCATCGCGTGGAGTGCTCGCCCGCCCGCCGGACACCTGCGCGGCATGGCCGTCCTTCCCAGCCAGCAGGGAACCGGCGTCGCAGCAGCCCTGCTCAAGGCTGCCGAAGACCAGCTTCGCCACACCGAATGTACCCGCGTCACCCTCGACACCACCGAACCGCTCCAGCGCGCCATCCAGTTCTACACGCGCCGCGGCTACGCCGCGACCGGTCGCGTCTCCGATTTTTTCGGCATGCGTTTGCACGAGTACGCGCGGACGCTCGACTAAGAGGGGACCCTACTAGGAGGACTACCCCTTTGTTTTCAGCGCTTTGCCGCTGTCCCAAACAGGCCTCCAGCAAGTCCCGCCAAATCAGCCGTTTGCCACTGTCCCAGTTGTACGGGGGGTGGGGGGGCCCGTTACAGCAAAGTAACGGTCCCGGCTTACCGAGGCGTGGCGGTCTCCAGTTCCTGCAGGCTCTCGCTGTACGGAGCCCGCAGCACGCCCCGCTCCGTGACGATCGCCGTCACATACTTTGACGGAGTCACATCGAACGCCGGATTCTCAATGCCCACTCCATGGGGCGTCAGCTGTTTGCCCGCATGGTGCGTCACCTCGCGCTCGGCCCGCTGCTCGATGGGGATCGCATCCCCCGTCGCCGTCTTCAGGTCAATCGTCGACCACGGTGCCGCCACCAGGAAGGGAATCCCATGCTCCTTCGCCAGCACCGCCACGCCATAGGTCCCAATCTTGTTGGCCACGTCGCCGTTCGCTGCAATCCGATCCGCCCCGACGATCACCGCCTTAATCTTCCCCTGCCGCATCAGGCTGGCCGCCATGTTGTCGCACAGCACCGTCGTTGGAATCCCATCGTGCATCAGTTCCCACGCCGTCAGCCGCGCTCCCTGCAGAAAGGGCCGCGTCTCGTCCGCATACACATGGATCTCGTGCCCCTGTTCCACCGCCGACCGGATCACCCCCAGCGCTGTCCCATACCCGCACGTCGCCAGCGCACCCGCATTGCAGTGGGTCAGCACGCCACCGGATTGCGGCAGCAGCCCCGCCCCATGCGCGCCCATCCTCCGGCACGCCTCAATGTCCTCGTCGTACATCCGCTGCGCTTCGGTGATCAGCGCTTCGCGGATTCGCTGGACCGTTGCACCCGGCTCGGCCCCCAGCCGCTCGAAGAGCCGCTTCATACGCTCGATCGCCCAGAACAGGTTGACGGCCGTCGGCCGCGTTGCCGCCAGCGTCCCGCACATCGTTTCGAACTCCGGCCGCAGCTGCTGCACAGTCTTCGCCTGGCTCTTCTGTACGCCCAACGCCAGCCCCATCGCCGCCGATACTCCGATCGCCGGAGCCCCGCGGACCACCATGGTCGTAATCACCTCGGCAACCTGCTGATAATCGGTCGCCAGTACGTACGTCTCTTCCAGGGGGAGCCGCGTCTGGTCCAGAAACCGGACGCCTTCTGAGGTCCATTCAAGCGTGGGAATCATCGCTCTTAGTGTACTGGCTGCGGGGCTTCCGGACCCAGCCACGCGCAGCAGCCCCGGGCGATGTGCAGCCTGTGGAACATACTGTAAAAATTGGGCTGACAATCGGCTGAGTTATCGGCGATGATAGCTCTTGGTTAGCAAATCTCCTGATCCCCTGCACGCCGCGTCTGTACCTCGGACCTGCTCGTCTTGAATCGTTCGCCACACCATCCCCGTTGCTGAGGGCCCTGATGAAGAAGAAGCTGCGCTGCCCGAAATGCCGTCACGAGCAGCTGGCACGCATTGCGCGTCACGGATATTTCCGCAGGAACATCTGGCCGATCTTTGGCTTTTATCCGTGGGAATGCGCAATCTGTCGCCGCCAGTTCCTGCTTTGGAAGCGCGGCGCCGCGTACCGCAGGTCTTCCACTGTCGGAAGGGAAGCGGACGGGACCACCTCCAGTCTGCATTCGCAAACCTACTGAAGCACCGGACCGTATTTCCGCTCAATCTCCCCGGCAGCGGCACGTAATCCGTCCAGCGATGCGAGCGGGGGCAACTCCGCCCCGAGCCGCCTCAGTTCCGCCAGGGCCAGTTCCGTGGCAATGTTGCCGACCAGCGCATCCTGTGCGAATGGGCAGCCGCCGAATCCGCCAATCGCCATGTCGAACCGCCGGCACCCTGCGCGATACGCCGCGGCTACCCTTGCCGGCGCGTCTTTCGGCTGCGCATGCAGGTGAACGCCAACTTCAAGCCGCGGGTCGATCGCGTCCAGCACCTCGCCGACCGTGTCCGCAATCTTGTCCGGCGTCGCCAATCCCACAGTGTCCGCCAACGAGATATGGGTAATCCCGGTGTCCGCCAGCAGATCGCAGGCGGCGACCACCTCTTCGGCGCTCCACGGATCCCCATACGGATTCCCGAACGCCATCGAGATATAGGCCACCATGCCCACCCCCGCCTGGAAGGCTGCCTGTCCGACAGCCTCCAGCGTATCCAGGCTCTCTTCCGGCGTCTGGTTCTGGTTACGCCGCAGGAACTCCGGCGAAATCGAGTAGGGAAATCCCAGCGTCGCCACTGCCTCAGTCTGGATCGCCCGCTCCGCCCCCTTCTGGTTCACCACAATGCCGATGACCTCAACATCGTCCGGCGGATCCATGAAGTCGAGCACTTGCTCGGAGTCGGCCATCTGGGGCACCGCCTTCGGCGAGACGAACGAAACCGCGTCGATGTGTCGGAATCCCGCGGCCACCAGCGTCCGCAGGTAATCGGCCTTCACCTCCGCCGGGATGGTCTTCGGCAGCCCCTGCCAGGCATCCCTGGGGCACTCAATGATCTTGACCTTGTCGTTCATGGAAGGATCGTGGAATGCCACCGCATGGTGAAGTCAGCGCACAGCAGTAGCCCGTAGGGGATCAGCGCCAGCCCCGTCCAGTACCGCCAGCGCGGCCGAAGCAGAGTGAAGACGAAGAACGCTGTTGCCGCCAGCGTGGCGAGGGCGTTCCACTCCGAGATCCAGCGCATCAGGTGCGTCTGCAGCAGGAAGCACCGGTCCCACAAGTTCTCCGCCGGGACATGAAGCACCACCGGGTCGCCCGCGATCATGCCGTGCAGTCCCATCAGGAAGCCGACCGCGCAGTACAGCACCGAAGGCAGCGCTGCTGCCATCAGCGGTGTCAGCAGAAGGAGAAAGATTCGATCGAGATGCGCGCGACGTACGGCGTCAGACATGGCGTTCCATGCGTTGGATGCACAACACCTTCGCAAGAGGCGGAGAAAGCATAACGATAAAATGCGTCACGTGTCGATCGATCACAAGGCCGCGTTCGCCTTCCAGGATCATTCAGCCCTTCGCTGAGAAATACGCCAGCACGACGACCAGAAGCAGTCCGCTGAAATGGGCGACCAGTCCGATGATGAACGCCCGCAGATACCGCCCGGCGCGAAACGTCAGCGCCATCAGCAGCCCATAGAAAGTGAACTGGAGGTAAATGATCCCCTGCGAGAGCGTCCCCAGCCACGCTGGCGGGATATGCAGGGCAGGGCTCCGCACCACCTCAACCCAGGGGAACAGCAGCGCAAAGGCCTTCGGCCCCTCGAGCGCGAGAATGCTGGCCGACTGCACAGCAAACGGCGTCAGAACCAGGCAGAGCAGGAGCGGGACGAGCGCCTTCCACCCCGCGCTTTTGCCGGCGGAACGCTTTTTACGTCCCTTCGCCCCAGCGGAACTTCGCTGTTTCACAACTGTTGAGGAGGCCATGCCTCGAGCATACCCCGGCGCTCGCAGCGCAGTGCCGCAGGCGCGCCGACAGGCATCTCGGAAGTCACACTCCTGGCCATAACGGGCCAGCCACGACTTCACGTCTGGAGCACGCCCGGGTTGAACTTCGGCACCTCAGGATTCAGCGCCGCCGCCTCGAGCGCCATCAACACGGCCTCTCGGGTCTGCGCCGGGTCGATGACCGCGTCCACCCACAGCCGCGCTGCCGCGTACCGGCAGTCCATCTGCGCGTCGTAGGTCGCCTTCGTGGACGCGAAAAGCTCCTGCTTCTCTTCCTCGCTCAGCTTGCGTCCGTCCCGTTCCAGTTGCCGAATGCGAAGCTCCACCAGCGTATTCGCCGCCGACTCGCCGCTCATGACCGCATACCGCGCGCTCGGCCAGGCAAAGATGAACCGGGGATCGTACGCCTTACCGCACATCGCGTAATTCCCCGCGCCAAACGTGCCGCCCAGGATCACAGAAATCTTCGGCACCACCGAATTTGATACCGCCGTCACCATCTTGGCGCCCGACCGGATGATCCCGTTCCACTCCGCATCGCGGCCGACCATGAACCCATTCACGTCGTGCAGGAAGATCAGCGGTACCAGATTCTGATTGCAGTCCATGATGAAGCGTGCGGCCTTATCGGCGCTCTCCGGATAAATCACCCCGCCGAACTCGACCCGCTTCTCGCCCGCATGACTCGTCTGTGGCTGCGGAAGCTTCTGGTTGGCGACGATCCCGACGGCAAAGCCGCCAATCCGCCCATAACCGCAGATCAGCGTCCGCCCATAGCCGGGCCGATACTCATCAAACTCGCTGCGATCGACAAGGCGGGCGATTACTTCGTGCATTTCGTAAGCATTGGTCGCGGCTTTTGCCGGGCTCGGGTCCAGCAGGGAATACAGATCGCTCGCTGGGTACCGCGGCGCATCCTTCTCCGGGTTGAACACTGCGCGGTCGAACGCCGCCCGCGGTGGATGTCCCCATCGCGCAACCAGCGAGCGCAGCCGCGCAATGCAGAGGTGATC
>DATEPN010000193.1:0-13274 GCA_035273225.1 Acidobacteriaceae bacterium | reverse complement strand
GGCCGGCATTCCCAAAGAGCTGTTTCAGGCGCAGCTTGTGCCGCTATCGTTTTGGCGGAACGTTTACGTGCCTTCGCCGGACGGGCAGAGATTCCTGATGATTACGCCCGCAGGCCAGACCAGGCCGGAGCCGATAACGGTGGTGCTGAACTGGCCGGCGCTGCTGAAGAAATAACGGCGCGAGGACAGGCGGGCAGTGGGGATCAACTGGACCATATGGATGAGTAACCGCCCTTTGCAGTCCACGATTCAATCGAAGTGATGGGTCGCGATCCAGGTTCCAACCCATAGGCAAACGCGATGATCAGCACGATGAAGATGACGGCATGGATGATCTGCCGCTTTCCCATCGGACTTGGGATACGCGTTTCTTGCTTCCGCGCGGCCGCGGATCAAATCGGGCCATGGAGGTCACGGTACCAGGTTTGAAGTCCGGAAGCGCCGCATGCCGATTGTGCCGGAGACCAATCCAGGAGCTCATACGTCCAAATTCTCAGCACAGTCACCAGCAGTGGATTTACACTGATTTCGCGTGTCTTCAGGGACAACAACATTGCCCGGCTACGGCTCCGATCGAAAGTCGATTTGGCGGCTGGTGGTCCCGATCGCCGTTCTGGCTCTTGTCATCGGGATGACCCTGGGCGAAGTGTGGCACCGTCACATCGATACTTCTCCGGAGAACTGCACCATTTGTCACCTCAGCCACCAGGCCGTGGAACCCGCGGTGGTTGCTGCTCGTGTGGAGATCTTCATCCCTGATGGCAATGGCCCGGAGCCGTTGCAGGTTACCTCGCTTTCCCGTTTAGTCGCACCGAGGCTCCCCGCCCGCGCCCCGCCCGCCTTGAGCTAGTCGTTCTCCGCGCCGTTCTCGGCGCGTCTCCCATACTGCTTCGCCCTGGCTCAAAGGCTGACTGCCCATGCGTTTACAACGTTGGCATATTCCATTTCTCGTATCCCTGGCTTTGCTGCCTGCCTTCGCAGGTGCACAATCGCAGCCTTCGCAGAGCGCGCCCAGTCCACCCGCTCAGACGCTGGCGCAAAAGCCGGCAAGCCAGCTTCTCTCTCTGGACGATGCCATCCGGCTGGCTCTCCAGCACAACCACAACCTGCTGGCGGCGCGAACCACCATCCGGCAGAACGAGGCGGAGGAGGTCACCGCCAACCTGCGGCCCGATCCCGTACTGTTCACCGACGCCGATTTCCTCCCCGTTTTCCAGCCGGATCAGTTCACTTCCGATTACACGAACAACATCGCGCAGTTCGATCTCGGCGTGAGCTATTTGTTTGAGCGGGGAAAGAAGCGGCAGCACCGCCTGCAGGCGGCGAAAGACGCCACTGCGGTGACCCGCTTCCAGGTAGCGGACACGGAGCGGGCTCTGGCCTTCAGCGTTGCGTCACAGTACATCAATGTGGAGTTGGCGGAATCCACTCTGGCTCTGGCCCAGCAGGACCTGAAGAGCTTCCAGGATACGGTCCAGATCGCCGAGACGCGATACAAAGATGGCGACATCAGCGAAGACGACCTGCTGAAGATCAAGCTACAGATGCTGCAGTTCCAGTCGGATGTTTCGGCGGCGCAGCTGGCTCGGGCGCAGGGGCTCTCGGATCTGCGGCAACTGCTCGGATATGAGTCAGTGCCGGCGGACTACGATGTGGTTCCTGAGTTCACGTACCAACCCGTTCCCGGCAACCTCGATGACTTTGAGGCCAGGGCCCTGCAGAACCGCCCGGACCTGCGGGCCGCACGAGAGGGGGTGACGGCCGCGAACAGCCAGTACCAACTGCAGAAGTCAATTGGCAAGCGTGACATCACGGGGCAGATCAACTACACGCATCTCCAGTTCAACGAGATCTCGCTCTTTGCTCAGATGCCCTTGCCCATCTTCGACCGCAACCAGGGAGAGATCGCTCGCGCCGGCTATGCCATCAACCAGGCTCAGGAACAGGAAAAGTCGGCGCAGGGGCAGGTGCTGACCGACGTCCGGGACGCCTTCGAAAATCTCCGCAGCAACGACACGATCCTTGGACTGTATCGCACCGGATATCTGGCCGAGGCGCAGCAGTCGCGCGACATCAGCGACTACGCCTACCACCGAGGCGCCGCCAGCCTTCTCGATTTCCTCGACGCGGAGCGTAGTTACCGCTCGGTACAACTCGGATATCGCCAGGCGCTGGCCTCCTATCTGCTCGCCCTTGAGCAGCTTCGTGAAGCGGTTGGAACCAGGAGCTTGCCATGATCGTCCGAACCGTACTCCCGCGCTGCTATGCCTGCGCTGTGGCTGCAGTCTGCATCGTCGCGGTCGCAGGCTGCAGTTCGCGAGACCGGGAACGTGCAGCCCAAATGACGTCCTATGCGTCCCGAGCCTCTTCATCCGAGACGCCGCGGCTGTTCACGATTCCTGAAGACCAGATGACGCACGTTGAGGTGGTCACAGTCCAGCCGACCACCCTCACGCGGACTCTGCGGCTGACAGGCACGGTCGCATACAACGCGTTCAGCACGACCCCGGTGATTAGCCAGGTTGGCGGCCCGGTGACCCGTATTCTTGTCGTTCCCGGGCAGCATGTCCGCAAAGGTGAGCCGATGCTAGAAGTCAGCAGCCCGGATTACTCGCAGCTGCTGGACGCCTACCTGAAAGCAGCTGACGCGTCTCGCCTGTCCGAAAAGAACTATGCGCGCGCGCAGGATCTCTATCAGCACCACGCGATTGCGCAGCGCGATCTGGAGCAGGCCGAATCCGACCGGAACCAGGCCCGAGCCGATCTGAATGCCGCAGAAGAGGGGATGAAGATCCTTGGTATCAAAAATCCCGGCCAGCTCGCGAATGCAGCATCCGCGCAAATTCCCGTGCTGGCGCCGATCAGCGGTGAGGTGGTCGAGCGGCTGGTTTCGCCCGGGCAGGTGGTTCAGGCCGGACAGACTCAGGCGTTTACCATTTCCGACCTAAGTACCGTCTGGGTCCTTGCGAATGTCTATCAGGCGGATCTGGCTTATGTGCACAGCGGCGAGGACGTATCGGTTCAGACGGACGCCTATCCGAAAGCGTTCCACGGACGCATCTCGTACATCTCGCCGGCTCTCGACCCAAACACCCGCACGTTGCAGGCCCGCGTTGTCGTGGATAACCCCGGAGAGAAGCTCAAGCGTGACATGTATTGCACGGTCACGGTGACCGCCGGCAAAGTCGCGAACGCCATTGCTGTCCCCAACGCCTCCGTGCTGCACGACGAGAACAATCAGCCGTTTATCTATGTGGCGGTCGGAGCGAATCAGTTCGGCCGCCGCGAAGTGGAAACCGGAGCCAGTGAGAATGGCCTGACGCAGATCCTGAAAGGCATCAGTCCTGGAGACAAAGTCGTGGGCGACGGCAGCCTCTTTCTGCAGTTTGCCAACTCGCTGCAGCACTGAGGAGACCGCTTCATGATCAACCGCATCGTTCAGTTCGCGCTCCGGCAGCGATTCCTCATCCTGATGATGGTTCTGTTCATCATCGTTGGCGGAGCCGTTTCGTTCTCCCACATGCCTGTGGATGCCTACCCGGATTTGTCCTCGCCGATGGTGGAGCTCATCGCACAGTGGCCCGGTCATGCAGCGGAAGAAGTGGAACGGCTGGTGACGGTGCCGACTGAGGTGGAGATGGATGGCGTCCCGAAGATGACGGTGATGCGATCCATCTCCCTGTACGGGCTTTCTGACGTCATCCTGACCTTTCAGGATGACACGGACGATTACTGGGCGCGTCAGGTCGTCTTTCAGCGGCTCAGTGAAGTCACCTATCCCACGGGCGTGACGCCGACTCTGGCCCCGCTCACCAGCCCCTCAGGTCTTGTGTACCGGTACGTGATTCAAAGCCCGGATCGCACGCCGCAGGAGTTGAAAGTCTATGAAGACTGGGTGATCGACCGCCAGTACAAGCAGGTCGCCGGTGTCGCGGATGACTCGGGCTTTGGCGGCACCGTGATGCAGTACCAGGTGTTGCTCGACCCGGCCAGGCTCTACGCCTACCACGTCACGGTGCCCGCGGTGGTCCAGCAGTTGTCGGCGAATAATTCCACCGCCGGCGGCGGATTCTATTCGCAAGGCGGCCAGTTTTACTACGTGCGCGGGCTGGGGCTGATTCGCGATACCAACGACATCGGCGACGTGGTTGTTGGATCGCAGAACGGCGTGCCGGTCCGGATCAAAGATATCGGCGAGGTGACGATCGGGCATGCACCGCGGTTGGGAGAATTCGGATTCAACAAGACCAATGACGCCGTAGAAGGCGTGATCATGATGCGCCGGGGCGAGCAGACGCAGAACGTGCTGAAAGGTGTGGAGGCGAAAACCCGGCAGCTCAATAACAATATTCTGCCGCCCGATATCAGGGTCCGCCCCTACTACGACCGCAGCGATCTGGTACAGCTCACCATCGACACCGTTGAGCACAACATGGTGCTGGGGATGATTCTCGTCCTCATTGTTCTGATGGCCTTCCTCGTCAACCTGCGCGCTGCCGTCATCGTCGCGCTCACCATCCCCCTGTCGCTGCTTTTCTCCTTCATCTTTCTGCATGCTCGGGGAGTCGCTGCGAACCTGCTGTCCATTGGTGCCATCGATTTCGGCATTCTGATCGACGGAACCCTGGTCATGGTCGAGAACATTTTCCGCGTCCTGGGAGAGCGCGAAGGCACCAGCTACAACCTGATGGATGTGATTCTTGAGGCGGCCAAAGACGTGGACCGTCCTATCTTCTACTCGGTCGCCGTCATCATCGCCGGATATCTGCCCATCTATGCCCTCACCGGACCTTCCGGAAAACTCTTCCGCCCCATGGCGGACACCGTCTCTATCGCGCTGGTGGGCTCCCTGATTCTGACGCTGACCTTCGTGCCGGTAATGTGCTGGTACTGGTTCAAAAGGGGTGTGCACGAGCGGGTGAACAAGCCCTTCGAATGGGTCCGACGGAAATACGCCGGCGTGCTGGAGTGGTGCCTGAATCATCCCAGGATCACCCTGCTCGTGGCGACGGCGATCTTCGGAGCCACCCTCCTGCTGGTGCCCTTTATCGGCGGCGAATTCATGCCGCATCTGGATGAGGGCGCGCTATGGATCCGCGCCACCCTGCCCTACACCATTTCCTTTGACGAAGCCAGCCGCTTCTCACCGCAGGTGCGCAACATCCTCATGCAGTATCCGATGGTCACTGACGTAGGCTCGGAACTTGGCCGGCCCGACGACGGCACCGACCCGACGGGATTCTTCAATGATGAGTTCTACGTGGGCCTGAAGCCGTACGCAGACGTCTCCTGGAGATCGGGGCCCATTCACAACAAACGGGAGCTGGAGGAAGACGTTCAGAAAAAGCTGCAGTCCTTTCCCGGTGTGATCTTCAATTACACGCAGCCCGCGGAAGACGCGGTCGATGAGGCGCTCACCGGCTTAAAGAGCGCCCTGGCAGTCAAGATCTACGGGCCCGACCTGAACGTACTCCAGAGCCAGGCATTGGAAATCAAGCGCCGCCTCTCCCAGGTTCCCGGGTTCACCGAGCTCACCGTCGTACGCGAGTTAGGGCAGCCGAGCCTCCTTATCGATGTCGATCGTGACAAGATCGCCCGCTATGGCATCAATGTGGCGGATGTGGAAGCGATCGTCCAGGCTGCCGTCGGCGGTCAGGCTGCAACGCAGGTCATCCAGGGCGAGAAGCTGTTCGACCTCGTCGTGCGTATGGAGCCGCGATTCCGCGAGAATCCCCGGGAGATCGGCAATCTTCTGGTAGGAACGCCGTCCGGTCAGCAGATCCCGCTCAGCGAGCTGGCGAATATCCATGAAGCCAGCGGCGCATCCTTCATCTACCGCGAGAACAGCTCGCGCTACATCGGCGTGCAATACAGCATCGAAGGACGCGATCTGCAGACCGCAGTGGAAAATGGACAGCGCGCCATCGCCGACATCACCCGCAGCCTGCCTCCAGGGTATCGAATTGCCTGGGGCGGCGAGTACGGTGAACTTCTCCAGGCGAAGCACCAGATGGAAATCATCGGGCCGCTGGCTCTGCTCATCATCTTCATGATCCTGTTTGCGCTCTATGACAACTTCAAATTCCCCATCGCCATTGCAATGGGCGTCATCCTCACCGAACCCGTCGGTGCGCTGATCGCGCTCAAGCTGACCCACACGCCCTTCAGCGTTTCCTCGGGACTTGGGTTGTTGGCGCTGATGGGCGTTTCCGTGGAAACCGCGGTCATTCTTGTTTCCTACATCAACAAGCTGAGGCGGGAACACAAGGACATCCGCACCGCGACGATGGAAGCTTGCCTGCTGCGTCTCCGGCCGATCATGATGACCGCACTCGTCGCCTGCCTCGGTCTGTTGCCGGCCGCCTTGTCCACCGGGATCGGCTCCGACACACAGAAGCCCTTTGCCATCGTGATTGTCGCCGGGCTCTTCTCGCGTCTCTTCCTCGGATTCTTCGTCGACCCGGTGCTCTACAGGATGGTCGCGCGCGATGGGGATGTCCTGCAGGTGTAGCGCTCGTGGATGGCTGCGTTCTGACACGGTCGAATGCGCAACGAAGCGCACCGGCCGGCACGACCTCGGCGTTCGACTGCCTGGCTCGATCGTTGATGCGACAATACGGATTGTGCAGGGCCACAGATGCTTTCCATCCGAGATGGTGGAACTCGGCTCAGATGCACGAACGCAACCGGCACCAGCACAAAAGGGCAGATTGAAATACCAGATTTAAGTGGATATAAACCTCTGTATCTGAGCCGGTTGTTCAACGCAGATAGGGCCTGTAGCTCAATGGTTAGAGCAGGGGACTCATAATCCCTTGGTTGGGGGTTCAAATCCCTCCGGGCCCACCAGTTCTGATCTGCAGAAACCGGTACGACATCCCGACCGGGAGCGCTACGTGCGCAACTCGAACACTCGACTCGATGGTCACCTCGCGTTTCCTGTGCGGTACGCCGGTTTCTCGCGGCGCCTGCACAGTCAGTGATTCTTTTTCTGCATCTGAAGAATCGATAGCCGTTTGCAGTTCGCCGCCCGACACCACACAGCCCCAACACTCGAGAGACAAAGCAAACAATGGATCGAACCCTGCTCCCTGGGAAACCCTGGCCTTTGGGCGCCACGCCCAATGCCAGAGGCACGAACTTTGCCCTGTTTTCAGAAAATGCCACGGCTGTCCACGTTTGCTTCTTCGACGAACAGGGCAACCAGACCGACTGCGTCCGCCTGCGCGAGCGCACCGCCTTTGTCTGGCACGGGCTCATCCGCAACATCCGTCCCGGGCAGCGCTACGGCTATCGCGTAGAGGGGCCGTGGGATCCGCACAATGCCCTGCGCTTCAATCCCCACAAGGTGCTCGTCGATCCCTATGCGAAAGCCCTCACCGGCGACGTGGACTGGAAGGCTCCCATCTACCCGTACAAGGTCGAGACAGGCGACGACACCAGCTTCGATGAGCAGGACTCCGCGCACGGCGTTCCCAAGTGTGTCGTTCTGGAGGACCGCTTCGACTGGAACGGCGACACCGCGCCGGAGACGCCGCTGGCCGACTCGGTGATCTACGAACTCCACGTCCGCGGCTTCAGCATGCGCAATCCGGACGTGCCGGAGCAACTGCGCGGAACCTACGCGGGCCTGGCCTGCGACGCCAGCATCGAGTACCTGAAGAAACTCGGCGTGACCGCGGTCGAACTGCTGCCGGTGCACCACTTCATCGACGAAGGCCACCTGCTCGAGCGCGGGCTCCGCGACTACTGGGGCTACAACACGCTCGGCTTTTTCGCGCCGATGTCGCGTTACAGCTCTTCGGGCGACATGGGCCAACAGGTCACCGAATTCAAGCAGATGGTGAAGACGCTGCATCGCGCCGGCATCGAGGTCATCCTCGACGTGGTCTACAACCACACCTGCGAAGGCAACCGCATGGGGCCGATCCTCTCGATGAAGGGCATTGACAACCCCACCTATTACCGCCAGGTGCGCGAAGCTCCCCGCTATTACATGGATTACACCGGCACCGGGAACACGCTGAACGCGATGAATCCTCAGGTGCTGAAGCTGGTCATGGATTCGCTCCGCTACTGGGTCACCGAGATGCACGTCGACGGCTTCCGCTTCGACCTGGCCAGCGCCCTGGCGCGCGAACTGCATGCTGTCTCGCGCCTGTCGAGCTTCTTCGACACCATTCACCAGGATCCGATCATCAACAGAGTGAAGCTCATTGCCGAGCCGTGGGACGTCGGGCCCGGTGGCTACCAGGTGGGCAACTTCCCTGTGCTCTGGGCGGAGTGGAACGGCCGCTACCGCGACACCGTGCGCCGCTTCTGGAAAGGCGACGGCGACCAGCTGTCCGACTTCGCTTACCGCCTCACCGGTTCCTCCGACCTGTACGAAATGGATGGCCGCAGACCGTATGCATCCATCAATTTTGTTACCGCCCACGATGGCTTCACCCTCAACGACCTCGTCAGCTACAACGAGAAGCACAACGAAGCGAACGGCGAGAACAACAACGACGGCGCGAACGACAATAATTCCTGGAACATGGGCGTGGAAGGGCCGACGGACGATCCTGAGGTCAATGCGCTGCGGGAGCGGCAGATGCGCAACTTTCTCGCCACGCTGATCTTCTCTCAGGGCGTGCCGCTGCTCTGCGGCGGCGACGAGATCGCGCGTACGCAGGACGGCAACAACAACGCCTACTGCCAGGACAACGAGATCAGCTGGTTCGACTGGAACCTGAACCCGGAGCAGCAGCGGCTGCGCGAGTTCACGGCGAAGCTCATCCACCTGCGCCTCGATCATCCCAACCTGCACCGGCGCAAGTTCTTTCAGGATCGCGTGATTCGCGGCTCGCTCGAGCGCGACATCGCCTGGTACAACACCGACGGCAGCGAGTTCTCCGACGAGGCGTGGAACACCGGCTGGAATCGCGCACTTGCCCTGATGCTGAACGGCAAAACGCTCGCCATCAGCGACGAGGACGGGCGTCCGATCATCGACAACAGCTTCCTCATCCTGGTGAACGCGGCAGCCGAGGGCGTCGAATTTACCCTGCCCGAAGCGCCTGCCGGATCATGGATGCAGATCCTCGACACGGAAAACATCGACGATCCATTCGCTGAAGTCGTGCCCGATACTCTGGTGATCCTCGGAGGTCGATCGCTGCGCGTCTTCCGCAGCAATCAAAAGTAACCGTGGCGCGTACGTTTTCTGTACATGCCTCGAAAGTTGCACCATTTCACTGCATAAACTGGCTCCCAGTTACTCTTGTGTCTCCATTTTGGGGATTTTCATCTTCGCCCAAGTGATGCAAGATGACGGGCATGGTCGTGAACAAGCAGGAAGTACGGCATGCCATCGAAAGCGACGCCATTGTGCCATGCTTTCAGCCAGTCATCGATCTGCGCTCCATGCGCCTGACCGGATTCGAGGTGCTCACGCGCTGGCGCCATCCGAGTCTCGGCCTGATTCTGCCCAGCAACTTCATTCAGGTCGCCGAAGAACTCGGCATTATCGGCATTCTCACGCGCGAGATCCTGCGCAAGGCCTTCCGCTCCGCCGCGATCCTGCCCGGGCACTTCAGCATCGCCTTCAATGTCTCGCCCATCCAGCTTCGTTACCGCAGCCTGCCCACGCAGCTGCGCGAGGCCGCGGTTCTCGCCGGCATCCCGCTCAACCGGCTGATCATTGAGATCACCGAGAGCGCCATTCTCGACAATGAGGATCAGGCCCTGAGCATCGCCCAGGAAATCAAAGGAATGGGCTGCCGCCTGGCCATCGACGACTTCGGCACCGGCTATGCCAGCCTCCGCCACCTGATGGCGTTGCCCTTCGACCAGATCAAAGTGGATCGCAGCTTCATCGAGCAGATGATCGTGCGGCCGGACAGCCGGAAGATTGTCTCCGCCGTCATCAGCCTCGGCCACAGCCTCGGTCTTGTGACCCTTGCAGAGGGCGTCGAAACCAGAGAGCAGGAGGGCCTGCTGCTGCAGATGGGCTGCTCGCTCGCACAGGGATGGCTCTACGGACGTCCGCTCACGGCCGACCAGCTTCCGATGCTGCTGGGAGCGACGCCGCATGCGGCCGCCCGCCCCGGCGGCGCGCCGATCTTCGGCAGCCTCTAGTTCTCGCCTATACGCACAACTCGGAACCAGCACCGGCGACCTGGCGTATTGTTCCTTAGAAGGGGAAATGCCATGAGACACCGCGTTGCGTCTGAGACATTCATCCTCACGGGGCTGACCGTCCTGCTGCTGTCTGCGGCGGGCTGTCACGTCCAGGTGCAGAAAGGCAAGAACGGCGAAGACAAAAACGTCAAGGTCGAAACGCCCTTTGGCGGCCTGCACGTGCGCTCCGATCAGACTGCCGCCTCCGACCTGGGTCTGCCGGTTTATCCGGGCGCGCAGGTCGCTCCCCAGGGCGAGGGCGATAAGTCCGCGGACGTGCACATGGGCTTTGGCCAGTTTCAGCTGCGCGTGAAGGTGGTCACCTACACGACGGCCGATCCGCAGGACAAGGTGCTCGCGTACTACAAAAAAGAGATGGGGCGCTTCGGCGACGTGATCGAGTGCGACGGCAACCAGCCGGTCGGCACCCCCACGACGACCAGCCAGGGTCTCACCTGCCGTGACGAAGGCCATCACGGTCATGTAAACGTGAACGGCAAGGATTACGGCGGCGGCGACAGCGGCCTCACGCTGCGCGCCGGCTCGAAACACCATCAGCACATCGTCGCTTTCAAAACCGCAAGCAATGGCACGAAATATTCCATGATCGAGTTGCAGATTCCGACTGAGTTCTCGAGCGACTCGGCGAAGACCAGCGACTAACGGCGGCTCGCGTGCAATGTGCGTGGCCGGCTCGCCGCCGGCCGCGGCGTACGGATCATCCGTCCTCACCCGGCATGGTTCCTCTCCATCCCTGACGATAGAATTTCTGCGGTGTGCGCCGGACCTCTGCGTTGTGCGGTTCTCTGCGCACTATGATGGCTCCGGGCCACTCCCACGCATTCTTCGAGGACTTCCAACATGCGATCCGTCCGCTGGTCTCTTGCCATGCTGTGCCTCTGCTGCGCGACTCTCTCGGCGCAGACGTCCGCTCCCCGCATCGTCGAACAGAACGGCCACTATGCACTGATGGTCGATGGCCAGCCGTATCTCATCCTCGGCGGCCAGATCAACAACTCCAGTTCGTGGCCTGCGACCATGCCCGATGTGTGGCCGACGGTCGAAGGCATGCACGCCAACACCGTCGAAGCGCCGGTCTACTGGGAGCAGATGGAGCCGCAGCCGGGGCAATTCGACTTCTCCACCGTGGACATGCTGGTGAACCAGAGCCGCGCGCATCATGTGCATCTGGTGCTGCTGTGGTTTGGCACGTGGAAAAACGGCGAGATGCATTATGCGCCGGAGTGGGTGAAGACGGACACGGCGCATTATCCGCGCATGATTGACGAGCGCGGCGAACCCATTCAGGTGCTGTCGGCGAATGCGCCTGCGAATCTCGACGCGGACAGGAAGGCCTTCTCCGCGCTCATGCATCACCTCGCCGGCATCGACGCGAACCAGCACACCGTGCTGATGGTGCAGGTCGAGAATGAGTCGGGAGCCATTGGCGCGGTGCGCGACCACTCCGCCACGGCGAATCGCGAATTCGCCGGACAGGTGCCGCAGCCGCTGCTCGCGGCGCTGCACAAGCAGCCCGGCACGTGGCAGCAGGTCTTCGGTCCCGATGCCGACGAGACGTTTCAGGCGTGGTCGGTCGCGCACTACATCAACGAAGTGGCGAAGGCCGGCAAAGCGCAGTTCGACATCCCGATGTACTGCAATGTGTGGATCCAGTACCCGCGCGGCTATCAGATTCGCGGGCGTCAGATGCCGGGCCTGAATTATCCGAGCGGCGGCCCGGTGCAGACGATGATTCCGGTGTGGAAGGCGGCGGCTCCGGAGATCTCCGTCCTGGGCCCCGATCTCTACAGCGCGGAGCGTGACGTCGAGAAGGAGGTGCTCTCGACGTACCACCGCAACGACAACGCCCTCTGGATTCCGGAGACCGGCTCGGGCGACGCCTTTGCCCCGGAGCTTTTCTACGCGCTTGGCATGGGCGCCATCGGCTTCTCGCCCTTCGGCACCGACCAGACCTCCTGGACGCTGAAGCCGGGCGATGTACCGAAGGCGCACGCGGCCAATTACCAGCTACTCGGTCCGATGGATCGCGTCATCGCCAAAGCTAATTTTGAGGGCAGACTGAAAACCGCCGTCGAAGAAGAAGGCAAGCCGGACGAGAGGCTCGACTTCGGCCCCTGGCAGGCGCTGGTCGGCTTCGGCTTTCCCCAGCGCGACGGCGAACAACAGCCGCCCGGAACGCAGCAGCACAGCGGCCGCGCTCTGGTCATCCAGATGGGGCCGGACGAGTTTCTCGTCACCGGCATCGACGCGCGCGTCACCTTCCTGCGCGCGCCGGGAGCCAGCGGCCACATGCAAATTCTGCGCGCAGAAGAGGGCAACTACGAAGGAGACACGTGGAAACCGGCGCGCATCTGGAACGGCGCCCAAACCGACCGCGGGCTGAATTTCAGAACGCTGCCGCAGGTTGTGCAGATTAAGCTCGGCACCTACTGACGCCGGTTCAGACCAGCAGCGTCGTGCGCTACCAGGCGACCTTCGCCGGGAGAAATTGCGCGAACAGCTCGTCGTAGTACGGCTTCAGTTCCTTCAGATTGGGCTTGGAGTGGCCCTTCGAGTACAGGTCGTACTGGTTGAACTTCAGCACCCACTCCATCATGGCCCGATCCTTCTCATTGCACAGATAGTCGTACGCGCCGTGCCGATGCCACGGGTAGAAGGAGTGGAAGCGCAGCATGTAGAGCGCCTCGTCCCGCAGATACGGCTCCATGACCTTCGCAATGTAGCCGTCGTGCCCGAAGCTCATGTGCACATTCTCGAGGCCACAGTTCGGCTCGTAGATGCCGTACTGCGTCTGGTACTCAGGCACGTTACGATCCGGGTTCTTAGCAAAGTACTCGTAGAAGACAATCTCTTTGGACCACGCGCAACCCACCGGGAAGGTGTCGCCGACGACGCCCCACTGCGGCTCGCCATAGAGACAGAGACACTTCCCCAGGTCGTGCAGGAAGCCGGTCAGCACCATCCAGCGCGGATGCCCGTCGCGGCGGATCGCCTCGGAGGTCTGCAGCAGGTGCTCGATCTGCGTCAGGTCGGTGTCAGGATCGCTGTCATCGACCAGCGTGTTCAGAAATTCGGCGGCTTCCCAGATG
>DATEPN010000192.1:0-10048 GCA_035273225.1 Acidobacteriaceae bacterium | reverse complement strand
ACCGGTGAAGAAATCCTCACCCGCGGAAATTTGCGATCCTGGACGCGGCGTGAACGGCGGCAGAAAATACCACCCGCTGAGCTGGCCCGTAAAGACGGTCACCAGCGCGTCCATCCTGCGCTCGCCCATCAGCGCGATCAGCTGGTCCAGCCGTTTCAGATGCGCCGGGCTCACCCACCGCGGATTGGGCTGGAAGAAGGGCCAGATCAGCATCAGCCGCAGATGATCGGCCCCGAGCGCGGCAATCGCATCCAGGTCGCGCCGGATCGGGTCGGCATTCCAGTCGTTCCAGCAGAACCACCAGTTGTGCGACGGCGTGTAGTTCACGCCGAACCGATGCCGCATCAGATCGAGACCGGAGCCTGGTGTCGGTTCTGGCAGCGACAGCCCGCTCGCACTCCGCGACCGCGGCAGTGCCGCGGAACCAGCAGCAACCAGCCCACCCGCGACAAACTTCCTTCGATCCATCCAGTCCTCCGCAGAACCGAAGAGTAACGGCGGGGGCTGCCGGACTACAAGCCCAGCCAGAACGCGGCAGCGCCGAAGACAGCCACGCCAAGCGTGAGCCACGCGACGTAGTCGCCCGGATGCCCGCTTTGCAACTGCCGCACCGGCCGCATCGAGCCTTCCAAAAACGAAGGCCAGCGCAGTGTGCGTGGAAGCTTCAGGTGCAGCACCGCCCACAGCGCGATGCTGACGGCGAGCACTACCCGCAGGCATGCCAGGGCCATCGCCAGGTTCTCGTCGTCATGCGGAGCCGCGAGCATCGCCAGCGGCACGGCGTGCCCATACACGGCGAGCGCATAGCTGCGGAAATCCATGAACCGGATCGATGACGACCACACCGCATCCGTGAACCTGTCCCAAAATGTCAGCGCGATCGAGCCGCCAATGCACAGCAGACCCGGCGTGAACAGAGACCAGTTAATCCGCTGAGCCACCTCGGAGGTCTCCGGCATTTCATCCACCTCGGCGGACCTGTCGCTGGGGCCGCGATCGCCCATTCCCAGAAATACGCGCAGACCCACGCGCAGCACGGCCGCGCCGGTCAAAGCTCCGGCAACGATGAAGATTGCTTCGGCCCAATGGGCATGCGAGGTGATCATGGTCTCGCCCATCTCAAGCGAGAACCCCGGCGCGGCGGCCAGGCCAAGCCCGCCGAGAAACCAGACCATGCCAGTCCACCTCAGTCCCTTGCCGCGGCCAAAGAGAGCCGGCTCGCTGATCGTGCGAAAGCGATGCAGCATCACGCCGGAGGTGAAGAACAGTCCCGACTTCACCAGTGCATGTGCGGTCAGATAGACAAACAGTCCGGTCAGCGCATCTTTTGACCACAGCCCAAAAGCCAGCGTCATCAGTCCGGTGTGGCTCACGGTCGAAAACGCGAGCAGCCGCTTCAGGTGATGCTCGGCAAAGCACATCATCGCGCCCCAGAGCGCCGAGAACCCGCCGAACGCGACGAAGATCCAGTGCAAATGCGTCGTCGCTACACAGCCCTGGAACACAGTCGCGTACACACGCATAGCTCCGAAGAGCCCAAGTTCGACCATCAGTCCTGAGAACAGTACGCAGACCGGCGTCGGCGACACCGCGTGCGCGTCCGGCAGCCAGAAATGAAACGGAACCGTCGCCGCCTTCACCAGAAACCCCGTCGCAATGAAGACGAGCGCCGCCAGCACAAGGCGATCGTGCCGGCCGGCAAGCAGCAGGCCCATCTGCGCCAGGTTCAGCGCACCCGTCGCGGAGTAGAGCAGGGCAATCCCGGTCAGCACCATGAATGCCGCGATCGTATTCGTGACGGCGAAGTTGAAGGCGCCGGCCAGCGGCGCCGGCTCCCGCGTTTTCATGCCGCAGAGCGCGAAGCCTGCGGTGCTCATCAGTTCGAAGAAGACGAACAGGTTGAAGATGTCACCCGTCACCGAGAAGCCGCACATCGCGGCCATAAACACCAGCATCAGCGGGTGATAGTGCCGCTGGCCGCTCTCGACGTATTTCCACGAGAAGATCAGCGCCAGCAGCGTGAGCAGCGAGGCCAGCGAAGCGAGGCCGCAGCCCAGGCCGTCCATGACGAAGCCGACGCCCACCACCATGTGCCCGCGCGGGAACCAGTTGCCGAACCAGTAGACCTGCGTCTGATGGATTGCATGCAGCGTCCACAGGCCGGCAACGACGAAGTTGAATCCGGCAGTGAGGATTGCGACCAGGTCCGTAATCCAGCGCGGCAGCAGATCGCGAACGGCGGCGACCATCGCAGCGACAGTCAGGGGCACAGCCACAAACAGGGCGGGCGAGAGCATCAGCGGGATCAGCCTCGCATGTACCGCAGGTCGTCGGGACTGGTGGTGCCGCCTTGCTCGTGCGCCTTCACGACCATGGCCAGCAGGAGCGCAATCACCGTCACCTCAACAACCACATCGGTCAGCATCAGCGCCTGCACCACCGGATCCACCGTCACGACGCCCGGCGAGATGTCGGCAAAGATCGGTGCGTACCCGGCTTTCCTGAAGCCGATCGCCAGCAGCAGAACGTAGGTGGAGGTCTGCAGAATGGCCAGGCTGATGACGGTGTGCACCAGATGGCGGCTGCGCACGATGCCATACAGTCCGCACAGAAAAATCCAGGCGGCCACGTAGTAGGGGTAATGATCCAGCATGCTCAGCGCTCCTGGTCTCGCTCGCGCGAAAGAATCTCGCGCAGGTATTCGTAGGTGACAAGGATGAAGGCCGCCGCGACCTCGACGCCAACGCACGTGCTGATGAGCCCAATGGTCCCGGACGAGAAGACGTCGCCGGTCTGGCCCAGCGGCAGCACGTTGGTGAGGAATGGCGCGCCGGCGATCAGCGCGACAAAGCCGATCAGCGCGTACAGCGACGCTCCGAATCCCTCGAAGAACTCCACAATAGGATGGGAGACGATGCGGCGGAACGCGTCGGTGTTCTCCGCAATGTAGAGCAGCATGGGTGCCGCTGCGATGATGACACCGCCCTGGAATCCTCCACCGGGTGTCAATTGTCCGTGCGTCGCGATGTAGACGCCGAACAGGACGGAGAATCCGAACAGAGCGGTGGTGAACACCTGTACGGTCTCGCTGAGCGCAGCGGCATCCTGAAACGACTGCGGATTCTCGTTGCTCTCCTCGTTCCTTTTCTTCTGCTCGGCTTTCTCCGGCCGCAGCAAAAGCATCACGCCGGTAACCGCGCTGAACAGGATGAATTCCTCGCCCAGCGTATCGAAGCCGCGGTAGTCATAGGTGATGGCGTTGACGGTATCGGTAGCGTGGCGTTCGAAGACCGCCAGGCTGGCGATCACGTCCCCATAGGGGCCTCGATACTCCGCCCATGGCGGCATGTTGCGCGCACCGGCGCAGTAGACGGCGCCGAGACCGACGGCGCCGACGAGGAAGACCAGCAGGCGAATCTTCGGCGTCATCGGCTCTTCTCCTGCTTCCGCTTGTTCAGCTCCTCGCGATGCTTCATGCGCGTGATAGCCAGCATCACCATCAGCGGCAGCGCAATCGCCCCCACCGTCACCTGGGAGAGCGCCACATCCGGAGCCTGAAAGATGAAGAACATCAGCGCGAAGAGAAGGCCGTAGAACGAGAGCGCGATGATCTGGTTCGTGACGTCGTCTGTGCGGACAATCACGAACGCGCTGACCGCAATCAACGCAAGAAGACCACTCCCCAGGATCATCATGCCTGCGGCTTGCCTCCCAGGAACTCCACCTCGGCATCCTCCGGCTTCGGTTGCCAGTGACCTTTCTGCCGCTGGCGAAAAGCGCGCGCCGCCGCATGCGTGCCTACCGAGTTCGAAGCAATCATGATGGCGAAGATGATCCCGCACTTCCACGACGCCTGGCTCCATCCCGTCTGCAGAACAATCGCGAGCGTAAGCGAAATGAGTCCAGCGACGGCGGGAATGGCAAGGTAGTGGAGCGATTGATACGCATCGCGCATACGCACCATGCCCAGAACGCCCAGCCAGCAGCTCAGGCAGGTACAAGCGAGCAGGCTGTCAATCGCAATTGCGCGCACGCTCACAAGTGCTTCTCCAGAAACCGCGCGAATACCAGGCCCGCGCCGAATGCCAGCACGGCGAGCGCCAGGGGAATGTCCATGAAGGGCAGGCGTCCTTCACCCACCGTCACCAACACCATGACGATCGTGATGACCAGCGCTGTCATCTCGAGACCGACAAGACGCCGCTCCGGAGAGCCACGGAGGCAGGTCCACGCGCAGGGGATAAGAGAGGCCCCGGTGGCTGTGGCCATCAGCATCCAGAAATTCATGCGCCACCGCCTGCGCCGAGGTTCCGCGTCATCCTGCGTACCGCGCTGCGAGTGAGCTCATGGAAGAAGAACTGGCCCCGCTCGCGGTCGATGCCGATCACGATGCAATTGGGCGACACGGTCGTGTACGCAATCGCCAGACAACGCAGCGCCGTGGCACGCGGTGTGTCCTCGACCGCCGGCCAGGATACGGCGCGAAAGAGGGAAGGCGCCCGCCTGCCCGCAAAATCCCGCAGAAGCACACAGAGCACCAGGACAACGTCGACCGCCACATCACCGGGCAATCGCCAGACCTGTATGACGTCGCGAAGCTTCGGCTGGAAGCGGATCGGCAGCTTGCGAATGGCGAAGAACGCAAAGCCGACCGACAGAAGAAGCGCCGGAATCCCGAGCAGCAGGTCGTCCGCGGTGAGATTCGCGACAAATGCAAGCCAGAAAACTGCGAGCGCAACCGTCAGAAAGGCAACCTGTCCGGTCATGCGCGCACGGTCGCTCATGCGCCCTTGGAAGGGACTCGGTTCCGCCGGGGATGCCTGTTACGCGGGCTGCAGCGCCGGAGAGCGCACGGCGCGATCAGTATCCGGCATGATGCAATGCGAACACGACACCCGACGCGAGGATGCAGTAGATCCCAAAGTAGTACCAGTGTCCCCGCTCCAGCCAGGCGCTGAGCCATCGCAGCGCTACCAGTCCCGCAAGGAACGAAAACACTGCCCCCAGCAGGCTGGGAAATGCCGCCGCTCCAAATCCGCCGTGACTCGCATGGTGCAGGCGCAGCGCTTCGCGTCCCACCACCGGAGGCGTCAGGATCACCGCCAGCGCGAAGCTGAAGGCCTCGACCCGCGCCTTCTGAATACCCTGCAGCATGCCCACCGAGATCGTTGCACCCGAGCGCGAAAATCCGCGAAAGGGAAGGCAAAGCCCCTGCACGGCGCCGATCATCCCGGCCTGCCCGCTCGTGATCTCCGGAGATTCCTTCTCGTCCGGCACGCGCCCTTCCTTCAGCCCCGCAACAAGAATCAAAATGCCGGCGGCGAGCAGAGCCGGCGCCACGATCTGCAGCTGTCCGAACAGGTCTTCGATTTGCGCGTGCGGCGCGCCCTTGAAGAGCGTCTTTTCAATGATCTTCATCAGGATCAGGCCAAGAACGCCCGTGAGCGCCGTCGCCACAATCGCCTGCCAGGCAAACCGTTTGAACTTCTCCGCACTGGAAAAGAACGTCTCCCGCCACTGTTTCCAGAAGTAGACGATCACTGCGAACATCGTTCCCGTGTGCAGCATCACCAGCAGCAGCGTCATCGCCGGCGCCGAAGGGTCCATCCCCATCAGTTTTTCTGCAACTACCACGTGCGCCGAACTGGAAACCGGCAATAGCTCCGCCAAACCTTGCACGATGGCAAGCAGGATCACTTTGAGAAGGGACATAAGCGGATTCTAACGGTTGCGCCTTGCACAACCATGACAGCGGACCAAAGCGATCAACTCTCTCGCTCTGCGCCGGTTATTTCGGTCATTTGAACGCGCCCAGGGCGGCCAGTATCATGGCCTTGGGTCAGTGTTTGTCATCCGGCGCCAACGAGCGCGGTTCACCCCCGGACGCCTCACACGAGCGCCGGCGAACACAAATAATCCAAAAACAGGGAGACGAAAGACGATGCGTATCGGTGTGCTGACGGGCGGCGGAGACTGCCCTGGTCTGAATGCGGTGATTCATGCGGTGGTCAGGAAGGGCATCACTCACTATGGTGACGAGTTCGTCGGATTTCTGGAGGGCTGGCGCGGCGTTCTCGAAAACAAAACCGTCCCGCTAACCCTGGAGAGGGTCGACGGCATTCTGAAGGAGGGCGGCACCATCCTGCGCACCTCGCGCACCAACGTCCGCAAAGTCGAAGGCGGCATTGAGAAGTGTGTGCAGGTGCTCAAGGCGAATAAGATTGACGCCCTCATCGCCCTCGGCGGCGACGATACGCAGTCCGTCACCAACGCGCTGATTCAGGCCGGGGTCCCGGGCGTGGGCGTACCCAAGACCATCGACAACGACCTGAACGGCACCGATGTCTGCTTTGGCTTCGACACCGCCGTCATGATCGCGACCGAAGCCGTCGACCGCCTGCACACCACCGCCGCCTCGCATGAGCGCGTCATTGTCTGTGAAGTGATGGGACGCGATGCAGGCTGGATCGCCCTCACCGCCGGAGTCGCCGGCGGAGCGCACGTCGTCCTCGTCCCCGAGAAGCCCATCGACCTCGATCACACCTGCGCGATCCTGAAGAAGAACTACGAGAGCGGCAAGAACTACGGCATCGTCGTCGTCGCCGAAGGCGCCAAGCTGCCCGGATCGGGCGAGCAGGCCACCAGGGGAACGAAGGTGGACTCCTTCGGCCACGCGCGGCTCAGCGGGATCGGCGAAGCACTGGCCGAGGAGATCGAGAAGAAAACTGGTTTCGAAACCCGGTCCGTCAACCTGGGACATACCCAGCGTGGGGGGACGCCAACCGCCTACGACCGCATGCTGGCCACCCGTTACGGCCTGGCCGCGATCGATCTTGTGCACCAGGGCAAGTTCGGGCGCCTGGTCGTCCTTCACGGGACCAAAATCGAGGACATTCCGCTGGCCGAAGCCATCTCGAAGAACCGCACGCTCGACGACAGCTTCCTCTCGATCATCAACTCGCTCGAGCCTAAGCTCTAACCCGATCACTGCGCGCCGGGTGCCCCATGTCTCCCGCCTGGGAAGACATGGGGTTCCTCGCTTCAGGGTTTCTTTTCCGGTTTCCCTGGCAAATGTCTGTTTCTTTGCCGACCTTGCCTGTGGTATACATTGCGATGCCCAGTTGACCGGAGGACTCGTGAAACCCTCACCTGCCGTATCCGCCGAGACGCGCGAAGTCATGGACATCCGCCAAGCCGCCCACTACCTGGGCATCAGCGCCGACAGCCTCTATCGCTATGCAGCAACGGGGTTTATTCCCGCGTTCCGACTTGGAAACCGCTGGCGCTTCCGCAAGTCGCGGCTCGAGGAATGGATGGACCGCCGGTCCGGCGTCGAAGAGGCTCCTGAGCCGAAACTGGTGCGCACGCAGAAGAAACCAGTCCGCTCCGCCCGGGTCCTCCCCCGGACAGCCCGCACCGGCTCGTAACGTTCCAAGCCCCCCGAATTCGAATCAAACGGCCTTATCGCTCGCCTTGCCCCGCTTCGCCGACGCGGACGTCTGCGGGGCCGCCGCGTGGCCGTTGGTGCCGGACTCCGCCGCTTCCTGCGCCTGAGCCGACTGCGCCATTGCCAAATGCCGCTCCATTACCGCGCGTGCCTCGTGCGAATTCCGGGAGCGGATCGCCTTGTAAATCTCGCGGTGCAGGTCGGCAGATTGCCGCAGATCGCGTGACCGCTCGGCCGTCTTGCGCCGCTCGTCATAGAGCGCCGAAGTGATCGTCTCCATCAGGGCAGCGAGAATCGGATTGCCCGAAGCCTGTGCGATTACCCGGTGGAAGCGCACGTCGTGAATCAGGTACTCTATCGGGTTGTCGACCGTCGCATACATCTCGGCGACTTCTTCTGACAGAGCAGTGAAGTGCTGTTCCTTCCCACGCTCCGCGGCGAGCGCTGCCAGTTCGCTCTCCAGAATGCGCCGCGCCTCAAACATCTGCCACGACTGGAACCCGTGCAGCGCGCCCAGCAGGCTCAGCGACGACTTGCCGATCTCCGGCGGCCCTTCTGCTACAAAAGTCCCCACGCCGTGCCGTACATCCATCACGCCCATGGCTGCGAGATAGCCGATGCCGGTGCGCAGGCTGGCACGGCTGATGCGCAGTTTGCGCGCAAATTCGCGCTCCGGCGGAATGCGATCGCCCGGCTGCAACCCACCCGTTTCGATCATGTTTCGGATGTGGTTGACCACTCGCATGGTCATGTGCGTGTCATTCTTGGACATAAATTCGCTCCCTGCCGGGCTTCGCTCACCGCGAAACGTCCCTCATGGCGAGATAAAGCGGCCCACACGACGTGGTACTTCTGTTATGCAAGAAACTACCACCGAAAGAGACGCCCCTGCGGTGTATTCTAGTGGTCGGACCACTGCCGGGACAATCGGTAGTAACTATTGAGGAGGTCAACCTCACCCATGCCCACCCAAACCGTCTCCCTTCTGCATGAAGACCGTCTCTTTCCGGCTGAGCCCACCCAGCGCGGAATCGCCCGGCGGCTCTACGCTGAGGTTCGCGACCTGCCCCTCATGTGCCCCCATGGCCATACCCAGGCCGCGTGGTTCGCGAAGAATGAACCCTTCCCCGATCCCGCGAAGCTGTTCGTCCAGCCCGACCACTACATCTACCGCATGCTTTACAGCCAGGGCATTTCTATGGACGACCTGGAGATTGGCGTCGCCGAACTGAAGGATCCCCGCCGCGTCTGGCGCATTTTCGCCGAGAACTACTACCTGTTCCGGGGAACGCCCACGCGGATGTGGCTCGATTATTCATTCCACGAATTGTTCGGTCTCGACGAGCGCCTGTCGGCCGCGACCGCCGACCTCTACTTCGACGTCATCTCCGAACGGCTGCGCACGCCGGAGTTCCTGCCCCGCGCCCTCTACGAGCGATTCAACGTTGAAGTGCTGGCGACAACGGACTCGCCCCTCGACTCGCTCGAATATCACCAGGCGATCCGCGATTCCGGCTGGAAGGCGCGTATCGTTCCGACGTTCCGCCCCGATTCGGTAGTCGATCCCGACTTCACGGGATTCGCCGAAAACGTTGCGAAGCTCGGCAACATGACGGGCGAAAATACCAGCGCCTGGGGCGGTTACCTCGCGGCGCTCGCCAGTGCGCGCGAACGGTTCAAGGCCCTCGGCGGCACGGCCACCGATCACGGACACCCCACGGCGCAAACCGCTCATCTGGATCGCGGGCAGGCGGTGCACCTCTTCGAAGCGGTGCTGAGCGGCCGCGCCGATGCTGCGCAGCGCGAACTGTTCCGCGCGCAGATGCTGAGCGAGATGGCCCGCATGAGCGTCGAAGACGGGCTCGTCATGCAGATCCACCCTGGCGCCTACCGGAACCATAATCGGAAGGTTTATGAGAAGTACGGCCGCGACACGGGTGCCGACATTCCCATGCCGACGGAATATGTTCGCGCGCTGCAGCCGCTGCTTGAGCTCTACGGCAACGAGAAGAACCTGACCATCATCCTCTTCACGCTCGACGAAACCACCTACAGCCGTGAACTGGCTCCGCTGGCCGGGCATTATCCCTGTCTGCGGCTCGGGCCGCCCTGGTGGTTCTTCGACAGCCCCGAAGGCATGCTGCGCTTCCGCGAGTATGTCACCGAGACCGCGGGCTTCTACAATACGGTGGGCTTCAACGACGACACGCGCGCGTTCCTGTCCATCCCCGCGCGTCACGACGTTGCGCGCCGCATCGATTGCGTCTGGCTCGCGCGCCTGGTCTCCGAACACCGGCTCGGCGAGAACGAGGCCGTCGAAGTCGCTCGCGACCTCGCCTATAACTTGGTGCGGAAAGCCTATCGGCTGTAGAGTCCCGCGAATTTCCGGCGGGATCGGAGAGTGAATGGCGTCACGACACACGGCATCAGGCTCGTTTATTCCCACCGCTGGTGGCGACCGCCGGATGTCGCACCAGCGATGGGTGATCTGCGGGTTCCTCTTTTTTGCCACAGTCATCGCCTACGTAGATCGCGGCGTCATCGCCTACCTCGAGAAGTTCCTCGAAGGCATCATCCCCGGCCTGAACAGCGTCAAGTACG
>DATEPN010000191.1:0-11669 GCA_035273225.1 Acidobacteriaceae bacterium | reverse complement strand
CAGCGCGCGCATCAGCACATCCACAATCCGCTGCGACGTCTCCACATTCCCGCCCGCCACCGGAGCCGGAGGACGCGCGTCCACAATACTGGCCGCCGGAGTCGACAAGGTCAGCGGCCGCAGTATCCCCGCCGTCGCCGGAGCCTCGCGTCCCAGCAGACACCGCAGCACATAAAAGCACGCCGAAAGCGTAATCGCGCGCACCGCGTTCACGCTCCCATCTACCTGTGGCGACGACCCCGCAAAATCGACGTGCAGCGCGGCCGCCTCCGGATCAATCGCGATCTGCACCGCCAGCCTGCGCGGCACGTCCTCGATCCCGTCATCGTCCAGCCAGTCCTCCGCGCTGAACGCGCCCGCCGGCATCCGCCGCAGTTCCGCCCGCACCAGCCGCTCGGAATAATCCAGCAGTTCCGCGCACACGGCGCGCAGCCGCTCCTCGCCATACTTTGCCGCCAGTTCGTGGATGCGCTGCTCGCCCACGCGGCACGATCCGATCTGCGCAGCCAGATCGCCCTCGCGCTCCGCCGGCGTGCGCACATTCAGCAGGATCAGGTCGAGCATCTCCCGGTCCAGCCGTCCGCCACGCACTATGCGCACCGGCGGAATCCGCACGCCCTCCTGAAATATCTCCCGCGCCGGCCCCATCGACCCGGCAAACATTCCACCGACATCCGCATGATGGGCGCGTGTCGACACGTAATACGCCGGCCGCGTTGCATCACTCAGGAAAACCGGCACCACCATCGTGATGTCCGGCAGGTGCGTTCCACCCGCATACGGATCGTTCAGCACGACCACATCGCCGGGCTCGAACCGCACCGCACGCACCGCAGCCTCCACCGACATCGGCATCGATCCCAGATGCACCGGCATGTGATCGCCCATCGCAATCACACGCGCCTCGGCGTCGAAAATCGCGCACGAGTAGTCGCGCCGCTCCTTGATGTTCGGCGACAAGGCCGTCCGCCGCAGCGCCGCTCCCATCTCTTCCGCAATGGAGTGCACCGCACTGCGAAAGATCGCCAGTTCGATCGGGTCGACGCTCATGCGGGCTCCTCTCCTACAGCAACGACAATGTTCCCGAATGGATCGACCTCCGCCCGGCAGCCCGGGAGCAGCAGCGTCGCCGAAGTGTACTCCGTGATCATCGCCGGCCCCGGGAGCACATCACCCGGCCGCAGCCGCTCGCGATCGTAGAAGCGCGACGCCACAAACTCCCGCTCGAAATAAATCGGCCGCTCCGCATACAGCGCAGCCCGTCCATCTCCCGGCACCGGATCGCGCCGTGCCGGCGCATACAGCGCGGCGGCCGCCCTCATCCGCAGCCGAAGATTGACGATCTGCACGGGCCGCGCCTCATCAGCGAATCCATACCGCTGCCGGTGTGCGTCATGAAACAGAGCAATCGACCGCTCCGGGACGCCCGCTTCCCACGGCACATTCAGTTCATAGCCCTGACCGCGATACCGCAGGTCCACCGAGTACTCCGCCACCGCATCCAGTTCCGCGCGCGCCTGCTCCTCGATCGCCGCAAATTCCGCATCGACTGACCCAATGGCCTCTCCCGGCAGCATCACGGTCCGCGAAGTATCCCGCACCACATCGGCCAGCAGAATGCCGAGCGCCGACAACGCCCCCGGCATGCCCGGAATCATCACCCGCGGAATCCGCAGCGCCCGCGCCAGCGAACACGCATGCAGCGGACCGCCTCCGCCAAACGCCACCAGCGTGAAGTCGCGCGGATCGTGTCCCTGCTCGACCGAGATGACGCGAATCGCCTTCGCCATCTCCGTCTCGACCACCCGCACGATGCCCGCCGCAAACTCCTCCACGCTCGCCAGCGGTCCCTTCTGCTCGCGCATCAGCGTCTCGGTGCGCGGCCGGTCCAGGTCCACCGAGCCGCCCAGAAAACTCCCCGCATCCATACGCCCCAGCAGCAGATTCGCATCCGTCACCGTGGCCATCGATCCGCGCCCGAAGCAGATCGGCCCCGGATCGGCCCCTGCCGACTCCGGCCCCACATGCAGCATGCCTCCGGCGTCGAACCGCGCGATCGACCCGCCGCCCGCGCCGGCTGTGTGAATCTCCAGCATCGGCACGCTCACCGGCACGCCCGCCACCACCGATTCCCGCGTGCGCCGCACGCCTCCCCGCGCCGCGTCTGAGAGAAACACGTCCGTCGACGTGCCGCCCATATCGAAGCCGATGATGCGCTCGAATCCCGCCAGCTGCGCGACCCTCGACGCTCCGATCACCCCGCCCGCCGGTCCCGAAAGCACCGTCCGCACCGGCTCCTTCGCGGCCACGTCCGCGGCCACGATCCCGCCCGACGACTGCATCACCTCGACGCGCGCCTGCGCATTGCGCCGCTTCACCTCGCGATCCAGATGCGTCAGGTACGCCTCCATCTTCGGCGCAAGATACGCATTCACCACCGTCGTCGCCGCCCGCTCATACTCGCGAAATTCCGGCAGAATGCGATGCGATTCGGAAACCGGAATGCCCAGCCCGCTCAACGCCTCGGCAACCCGCCGCTCCGTCTCCGGATACGCAAAGGAAAACAGCAGCGACACCGTAACCGCCTCCGCCCCGCTCGCCCGAACCGCCTGCGCCAGCGCACCCAATTCCTCATCGGTCGGCGCCCGCAGCACTTCTCCTTCCGCGCTCACGCGCTCGTTCACCCCGAACCGCAGTGGACGCGGCACGATGCACACCGGCGCCGGCGCAAACCAGTCATACAGGTCGCTGCGCGTCTGCCGCCCGATTGCAATGGTGTCCTCGAATCCGGCCGTCGTCACAAACGCCACGCGCGCGCCGCGCCTCTCCAGCATCGCGTTGGTGCCAATCGTCGTCCCGTGCCGAACCTCGTCCGCCCCAATCCGCCCCACCGCATCCAGCACCGCCCGCGACGGATCGGCCGGCGTCGAGAACAGCTTCAGCACGCGCAGGCGCCCGTCCTCGATCCAGACGCAATCCGTAAAGGTCCCGCCGGTATCAATCGCCGCGCGCATTCCGTCCCCTCGCCTTTGTGATATGACGGAGGCTGCTCCGTACCTCTGAACTGTAAAGCACCGAGGCGCCTCCCTTGAATCCTGTCACCGGCTGGCTGGTCGAATCGTCGCGGGAGCAGAAGCGCGCGCTCCTCGCCGCCTGCCTCGGCTGGATGCTCGACAGCATGGACGTCATGCTCTACGCGCTCGTGCTCGGCCCGGTGCAGCGCGAGATGCATCTCTCCGCCGCCATGAGCGGCGCCATGATGTCGGCCACGCTCATCAGCGCCGCCGTCGGCGGCATCCTCTTCGGCTGGTTCGCCGACCGCGCAGGCCGCGTGCGCGCGCTCACCGCCAGCGTCCTCATTTACTCGGTCGCGACCGCTCTCTGCGGACTTACCCACACCGCCCTCGCCCTGGTCCTCTGCCGCATCCTGCTCGGCCTCGGCATGGGCGGTGAATGGGCCTCCGGCGCCGCGCTCGTCGCCGAGACCTGGCCGGTCCACCACCGCGGCAAAGCCCTCGCCCTCGTGCAAAGCTCCTGGGCCATCGGATTCGCTCTGGGCGCAGCGCTCGTTGCCATCATCCTGCCGCGCTTCGGATGGCGCGCCGTCTTCTTTGCCGGCATTGCACCTGCTCTCATTACGCTTTGGGTCCAGCGCGGCGTGCGCGAGCCCGAGGTCTGGCGCAAAGAACGCACCCCGCAAATCCGCCCCGGCGCATTGTTCCGTGGCCGTCTCGGACGCAGCACCCTCATCTGCTCCACGATGAACGCCGCCACTCTCTTCGCCTGGTGGGGGCTCTTCACCTGGGTCCCGCGTTTCCTCTCCATGCCCCACGCCGAAGGCGGGCGCGGCCTCGGCATCGTCATGACCTCCGAGTGGACCATCGTCATGCAGATCGGCACCTTCCTCGGCTATCTCAGCTTCGGATTCATCGCCGACCGCTGGAGCCGCAAACACACCTACATCGCCTACCTGCTGATCGCCGCCCTTCTGGTGCCGTTGTTTGCCTTTGTCTCGAACGTGAACGCGCTGCTCCTCATCGGTCCGCTCGTCGGATTCTTCGGCACCGGCTACTTCAGCGGCTTCAGCGTCATCGCCAGCGAAATGTTCCCCACCGCCCTGCGCGGCTCCGCGATGGGCTTCGCCTACAACATCGGACGGGTCGTCAGTGCCGCCGCGCCCTGGGCCATTGGCCGCGTCTCCGAACACGCCGGCCTCGGATCGGCTCTCTGCATCACCTCCGCCGGCTTTCTCCTCGCCGCGCTCATCGCCGGTGCGCTGCCGCGGACGCAGGCCATCGCCGCCCCGCAGCCGCTCTGATTCTGCATCGCCTCCTGGCCTGCCGCATCTCTTCCCTGTAAGCTCATCCTGCGCGCATGAAGATCGGAATCACCTGCTATCCCACCTACGGCGGCAGCGGTGTCGTCGCCACCGAGCTCGGCATCGAGCTCGCCGCCGCCGGACATCAGGTCCACTTCATCGCCTATTCCCAGCCCTTCCGCCTGCGCGGCCGCGAGCAGGACATCCAGTTCCACGAAGTCCCTGTCTCCAATTACCCGCTCTTCGAATACCCGCCCTACGACCTCGCTCTCGCCACCCGCATGGCCGAAGTCGCCGCCTATTACGAACTCGACCTCCTGCACGTGCACTACGCCATTCCCCATTCCATCTCCGCCTATCTCGCCCGCGAGATGCTGGCTCGGCAAAACAAGCGGCTGCCCTTCATCACCACGCTCCATGGCACCGACATCACCCTCGTCGGCCTCGATCATTCGTACCTGCCCATTACGCGCTTCGGCATCAACGAGAGCGATGGCGTCACCGCCATCTCCAATTACCTGCGGGACAAGACTATTCAGGAGTTCCAGCCCGACCGCCCCATCGAGGTCATCCCCAACTTCGTCAACTGTGACGTCTACATGCCGCTGCCCGCCGAAGAGCGCGAGAAGGCCCGCGCGCGCTATGCCCAGCCCGGCGAAAAGATTCTCGTCCACCTCTCCAACTTCCGCCCCGTCAAGCGCACCGCCGATGTCGTCCGCATCTTCTCCCGCGTGGCGCACGAGATTCCCGCACAGCTCCTCATGATCGGTGACGGTCCCGACCGCTCCGCCGCCGAGTGGCTCGCCCACCGCAAAGGCATCCACGACCGGGTGCATTTCCTCGGCAAGCAAAGCAGCGTCTCCGAGATCCTGCCCCTCTGCGATCTGCTTCTGATGCCCAGCGAACTCGAGTCTTTCGGCCTGGTCGCGCTCGAGGCCATGGCCTGCCAGGTGCCGACCATCGCCACGCAGGTCGGCGGCGTCCCGGAGCTGATCGAAGACGGCGTCACTGGCCGCCTCCTGCCCGTCGGCGATGTCGACGGAATGGCTGGAGCCGCGCTCGAACTGCTGCGCGACCCCAGCCGCCTTGAGGAGATGAAAGACGCTGCCCGGCGCCATGCCCGCGGCCACTACTGCGCCTCGAAGATTCTGCCCCTCTACGAGCGCTTCTACGAGCGCGTGCTGGCCGGCACCCCGGCTTAACACACAGCACAGACCTCATCGAACTCAATCTCGCCCACATCGATCTGCGATCGATCCTCGGCCAGAATCCACGCTCGCTCCAGCACATGCGCCAGCTCGCGAACATTCCCCGGCCACTTATGCCCCAACAGCCGAGCCATCGCCTCTTTGGAAATGGACTTCCCGGCTCCGTCTGCAGCCAGCTTCGCCAGAAAATGCTCGGTCAGCGCCTCAATGTCCTCCGTCCGGCCCGCCAGCGCCGGCATGCGAATCAGAAAAACCGCCAGCCGGTAATAGAGGTCCTGCCGAAACCCGCCCTCCGCCGCCAGCCTCGCCAGCGGCCGGTGCGTCGCCGCCACAATCCGCACGTCCACCTTCACCGGCTCGTTCTCCCCGACGCGCTGAATCTCCCCCGTTTCGAGGAACCGCAGCAGCTTGGCCTGGAGCGCCAGCGGCATCTCGCCAATCTCATCCAGAAACAGCGTGCCGCCGCTCGCCGCCTCAATGCGTCCCACCCGCGACCGCTCCGCGCCCGTGAATGCCCCGCGCGTATGCCCGAACAACTCCGCCTCCAGCAGCGCCTCCGGAATCGCCGCACAGTTCAGCGCCACCCATTTCCGGCTCGCCCGCGGACTCAGCCGATGCAGCGTCTGCGCCACCACATCCTTGCCGCTCCCCGTCGGCCCCTCAATCAGCACCTGCGTCGAACGCGGCGCCACCAGCCGGATCCTGCGGCTCACCTCCAGCATCTCCGGATGGCTTCCAATCAACTCCGCTATCGCTGCCGCTCCGCTCTTCGCCTCCGCCCGTGGCTCTTCCACCGCGCAGGGAACAGAATGCCCGGCCTCGCTCACCCGCGAAGCCCCCACCATCTGCTCTTCCGAAGGAGCCGTATTCCAGATCGCGCCGTCCCTCACCTCGGCGCTCCGCAGGGCGTGCAGCACCTCATTCCGCCGCGGACTGCGCGCCCCCGCCTCTGCCTCCATCGAGGCATCCACCGTCACCAGATCCACTTCCGGATGCAGCCGCCGGAACTCGCCGATGAACTCCCGAATCTCCAGGTCCGGCAGCCACGAATCCAGCACCACGGTCTCCGCCGGAGCCTTCTCCAGGCACGCCAGCGCCTCCGCTCCGCCCTTCGCCTCGCGCACCTGCCAGCGCAATCCGCTCAGCGCATCGCCCACACGACGCCGGAAATCTGCGTCCGCGCTGGCCAGCACCGCGCTCCGCATCGCGCCTGGTATCGAATGGGCTCCCGCTGCCATCGCGTTCTTTAGGCCTCCGCGGCGATGCTGTACCCTTCGCCGCGCACTGTCTGAATCACCGGCGTCCCTGTACCGCCGTCAATTTTCCGCCGCAGATAATTGACGTACACGTCCACCACATTCGTCTCGACCCCGGCGCTGCGATGCCACACCCGCTCCAGCAGCGTTTTGCGCGAGACGGCCTGCCCCCGGCGCCGCAGCAGGAACTCCAGCAGCGCGTACTCGCGGTTGGTCAGCGGAATCGTCTCACCCTCGCGAACGACGCTGCGCTCCACACGGTTCACTTCGATCGCCCCGTGCCGCAGCACTGTCCCCGGCGCCCGCCGCCGCAGCAGGCCCCGGCAGCGTGCGCGCAGTTCCGCGAACGATAGCGGCTTCTCCACCACATCGTCGGCCCCCGCTTCGAGCGACCGCAGCCGGGCCTCCGCATCCTGCTGGGTCGTGAGCGCCACGATCGCCATCTCCTGTGCCACAGCACGCAGGCCGCACAACAATCCGACACCGTCCGTCTCGGGAGCGTCCAGATCGACGATGGCAAGTTCCGGCGGATTCGTCCTTGCCGCATCGAAGAGCCTCTCATCGTTGGCCACCAGCATCACCTCGTGCCCATCCTCCCCCAAACCGCGCGCCAGAAACGCCCCCAGCGCCCAGTCATGCTCTGCAATCAGCACCCGCATCTCGTTCCTCCCTGCACCACCATCTCTCTACTCGCTTCTGAAGAACAGAGGGCGTCGCAGAAAAACACACCTCTCGATTCCGGATCGGTCCCGCCTCTCACGGGGTACCGAATCGGGAAACACCGCCGCCCCAAATTCCTTGCGGTTCGCCTTTTATTCGCTATAATGGCGCCCATGGCTATCACCCGGCGCCAGAAAGAAGTGCTCGACTTCATCTCCGGATTCGTGCAGCGCAACGGCTACTCCCCGTCCTTCGAGGAGATCGCCCGCGGACTGGACCTGCGCTCGCTCGCCACCGTGCACAAGCACGTCACGAACCTGCAGAACAAGGGTCTGCTCGCGCGCGCACACAACCGCAGCCGCTCGCTCGACGTGCTGCCGCCTCGTCCCAAAGGCCGTCCGGCCGAGCGCCTGCCGCTGGCAGGCCGCATCGCCGCCGGATACCCCGTCGAAACCGCCGAAATCCCGGAAAGCATCTCGCTCGGCGATATCGTCGGCAACCGCGAAGTCTTCGCTCTCCAGGTGCGCGGCGAATCGATGCGGGACGAGCACATCGTCGACGGCGATTACGTCCTCGTCGAGAAGACCAGCACCGCACGCTCCGGCGAGATTGTCGTCGCGCTGGTCCGCGGCTCGGAGACAACCCTGAAACGCTATTATCCGGAGGGCTCGCTCGTCCGTCTGCAGCCCGCCAACAGTGAGATGGAGCCCATCTTCGTCCCCGCCGGCCAGGTCGCCATTCAGGGCCGCGTTCTGGGCATGCTGCGCAGGTATTAGCGCCGCTCTTCGCCCACCGCCAGCCCGATCGACTGCATCAGCCGCAGCGCATTGCTGGTGCGCACCACGCCCGGCTTCAGCCGGTAGTCGAATCGCAGCTCACCATTCTCCAGATGGTCTTCAAAGTGGCAATTCACGGCTCTCCCGTGATCGGCCTCGGGGATCTGCGTCAGCGCCAGATCGTGCGTCGTGATTAGCCCGATCGCGCCCTGCTCCAGCAGCGCCCGCACCAGATACTCCGTGCCCGTCAGGCGATCGTGCGAATTCGTCCCCGACAGCAGTTCATCGAGCAGAAACAGCACGTGCCGCGGCGTGTGCGTCAGGTCCGAGATGAGCTTCAGCCGCTGGATCTCCGCGTAAAACCGCGATACCCCGCCCTGTAAGGAGTCCAGCACGCAGATTGAAGCCCCGATCGCCAGCGGCGACAAGCGCAGCCGCCGCGCCTGCACGACCGAGCCGCATTGCGCCAGCACCGCATTGATCCCGACCGCGCGCACAAACGTGCTCTTCCCCGCCATGTTCGGCCCACTGATGATCACCAGCTGCACGCTCGCGTCCAGGCGAAGATCGTTCCGCACCGCGCGCTTCTCCGGAAGCAGCGGATGCGCGAACTGCTCCGCCTCGAAGAACGGCCCCTGCTCCACAAATTCCGGAAGAACCGCCGTGGGATGCTCGTACGCGTACGACGCGAGGCCCGCCAGCGCCTCGAACTCCCCGACCACATCGAGCCACACGCGAATCGACGCCCCGAACTTTCGCCTCCACGATTCCGCCGCAAAGGCGAATTGCGCCGTGTAGAAGACCAGCGGATTGATCGGCCGCACGTAGAAGTTCCGCCGCGCCTCCAGAAAGCGCGCCACCCGATTGAGTTTGCGGATCGCCGCCGAAGGCAACCGCGGCGCCTCACGCAGGCGCGCGTGCAGCCCCCGCAGCAGGTCCGATTCGAACCGCTCCCGCTCCAGCACCTCCAGCACCTGCGCCAGCACGATTAAATCCGCAGTCGCTCCCTCGGTCGCGCGTACGAAGTCTCCGACGCCATGTCCGAGCAGAAACCCCGCCGAGAGGTTCACGATGCTCACCAGAAGCAGCGGTCCCCAGAAGCCGCTCGCGACCCAGTAGGCCAGGCTCCCAACCCACAGCGCTAACAGCACCGCCATGAGCGGCCGCAGATAACTCCGTCCCAGATCCGGCGCCGCCTCGCCCCAGCGCACGAGCCATTCCGGATGAACCGCCACGCCCACCGGATCTCCCGCCGCAAACAGCCTCTCCCGGAACGCAACACGCCCCTTCAGCTCTGCAACCGCCTCGTGCCGCGCCTGAATGGTCTCGAGCGACGCCGGTTCCAGCAGCCAGTTCGCCAGCTTCTCCTCACCAGCGCGCGTGCGAGCCGCACACAGCAGTTCGAACAGGGATCCCTTCCCAAACACATCCAGATCCCGCGCATACGGATGACTCGCCTCCAGAAACCGCTCCCCGGTTTCGCCCGTCCCTGGCCATTTATCGTGCAATCGCGCCAGCCCGCGCTCATAGAACGCCAGCACCCGATTGAGATCGGTAATCCGGCCGACCACGCGGTCGTGCAGCACCGCAAACAGCACAAACGCCGCCGCCGGGATCAGCAGAAACACCAGCCGCGCGGGCGACTTCAGGAACACGACGGCCCCGATCGCGACCACGGCCAGCAAAACCAGCTTCGTGTAGCCGAACAGCCGATCGCGCTTCTGCTCTTCCACCAGCCGGCTGCGGTTTTCCGCCAGCCGATTCACATAGGTCTGTTCCGGGGTGCTGCCGCCTGCGGGAGCCTGCTTCATCTCTCTCCCATGGTACGGCTTCGCTCCAAAAGCAAAAGACCCGGAAAGCTCCGGGCCTTGCCATCGAAATCAGCTTTGCTCAGGCGCTCGTCGCGGCTGCCGCGCCAATCGCTTTCGTCACGCTGCGGGCGATCGTCTCCTTCGGCACATACCCGACAATCTGGTCGACCACCTTGCCGCCCTTGAAGAGCAGCAGCGCGGGAATGCCGCGGATGCCATAGCGCATGGGTGTGGCTTGGTTGCGGTCGACATCCATCTTCGCCACCTTGAGGCGGCCGCTGTACTCGCTGGCCACTTCATCGACGAACGGCGCCAGTGCACGGCACGGGCCGCACCACGCCGCCCAGAAGTCCACCAGCACGGGCTGCTCCGACTGGAGCACCTCCTGCTCGAACGTCGCGTCGCTTACCTCAAATACGCCTGCTCCAGCCATGGTCCGGTCCATCCCTCCTCGACTTCAGTCTACTTGATTCGATGCGACGGACCGCCGAAGGTCGCACGCCATCCGGGAAAACCACGGTACCAAGGGTTCGGCACAAAAATTAAGGCGCCCGGATTCTTATCCAGAATCACGGACGCCGGAGCAGCCCTCCCCCAGAACTGCCCACGGATGCGAAGATAGGTTTTTTTGCCGCCTGGAGCAAGCAATCTTCGGTCACATTTGGTAATGCCATCATCGTGTTACACGAGGTGACGGAATCGGTTACCTACGGGGTACCGAGAATTTCCGTTTCAGACAAAACTGCACAATCAACGATGCGATTCCGCGGATGCAAACCGCGCCGGCTCCAATTCCAGCCTGCAGATCACGATTTCCACGCGCCCCGCGTCCTCCGTCGTGCGCTGAATTCGTCCAATCAAACCGGCAGCCGCCGTCTCCGACGTCGTCAGCAGCAGCACGGCTGGCCCCGCCCCGCTCAGAGCGACACCCGCCACGCCGTCCTGCCCCGCAAGCGGCAGCAGTTTCGGTAGGAGCGCGCACACCTTTGCACGATAGGGCTGATGCAGCCAGTCCTGCATCGCATCCGCAATCACATCCGCGCGTCCACTCGCGAACGCCGCCGTCAGCAGCGCAACGTGCTGCAGATTCGCGACCACATCCCGCCGCGAATACCCATCCGGCAGCACCGCGCGCGATTCCGTGGTCGCCAGCGGATGGTCCGGCATCACGATGACCGCCCGCCATTCCGGCGGCAGCGCAAACGAGATGGCCTGCACGCGCTCCCCGTCCTGCGCGCTGGCGACAAAGCCGCCCAGCCAGCACGCCGCCGCATTATCCGGATGCCCTTCCAGCCGGCAGGCCTCGGCGAGAATCCGCTCGCGCGTCCAGCGCAGTTCGCCGAAGTGCGACGCCAGCGCCACCGCTGCCAGCCGCACCGCCGCCGAAGAACCGCACCCCATGCCCAGCGGAATCTCGTTGCGCATGCAAATCCGCAGCGGCACAACGGGCCGCGCTGCTTCCGCGAGCAAATTGCGATACGTCTCGATCAGCAGGTTGTTCTCTGTGTGCCCGCACAGTTCCGCGTTGCGCCCTGTTGCTTCCAGGCGAAACTCCTCCGCCGCCTCTGCCTCAATCTCGAGAAACATCTGCAGCGCCAGGGCCAGCGTGTCGAACCCGGGCCCCAGATTCGCCGACGTCG
>DATEPN010000190.1:0-9741 GCA_035273225.1 Acidobacteriaceae bacterium | reverse complement strand
CAAAGATTGGGACTAACCAGCGGCCTTTTTAGGGTGTTTGTTACAGCTAAACGACACCGAATCAATGGTTTCACCCTTCGTTCGGGACCAGGGGGTCGGAGGTTCAAATCCTCTCTCCCCGACCATTTCGATCAGTCACTTAGGTGGCCTCTGACACCGGATGCGCCGTGGGGCACCCCAAAAAGGGCACCCATTCAGCATTTCCGTTGCCACTTGTCCCGCTTCTTATCCGGCGGGAGGATTTTCCCGTCTTCCTTCCTCTACCTGATCTCGGACTTCGAACTTGCACTGCTGTTTGTGTTTTCCTGACGCCGCCGGCGCCCTCAGGAGCGCCCGGACGGCTCTCGTACTCCTTTGCCACACCGGTCGCCGTTTGGTGTGCGAGTTCGTGCGCGAGAGAGGCGGGGACGGCATTTTCCTGACCAAAGTCACGGAGCGTACACAACAGCGGGCAGGAGCTACGTTTGCATAATGCTGGCACTGATAGGCGCATCCATCGCCAGAGCAAGACAAAGCTGCTCGCGGGAATACCCGCGAGCAGCAAAAAGACGGACCCAGATTGTGGCAACGCTCCTAATTGCCGGTTCCTGTTAAGGTCGCCGTCTGCGGACTCCCGGCTGCGTTGTCACGAACCTGCAGCGTGGCCGAATAACTGCCGGTCTGCTGCGGAGAGAACGTCACATTGATCGTGCAGCTCGCTCCGATGGCCAGGCTCGCGCCGCAATTGTTTGTCTGGCTGAAGCGATTCGCATTAGCACCGCCAAACGAGATGCTGCTGATGGTGACAACCGCCGAGCCAGTGTTCTGGAACGTAAACGCAAATGGAGCACTGTTCGTCCTTGCCTTTACCGTACCGAAGCTGTGCGACGTCGGTGTGAGAGTTGCCAGCGCCTGAACGCCGATGCCGCTGAGCGCCACCGTGGCTGCAGGGGTTCCGAGGTCGTTGGTCGTGATCGACAACGTTGCGGTGCGTGTACCGACTGCCGTGGGGGTGAATCTCACATTTGTCCGGCAACTGGCCCCCGCGCCAAGGCTTCCGCCGATGGGACAGTTGTTGGTTTGTGAAAAGTCCCCTGCATTGGTACCGGTCAAACCGACTGCGGTGATACGCACCGCGGCCGGCCCTGTATTGGTCAGGGTCACAGACTGCGAAGCGCTCTGTGTCCCGATCACCTGAGGCGCAAAGGTAATTACCGTCGCGTCGAGGTTAACCTGAGTTCCAGTGCCCTTCAGAGCCACAGTCGGGTTCGGATTCACGTTGGCGGTGGTGCTGATGTTCACCGTCGCCGTACGTGAGCCGGATCCGGCGGGCCTGAAGCTCACGGCTAGAACACAGTTTCCGCCTGCGGCAAGGCTGGCACCGCAACCATTGCTCAGCACGAATTCAGTGGAGTTGGTGCCCGTAAGCGCGACGGTGTTGATCGCAAAGGCCACATTGCCGGTGTTGGACAGCGTTACCATCTGAGTCGCGCTGGTCGTGTTGACCAGCTGAACCGGGAAGGTGAGGCTCGTTCCGGAAAGAGTGGCGATGGACTGTGTTCCAAAACCACTCAGCGAGACGTTCAGCAGAGGCGTAACAGGATCGTTGCTGCTGATCGCCAGCACCGTACTGCGGTTGCCGATTGCGATTGGTTTGAAGGTGAGCGTGATCTGGCACGACCCGTTCGGTGTGCCCAACCCAGGAGTCCCGGTTGCGCAGGTATTTCCGGCAATTGCGAAGTCACCGGTATTCCCTCCGCTGATGCCAATCGAGTTGAGAACCAACGCCGACGTTCCGGTATTGGTGATCGTCAGTACCTGGGAGGCTGATGTCACGCCGACCGTCACATTCCCAAACACGAAGGATGTGGCGCTCGGGCTGATTACGGGTGCAATTCCAGTGCCTGTCAGCGACACAGACAAAGAGGGCGCGTTGGAACTGGCAATGGACAAGGTTGCTGTCCGCGGCCCCGTCGCTGCAGGTCTGAACGTTACCGAAACCGTGCAACTGGCTCCTGCTGCGAGGCTCGCGGTACAACTTGTTCCGGCTTGGCTGAAGTCCGTTGCGTTTACCCCGGTGACGCTGATCCCGCTGATGGCGAGGGTGCCAGCACCCGACGTGTTCGAGATTGTAACCGTCAGCGCACCCGTCGTGGTGTTGACCATGACACTGCCAAAGTCCAGAGGATTGGGGGATACCGAAGCGTTTGCGGCTAAGCCTACCGTCGCAATGTTGGACCAGTTGGACACAAGCGTCCCAAGAATCGCAGCGTTATAGCTCTGCGATAACTGACCCGACCACCCATTATCCACCGCCTCGACCCGGTAGTAGTAAGTGCCGCTCGTTGGAGGAGTGTCCTTCACTGAGATGGCGCTCCCCCAGTCCGTTCCTTCGCCCGCTGCATTCAGCGTTGCGCTTGGTCCGACATTGATCAGGGTCGGGTTCGGGAACGTCGGATCGACATCGCGCTGCACAACAAAGCCGGTCTCGCTGGCTGAGCTGTCGGTCCACGCAAGATCAACCTGACCGGTAACGTTCGGATCGTTGGCGGCCACAAAATTCGACGGAGCAGCCGGTGGGACCTGGAAAATGATCGGCCGCATCATATCGTTTTCTTCGTGGCCAAGGATATGGCAGTGCCACACGTACTCCCAGCCAAAGTTCTGCAGGCTGTTTTGTGTGTTGACCCCGGCATTGGTGTACGGATTCAGGTTCGAGAACGGAGGATTACCGCTCGATCCTGCACCGGTCGTGACGTCAAGCAGACGAACGCTGTTTGGAATCGGGAAGGGAAGCGCCGGAGTGATGGGTTGCAGCGCGACCGTGATGTCTTCCAGAGGGTTCATCCGGACGGTGTCTTTCCATCCCGCCTCGTTGGGGTCGATCTGTCGAATCGAACCATCCCATCCGACGCGGTTAATCACCTGCACGTTGAAGAGATGGAAGTGGATGAAATGCGTGTCCACACCGTTGTGCGTGATCTTCCAGAGCTGTGTGTTGCCCTGTTTGATGATCTCCGTTGCCGGATCGACATAACCCAGCGGAATGGTCGTTTGATTGGTGAAATTGACGTTGGGCAGTTCTGTGCCCAGCGTTGCATTCATCCGTCCATAATCGAGCGTGAAGAGCTCCTGAATGGTCTTCTGGCCCAATACGTCGCAATTCGTTCCGCAGGGAGCATCGAAGGTCTGCGCAACATAAGGAGTGAAGGTAAACGTAGTAGCTGCGATCGGCACGTTATTCGAAGGCGCACTGCCGTAGATGCCGTTGTACGCCGAGTTGTAGGACGGCTCCGGAACGACAGGAGTCGGCTGTGTCTGCGCAAACACGCCCTGCGTGGTGCTGGTTGAAGCGAATGCAGCCTTCAGTGCAGGAAGGCTAAACGGTTGGGTGTTCGGCGCGCTCGCATCAACCACCACCTGCATGATGGTGCGAGTGTTCGGACCGTAGCCCGGCGGCGTGTTGGGCGCGCCACCGATCGCCGTCTGGTCCCCGTCTCCGGTGAAATAATCCTCACGAGAATCAAAGGCCGGTACCGGCGTTGGCGCGTCGTTGTAGAGGATCAGGGTTTTGCCGGCGAATTTCGAGAAGTCAACAATGACGTCGGCTCGCTCCGCAGGACCGAGCCAGAGACCATGAACGGCAACACTGGTTACCGTGATGCTCCGGGTGTTCTGCTCATAGTTGATCGGGGTAGCCGGAATCACAACGGGAGCGGGAAGGAGGCCGCCCTCGCTGCCAATCTGGACCCAGGCGGGACCGGCATTCCGGGGATCAGGAGCGCCACCTGCCCGGCCATCCGCCGCCCACATCGTCTGCGGCGCCGGAATTCCCGCAACAGGACCATAGTTCGGCCAGCATCCTGCGGGGAGTCCGGTTCCGTTCACCGGATTGCCATTGTTATCCAGTAATGCCGTCGCCAGCCCAAGCCCGAGAGCTGGAACGGCAACGGGATTGATGGATGAGCAGAGCGGAATCGCTGAACCCGATCCTGGAGGTGCCGCCGGCACCATCGTCACTTCCGTGTTGTTCTGCGTGGAGTCTGCCACGAACCATGACAGATTCCAGGACCGGTCATTGCCTGCGCTCAGAATCTTGAAGCGGTAGGCAGCCGGTGCAACATGCATGACCGGGTAGGCCACGCCGTTGATTACAGGCGTGTCCATGAAGGATTCCGGAGTTCCTGAGGGATTGGGAATGATTGGGCATCCGCAGCTCGGACACGAGGCGTTCGGCGCCAGCGTTTGGCCGGGAAAGGCACTGGAACTGCAGGACAGGGTCATCCCGTTTGTTGATCCTGCTGCCGATGCTGCGGTCAGCGATGTCTGAGGCGGGAAGAACCACGGTCCGTAGTCCCACCTGCCGTAGGCATTCGCTCCTCCAACTTGATCATTGGGGTTCTGATTGGTCGTGTAGACGTGTGGGAACCAGAGATCGCCGGTCACGTCGGTCCCGGGCGACGTGCCAAAATTCGCCTTCCAGGTCGGATCTGTCGCGTCGATCTCTGCAGGAGTCGGCACAAAGGTCTTGTCCTGGATGACCAGCGGAATCAGGTGAGCAAAATCGGGTGCAGTCTGCGTGGCATTCGTCGCGAGCGTTCCGGGAGCAGTCGCATTCAGCAGAGTGCTCTCCTCGGTTGGGTCATAGAGCAGGTAGCCCGCTGCTTCACCGGCGTACACATTCAAGCGGGTCAGACCGTAGGCGTGGTCGTGATAGAACATCAGCCGGCCGCCCTGCTCGTTGGTCCAGAAAAAGCTCAGCGAGCCTGGCCCGGGGTTATTCGTCGCGCCCCCCACAGAGCAGGTCGAGTGTCCTGCGCAGCTGGGAATGATCGCGCCCGAGGCATCGAACCACATGTCTGGGACGTACGCGACGCTATCGCCCTTCTGGTCCGGAGAAGGATCATTGGCCGGCACGGTCCATTGATGCGGGGTTCCGTCGCTGATCCAGGGCGTCGCACCGCCATGGAGGTGGAGGGTCGCACGATTATTCGAGTACTGGCCCTTCGTGCTCATCCCCGCGCCCATATAGGTGTTATCGACAGGAATGAACAGATCGGTCGCAGGACTCAGGCAGTTCGTAAATTTAACGCGAACTGGCCGATTCTTCTGCGCAACGATGACTGGCCCGAGATAATTCGGCTTCAGGGCTAAGGCGGCCGAGCAGCCGGTGCTTCCCTGCGGCACCTGCACGTAACCGCGCAGAGTTGTCGCCCCGGTAAGGCTGGAACTCATCTTCTGCGAATACTGCACGAGCGCAATCTCGTAGTAGTCGGAGTTCGGGAAGGTTGTTGTATCCGGTGTCGCGATGGCATTCTTAAGATCAAAGATGGGATCGGTGAACTTCTTTATGCCGCCCGTGAGCGTACCGCCAATCACAGCGCTGGCCATCGCGCCCGATCCCGTCGGATCGGTAATCAGGACCTGCGGCATGATGTATCCAGTTCCGCCGCTGCCCAGAGTGATTCCGGTGATCACCCCGCCCATCACAGTTACCGAGGCAGTCGCGCCTGTACCGGAACCGGCAAGGTCGGTGATCTGAACGAGAGGACTGCTTGAGTAGTTGCTTCCGCCGGCAACCAGCGTGAGGCTGGTGACTGATCCCGCAGGCAGCGGACTGTTCGCCCAGTTGGCGACACCAAAATAATCCGTGCAGTTCGGTCCGTTGCTTCCGTTGCACACCGGTATCGGGGCACTCGGAGCCTGAGCCAACGCTAAGGGCGAGAGAAGAAGGAGCAGGAGAATACGCAAAGTGGTCTTCATTGCATGCCTCCTGTCCGGCTGGATGTGGCGGCACCCTTCGCCGTGTGAGCTTTGCGATCGGCATTGCGGATGGCAGCAGCCATACGCATGGCGTTGGTGAGTCCTCTCCTCTTACCAGGGGGTGGAGTGAGTTTGGCCTTGTATGCCGTTTCCGCGGCACTCTGCCCAGCAGGTGGATTTGCGGGCGCGGGCGCGGGCTGGGTCGATTGCGCTCCGCAGACGGTGCAGCACGAACTCACGGTGAAGAGGCACAGCGCGAGCCGCAGTGGAACTCTGAAACAGAAGTTAGCCATTGCCGATCTCCTGGTAAGTGCAGCTCGTAAGCGATAAGAACCAGAATCAGGAGTCGTGGCACAGGTTGGCGCTGTCTAAGAGGCGAAATAATCGCTAAGATACATAGCAAGCACACTTCAGCAAGGCCTTACTCAACTGGCTGGCAGCCTTTCAGAAAACGAACTGAGGTTGTCCCGAGAGACACAAGTGTCCTCGGCGTTCACGACTCGGGGGAGACGAAAGAACTGAGAAATCGAGCGCCGCTAAATCCAGAGACGACTCCATGCGAGAAGGAACTGGGCGCAATTTAGGGGAGGCTGCCAGCTAGCCTGAATCCTTCACGATTTCCAGTGAGTCGTGCCGCTTGAGCAAAGTCACTCTAGGGCTGCTCGTCACGGAAATTCGGTGACCGCCATCACATCCGTACAAATTATCCGAGAAAACCGGCAAGACTGCAGTACCGAAGTTAATTACCTACCGCGCCTCCGGATATCACCTACGCGTTACCGAATCGTAGCGCGGATCGAATACTCCGTTGACCAGATATACCCTTTGCCGAGCAATTGATGTTACCTCCGGCCACCAGGTCTGGACCCGCGTTAGCCGTGAGTGGACGTTGCAGTCATTGCCGATCGAGTAAGGTGCGAGCCTGCCTAACGTCACAGAACGATGAGGGCAGTTCGTCGAACGGCAAGATGATGTGACCGTGATCACTGCAATCTACGTATAACCAATGCACACTCACCGCCGAACAACAAGACCTCAGAGTCGGCTTTAATACCACCCCCCCGAAAGCGCCCCCTGTCGTAATGATCCTGACTCTGCTCCGGGTCCTGATCGCTTAAGTTCGTCCCTGGAACTGACCGCACCGGTCTGTCACAGGCCTCGAACGCAGGAGGCGCAAGTGTGGAGCTGCAGCCGAACTCGCAACCGCGAGCAATAGCAGCCTGAAAAGATCCAACGCAAGAAGAAGCGGACCGCGCATTGATCGGCAGGAGCGGTTCGTTGATCAGGCAGGCTTATCAGCGGTTCTGCTTTGTCGTGCCTGACTGGGCGGTATTCACGACAAAACTCAATGACTCGCACCGGATCCTCGTGATGGGCCCGGCGAGGAATTTTGCGCTCTCGGAGGAACAAAATGCCAAGCAGGCGGCAATTTCTAAAAATGGCAGCGGCAACTGGAACGGGACTTACTCTGAGCAGGACGTTTTGGCCACACCGTGCCTGGGCCTTTGCTCAGAGCCCCACCAACATTCGGAAGTTCATTACCACGCTCCCCGGTCTGGGACCAGCGGGAGCGAACAACATCGGACAGTACCTTCCGCTGGCGAACAAGGCAACGACTACATTCGCTGGACGAGCCACCGATGTCTACAAGGTGGGCGTCCGGCAGTTTGCACAACGGATGCACCCTGATCTGCCCGCCGCAACTCATTTCTGGGGCTACTACGATCTCGGCACGGGAGACCAGAAATATCTCGGGGGAGTGATCGTTGCGAAGCGAGGTACGCCGATTCTGCTCAACGTCACCAACCAACTTCCGAACAAGGCCATTATTCCAATTGACCCGACGGTGTCTGCCGGTGCCAATCAGGTTGTCGGAGACCTCCCGCTGAACCGGATTGCGACGCATCTGCATGGCGGTTTCACGCCATGGTTCAGCGACGGAACACCATTCCAGTGGTTCGATCCGACGGGGCGAACCGGCCCCAGCTTTATGAACGTACCCGGGACCAATCCAGCTGCAGGGACAGCCACTTACTACTACCCCATGGACCAGAGCGCGAGGCTCGTGTGGTACCACGACCATGCGATGGGAATTACGCGGACCAACGCCTACTCAGGAATTGCTTCCGCTTTGGTCATTGTCGACGACTTCGAAATCGGCCTGGTCAACAGCGGTCTGCTTCCCGATCTGGTCGGCATCCCTCTCGTCGTTCAGGACAAGAGCTTCGTTGGCCGCGACATCCTCACCCAGGATCCCACGTGGCAGTGGGGCCAGCCCGGTGATTTGTGGTATCCCCACATCTACGAACCGACCAGCATCGGTGGCAACGGGCCGAACCCCACGTGCGCTGAGAATCCGAAAGGAAGATGGGACTATGGCCCTTGCCAGGGAGCCGGGTTGCCGGGACCCTCGTACTATGCGCTGCCGCCGGTCTCGATTGTCCCGGAGGGTTTCATGGATACGATTCTGGTCAACGGCGGCGTTTATCCGACGTGCAGCGTGCCACCCAGGCGAGTACGCTTCCGCATTCTCAACGGATCGCAGGCTCGGTTCTATCACCTCAATCTCTATGCCGAATCGTCGAGCAACAGCGGCGAAGCGAACCTGAACGCGCCGGGGCCTGTGATGTATCAGGTCGGCACAGAAGGAGGCTTCCTGCCCGCGGTCTCCATCCATCGGAATGGGATCGCCTGTCCTCTGGTTCTTGACGAGGATCCCACCGGAAACACCGCCAATCCGGACGGGCCTTTCAATCTCCTCCTGGCTCCGGCCGAGCGCGCCGATGTGGTCATTGACTTCAACGGCGTCCCTGCAGCCTCGAGCTTCATTCTGTATAGCGACGCGCCCGCTCCGTTCCCGGGCGGCGACGCGCGGAACGACTACTTCACCGGCCAGGCTGACCTGACGGCGATTGGCGGTGCGCCTTCAACGCTGCCCGGTTTCGGCCCGAATACCCGGACGCTGATGAAGATCACCGTGACTTCCGGTGTCGGCGACAGCGTCAGTACGCCCGCCTGGCTCAGCAGCCTGAATGTCCAGCTGCGGACCAATTTCCTCACCGGAAATCAGCCCGGGCTTCTCTACAACAACGGCGACCCGTCGAAGCCTGGCCCGGTGCCGTACAAGGGCAGGGTCGATCGCAGGCTGACCCTCAATGAGGACTACGACGATTACGGACGGCTGATTCAGACGATGGGAACATTCACCAGCAGGAGTCTGGACAACGCGAACGCGCCCACGTGGGGATTGCCGTACATGATGGACGCGACGGAAACTCCATCAGCCGGCGCAACGGAAGTGTGGCAAATCTTCAATCTGACCGGTGATACCCATCCGATCCACTTCCATTTGGTCAACGTGCAGGTTATCCAGCGGCAGCCATTCGAGGGGACTCCGGACAAGCTGAAGTTCACCGGGCCTCCGGTTGCGCCGGATGCCAATGAACTCGGCTGGAAGGAGACGGTGCGCATGAATCCAGGGGAGGCGACGACGGTCATCGCGCAGTTCACCCTTCCGCGCTTGCCCGCAGCGATGGGCGATCCGAAGAGCCCACGAACCGGTGGGCATGAGTACGTATGGCACTGCCACATCCTGGAACACGAAGAACATGACATGATGCGGCCGCTTGTCGTGAAGTAGGAACGGACCATCATTCTGAGTAATTTTTTGCCCGGGAGCTTGCGAACGGTGTTCGCAGGCACCCGGGCATGTTCATTCCCCACGTCAGGCTCAATGTAAAGATGCAGTTGCTGAATGGCGATTCAGCGAACCGGAAGCTGACCTACAGCAACGCGGCAAGGCGGCTCGGGAGAACACATTCGTGCTCAGCTCCGACGGCAAGACCGTCAGGGAGACAGGCATCACCCCGGCACCCTCACCATCGAAGAGGTCAAGCACTTGCACAAGTCGCAGCGTCGGCACTCCGTTCTTTCTTTTTGGCGTGCGCCAGGTCCCCGCTACTGGCGATTTGCCAGTCGATCAGATTTTCTGGTAGTTGC
>DATEPN010000189.1:0-40030 GCA_035273225.1 Acidobacteriaceae bacterium | reverse complement strand
CCGCCCCACGCCCCCTGCCCCACACTGGCATTGCGATTGCCCCGCTCAGCCCGCAGTGCACAGCAGTGAGGAGCGGCATGGCCGACGATCAGATGGGCGCGGGGAGACGCGAGCAGCCGGACGCCCCCGACCGCAAGGGGTTCGGCGACGACCAGGGCACCCGCATCGGCCAGCCGACGCCCGGGCGTCCGGACGAGCCGGGGCACCTGAGCGGGAAGACGGGCGCGGGAAGCGAGGCCGCCGAGGGGATCCACGGCGCCGAGGGCGACCGCGAGGAGAAGGAAGGCTAGATCCAGCGAACCTGGGAGCGATCGATTGAAAGGGAACGTGACGTCCCGGCAAGTCCGGTACATCGCGCGATTCGTCGCGCTGGTGGGGATGGTGGGTGGAGCGGCGCGCGTCGGGGCGCAGGTGGCGGGGGATTCTGGCAGCGCGAGTCCGCGGATCGCGGTGCCGGCAAGTCCCACGCGCCTCTGGCTGAGCGGAGGCGCCGGGTTCGGCAGGTCGGGTCCCTCCGCCTCTAACGGCGTGGATCAGTACGGAGGAATGAGCATCGACCTCGCCGCCGGGGCGCGGCTCACGTCGCGGGGGTACGTCGCGCTGGACGCGACGCTATGGCACCGCAACCTGCCGAACGGCTCTTCGCGATCGTCTTTCTTCCTCGTTACGCTGCTCGGCTACCCCTTCAACAGCTTCATGAATAAGCTGTACTTCCAAGCTGGGGTGGGAATGGGGCATGCGTCGTTTCCGACCTTGCACGTAACGACGAACCAGAGTCGCCTCAACATCACCGAGCCCGCCGTACAGATCGGGGTCGGATATGACATACCGGTCGCGTGCCCGCTCTGGATTACTCCGTTCGTGCAAAGTCTGGACACGTTCGGCGGCGCGAGGAGAGCGCCCAGTGCGAATCCGCTGGACTTCGGCTCGGCAAACGCCGTGCTCGTTCACGCCGGTGTGGCCATCCGATTCTTCCACGCGGGCCCGCGCGGCGCGTGCACGGAGCGGCCGGACATTACCCTTCGCTAAAGCGATCCACCGTCGGCCCGATGCTGCTCGCGCACCCGTCAGCCCGGACGCTCCCCTCCGAGCTCGCTTTGGGTGTCGCAGCCTGACCTCAAAAGCATCGACCATACCACGACGCCTGTCCGGCGCGGGCGCTCGCGTCCCGGACGCATGAACACCCGCGAATGCGCCGGCTCGACGGGCAACCGGCTCGCCATCGGCGCTTCTGGCACGCCACTTGTCCTTAGGCGGTGCGCAGGGCGGTCGATGATCGATGTTCCGCGCGGCGTCTGCAGCGCTCGTTCGGCCAACAGAGACTCCCGGACCCGAGAATCCAAGGACGACTCACACCGGCTGTACCATGCGTATCCGCACTCTGACTCCGACGTTTCGCCACACCGCGAGCACCACCGGCGCATTCGTGGCGATCCTCGGGTGCGCGCAGGTATCCCAGCCGGGGCTGGCGAGCACGAGCCCCACCGTGTCGACGGAAGGCTTCTATCACTACGCTACGTACAGCACCCGGCCCATGATCGAGGCGCACACCGTATCCTTCGCCCTCGACCGCATCGACCAGCACGATCTGCCGCTGGACCACACCTACCGGCACCAGGACACCGGCCGCGGCGTCACCGTGTACGTGTTCGACGGCGGCATCTCGGACACCCACCCCGAGCTGGCCGGCCGCGTGCGCCGCGGCTACACGGCCTTCCCGGGCGATCCGCTCATCTGCAACGCCCACGGCACGGCCGTGGCCGGCGCCATCGCGGGGAAGACGTTAGGCGTGGCGCCCGACGCGCAGATCGTGGACGTGAAGATGGTGCAGTGCGAGAAGCTGCGCGGCACCATCCGCGGCATCGTGGACGGGGCGCGCTGGGTGATCCTGGACCACCGCGCGCACCCCGGGCCGGCGGTGGCCAACTGGTCGTTCATCGCCGACACCGCCGCGCGCATCCCGGCGCTGGACAGCGCCGTCGCCGCGCTGCGCGCCGCCGGCATCCCGGTGGTGGTGAGCGCGGGGAACGTGGACATCAACGCCTGCCGCGTGTCCCCCGGGAACGCGGAGGGCACAATCGTCGTGGGCGCGTCGGCGGTGACGCGGGAGGTGGAGGAGGACGGGCGGGTGCGCACCGTCGACCGCCGCGCCGATGACACTGCGTGGGGGCCGTGCGTGGACCTCTACGCTCCCGGCGACTCGGTGCTGCTGCCGAGCCTGGACCGGGACCAGCAGCCCACGATGCAACTGTGGAACGGCACGTCGATGTCCGCCGGCTACGTGAGCGGCGCCGCGGCGCTGTACCTGGAGGACCACCCCACCGCCTCCCCCAACGTGGTGGCGGCGCACCTCCGGCACACCGCGACGCTGAACACCGTGCGCGATGCGCGCAGCCCCTTCTCGCGGATGCTGTACGTGGGGCCCGAGGGCGGCCCGGTACAGCTCAAGTCGGTGGCGCAGTTGAGAGCAGAGATGAGGCAGTAGTGGGGCAGTGGGCGGGGGGCAGGGGGCGGGGCGCTGCGGAATGGCGCGAGCGTGATAGCTGCGGTATGGGAGCGGCGTCGCATCTGCAGTAGGTTGTAAAGGGAGGCCTCCGCTGGAGCGGGGCCTCCTACGCCGTTTCCCCATGCCCCCTGCCCTCCGCCCTCCGCCCCATGGAAACCGCCCAGGCTACTGATCTCGATCTTCTGTGCATCAACACCGTCCGCACCCTCGCCATGGATGCGGTGCAGAAGGCCGAGTCCGGGCATCCGGGGACGCCGATGGCGCTGGCGCCGCTCGGCTACCGGCTGTTCACCAAGCACATGCGGCACGACCCGGCAGACCCGCACTGGCCCAACCGCGACCGCTTCGTGCTGTCGTGCGGCCACGCGTCGATGCTGCTGTACTCCTGCCTGTATCTCACGGGCTACGACCTGGAGCTGGATGACCTCAAGGAGTTCCGGCAGTGGGAGAGCCGCACCCCCGGGCATCCGGAGTACGGCTACACCCCCGGCGTGGAGACCACGACGGGCCCGTTAGGCCAGGGGCTCGGCAACGCGGTGGGGATGGCCGTGGCCGAGTGCCACCTGGCGGCGGTGTTCGACAAGCCGGACCACCCCATCGTGGATCACTACACGTACTTCATCTGCAGCGACGGCGACCTGATGGAGGGCATCTCCCACGAGGTGAGCTCCTTCGCCGGGCACTTCGCGCTGGGGAAGCTGATCGGGTTCTACGACGACAACCACATCACCATCGACGGTCCCACCGAGCTCACCTACGGCGATGACGTGGCCAGGCGGTTCGAGGCGTACGGCTGGCAGGTGCTGCACATCAGCGACGTGAACGATCTGGACCAGATCGACCGCGCCATCGAGGAGGCGAAGAGCGACCCGTCGCGGCCGACGATGGTGATCACCCGCACCGTGATCGGATTCGGCAGCCCGAACAAGGCCGGCACCTCCGCCGCGCACGGCGAGCCGCTGGGGAAGGACGAGGTGGTGCTCGCCAAGCAGACCCTCGGCTGGCCGAAGCCTGACGAGTCGTTCTACGTGCCGCCCGAGGCGCTGGAGCACTGGCGCGAGGCGCGCGACAAGGGAGCCCGGGAGCACGCCGACTGGAACGCGCAGTGGTCGGCGTACGTCGGCGCGTACCCCAACGAGGCGAGGGAGCTGCAGCGGCGGCTCGCGGGCGACCTGCGCCCCGGCTGGGAGAAGGAGATCCCGACGTTCACGAAGGAGAACGGCGCCCTGGCCAGCCGCGCCGCGTCGCAGGCCGTGCTCAACGCCATCTTCGAGGTGGTGCCGGAGCTGATGGGGGGCTCGGCGGACCTCACGCCGTCCAACGGCACGAAGATCAAGGCCGCGGGGAACTTCGAGCCCGACAACCGCATCGCGCGGTACGTGCACTTCGGAATCCGCGAGCACGGCATGGCCGCGATCATGAACGGGATGTGCATCCACGGCGGCGTGCGTCCGTTCGGGGGCACCTTCCTCATCTTCTCGGACTACATGCGGCCGTCGGTGCGCCTGTCGTGCATCATGCACCAGCCCGTGATCTACATCTACACCCACGACAGCATCGGCCTGGGTGAGGACGGCCCCACGCACCAGCCCATCGAGCAGTTGAGCGCCTTACGAGCCATCCCGAACATCAACGTCCTGCGCCCGGCGGACGCGAACGAGACCGCCGAGGCCTGGAAGGTGGCGCTGACCCACCGCGATGGACCGACGTGTCTGGTGCTCACCCGGCAGAAGCTGGGCTTCATCGACCGGACGAAGTACGCGCCCGCCTCAGGGCTGGCGAAGGGCGCCTACGTGCTGGCCGAGGGCGAGGGGGGCAAGGCGAAGGTGGTGCTGATGTCCAGCGGGAGTGAGGTCGCGCTCATCATACAAGCGCGCGAGAAGCTGCAATCGCAGGGGATTCCCACCCGGGTGGTGAGCATGCCGAGCATGGAGCTGTTCGAGCATCAGTCCACGGAATACCAGGAGAGCGTGCTGCCCCCCGGGATCCCGCGGTTGGCCATCGAGGCCGCGTCGCCGATGTCGTGGTACCGCTGGGTAGGCGACGGGATGGTGCTGGGGCTGGAACGATTCGGCGCCTCGGCGCCTTACCAGACCATCTACGAGGAGCTGGGGATCACCGTCGACAAGGTGGTGGCCGGAGCGAAGGAGCTGGTGGGCAACGGCTAGCGCCGGCGTTATGGTAAGCCGGCCACCTCGTTGCACCCCGGCTCTTCCCGACGTCCCGCTCCGTGCAGCCGCGTTCAAAGCACACCATCCCGTCGCTGGATGGCCTCCGCGCCATCTCCATACTCCTGGTGGTATGCTCGCACGCCTCCCTGGCGTTCGGGGCGGTTGCGCGAGCTCGTCCGCTCGGCCAGCTCGGGGTGCAGGTGTTCTTCGTCATCTCGGGCTACCTGATCACCACCCTGCTCCTGCGGGAGTGGGAGCGCACCGGCGGCCTGGACCTCACCGGCTTCTACGTTCGCCGGACCACGCGAATCCTCCCGGCCTACTTGGCGTTTCTTGGCGTCCTCGCGGTGGCCGCCTCCATCGGGTGGATCGCGCTTCCACCGAACGCGCGCTGGTGGCCCGCGCTCACGTTCACCAGCAACATCGCGTCGACGAACACGTGGTTCACGGGCCATTCATGGTCCCTGTCGGTGGAGGAGCAGTTCTATGTCTCCTGGCCCATCGCGTTCGCGTTTCTCGGGCCCAGGCGCGCGCGCTGGCTGGCCCTGGCCGTGTTTCTCGGCGGATCGCCGGTGCGGGCGCTCGTGTTCGCGGCCACGCACCACGGCTTGCAGGCGGTCACGCTGAACCACGATTTCATCGCGGTCGGGTGTGTGCTGGCGCTGGCTGAGAAGGAGCTCAGGATCTCGCCTCGGTGGCAGGCGCTGATGCGCTCGCGGTGGATGTGGCTGATGCCGGCAACTGCCCTCGCGCTGCAGCTCGCGCTGTCCGGCAGGATGCAGTGGCAACTGACCGCTTACGTGCTGGCGGTGCTGCCCATCCTGGCGGTCGCAATCGCGGTGACCGTCGCATGGTGCGTCGAGCAGAGCGGCGGGCGCGTGGGGCGAATCCTGAACAGCCGCCCGATGCGCGCTGTCGGCGTGCTGTCGTACTCGATCTACCTGTGGCAGGAGCCGTTTCTCGCGCCGAAGCACCTCGGTTCTCTGCCCGTGTGTCTGATCGCGATAGCTGCCTGCGCTTCACTGAGCTACTACTTCGTGGAGAGGCCGGGGCTCGCTTTCCGGCGGGTGATCGGGGCGAGTCTCCTGCCGCGCTGGCATGAAGACGAATCGCCAGCCGTGGGTCTCGCAGACTAGCTCCATCGGGTACCCGCCCCTACTTGCGAGCTTCCACCAGGAGCATCAGTCCGAAAGCTGGAAGCAGCCGCTTGATCGCCCAACGTGGCCAGAGCGTGCGCGCTGTCTTCAGCAACGGACCTTGATGCCTCTGGCCAGCTGCGCCCTGAAGGAGATCGCCGAAGTTGAGCATGGTGCGAAACTGCACCGTGCTGAATCCGGCGAACATCGGCCTCGCCTCGCCAATCGAGAATGCCTTTGTCCCGGGGCTCTCCAGGTGCTGCGCATAGATCTCGTCGAGCGATCTTCGTACGTTCGCTCGAAGCAGCGCATAGCGTCCCCACAGCATAAAGCCCGTCATCGAGTACTTGTGGTAGATCATGATGCGGGCTGAACCACCAGGCCGTAGCACTCGGAATATCTCACCGACAGCGCGGGCAGTATTGGGGCTATGATGGAGCACTCCCCACGAGTACACAAGATCGAAGGAGTCGTCGGCGAACGGCAGTTGCTCGGCATCGGCAACTCGCAGATCGGAGTTCCGATCGGCCAGTGCGAGCCGCGCGCGGGTGAACTCTACGGCTCGGGACGTTAAATCCACTCCAGAGAGCGATCGCGGCACCGCCAAAGCCCAGCGCAGGTGGTCGGCTCCCATTCCGACCCCCACCTCGAGCACATCCTTCCCTCTTCCGTCGTGAAACCGCGCGAACGAGGGGATGTACGGCTCGAGCGCATACCTTGCGTCGAACTCGGCCTGGAGTTTCGAACGAAGCGTGTCGCCCTCGGCGTATACCTCACCGCACGAGCGAGCGTTCCAGAACTCCTGGACTTGTTCCTTCAGCACCGTGTTGGGAGCAGCCGACGTTTCCATCCGATCACCGCGATGTGTTCAGGTGCGTAGATCATCTCCTCGCGACTGCGGTTTCGCCACCATTCCGGCGATGGGGCGCTCGCCGTCGGTGGAATACGTGCCGCGAGGGTGGCGGTGAGACCGTTCGGTCTGGCTGTTCGGTGCCGCGACAGCCGCCGCCTGCGTGATAGTAACCGGCGGCGCGAACTGCCCATGACCCAGCAGTCCAGCCACGGCCGGCGCGATGATGCGAGCCACTCGCTCGGCGCCAACGGGGTGCGAGATTATCCCTGTTGTGCACCAGATGTTGAGTACTACCAAGTCGTTCGGGCGGCTGCTGTTCTGACAGATGGGATATTCCAGCTTGCAGAAATGCGACGAATGCAGCTCGCCGGCGATGTGCTCGGGCAGGTGGCGCTGCGACGCGCCCCAGCGCAGCTCCATGTGCGCGAAGCGGAAGAGAGAGGCGCTCTCCTCTATGATCGCCGCCAGCCGATCGAAGGAATCCGCGCGATTGATCAGCGTGGCGAGGTCCCGCGCGTTGATCTTGTCTTGGATTACCCAGCGCGCCTGCTTCGCCGCGGATGCGACGGATGCGCCTGCCTCGATGAATTCGTGGTACTCCAGCCAGCGCACACCATACACCATGATGAAGAGCAGCACTGCACCAGCGAGTACGGTGACGGCGACTGTGAGCTCCGGCGGCGCGAACGTCACGCAGAGCCCCAGGATCGCGACCAGACCTGACTCCACGTAAATGAGCCAGACCGCCTTGCGAGGACCGAGCCCCAAGGCGCGCAGCTGGTGGTGGATGTGTCGAGCGTCGGCTCGAGACAGGGGCGCGCCGCGCAACCAGCGGCGAAGCATCGCAATACCGGTATCCAAGAGCGGATAGGACAGCGCAAAAATCGGCGCCAGAGCATAGACCGACTGGTCTGCCCGCGTAGCGCCCTTGACCGTTAACACCGCCAGTAGGAATCCGACCACCAGGCTGCCGGAGTCACCGAGAAAGATCTTGGCCGGATGCGAGTTGAATCGAAGAAACGCGAGCACGGCTCCGGCGAGAGCCAGCGAGTACCACGGAGTTGTCTGGCTGCCCAACACGAACGCGGCGGCTGTAGCGGTGAGCAAGGCGATTAGCGCCACACCGCCGGCCAGGCCGTCCAAGCCATCTACTAGGTTCAACGCATTGGAGACGCCCACTAGCCACACGACAGTCACCGGAACGGAGAGCCAGCCGAGTGACAATGTGTAATCAGGCGGCAGCACGATCACATCGATGCGGAACCCTGCATAGACGACAATGGCAGCAGCGAGCGCCTGGCCAGAAAGCTTCGCGAGGGGAGGAATGTCGCGTAGGTCGTCGAGCAGGCCTATGCCGAAGAGGATCGCGCTCGAGAGCACGAGCGCGAAAGTCAGGTGCGGCAGCGCTGGGGCGAACCTGGTCAGCATCCCGGCCGCCGGCGCCAGGGCAAACGCGAGGACAAGGCCCGCGAAGATCGCCACGCCGCCCAGGCGCGGCACGGGTCGCGCGTGGCGATGCCGCAGCTCGTCTGGCTGATCGAGCAGATGGTTGCTGAGCGCGAACCGCCTGACGAGGGGAACGATCAGCAGACTTGTCAAAAACGCGACGATGAACGGTACAGCCAGAACTGCGTAGCGCGACATCTGGTCTCGTGCAAGAGTGCCTGGCGGCACGCGCGCAATCGGCGGGAGTAACCAGGGCTCCGGCCGACTACAGCACGTGTTGGGCACTCGCGACTTCGCAGACTTCGTGCCGGGCGTCGTGGCCTAGCCCGACTACACCTGTCCGTTCGTCGTCACCTCGTTGCTGGGCTTGTACTCGTAGTAATTGTTGTAGTAATAGCTATAGTAGCGCGTGTACTTCGGTACCTCGGCGTCCGGGTCGTTCAGCACCGTACCGAGGATGCGCGCACCTACCGTCGTCAGTTGCTGCACCGAGGTCTGGAGTGCCGTACGCTCCGTCCGACCTGCCCGAACCACCACGAGCGCGCCATCTACCATCCGGCTGACGATCGCGGCATCGGAGGCCGCGAGCAGCGGGGGTGTGTCCAGGATCAGCAGATCGTAGCTCTCGCTGAGCTTGTCCAACAGCGCCTTCATCTGCGCGCTCCCGAGCAGCTCTGCCGGATTCGGCGGTAGCGCGCCAGACGGGAGGATCATCAGGCCATCCACCTTGGTGGGCCTGATGGCGTCCGAAGGTGCGGTCCCGCCAATCAGCACGTTTGTGAGCCCAGGGTTTTGTGGCTGCCCAAATAGCTTGTGGACGCGCGACCGGCGTAGATCGCAATCGACCAATAGCACGCGATGTCCCTGCTGCGCGAACGCGATCGCAAGGTTGGCGGCGGTGGTGCTCTTTCCTTCCGCCGGCCCAGGACTTGTGATCACGAACCGCCGAAGTGCGTTGACGGCGGCAGAGAATAGAAGATTGGTTCGCAGAGTGCGGTAAGCCTCGGCGCCACTAGAGCGCGCATCCGTGACAGTCACCAACTCGAGCGCCGCGCCGTTGCTAACCGTGAGGGAATGGCCATTATGATTCGCGGCGAGCGCGGGGATGTATCGGCCCGGGTGAAGAATCCCGGCCGGCTTGCCATTTCCAGTCCTGATCTGGGGTACGAGTGCGAGATTGGGCAGCGGAATCACCTGCTCCAGATCATCCCGGCGACGGATGACCGGTCGATAGTTCTCGATCACATACGAAGCGATGGTGCCGAGAATCAGTCCAACAACGAGGGCCAGAAGCACCTTCGGCTTGCGTCCCGTTCCGATTGGCACGCCGTTCGACTGAGCGAGATCCACGATCTCCACCTGGCCCACCTCGGCGGCTTCAGCTATCTCGGCACTTTGCAACTCGTCGCGCAGCCGATCCACCTGACGACTGTATGTCTGAACCTGTGCCTGTAGGGTTGCTTCGGTCGCATCGGCTTGGGGGAGACCCGCAAGGCCGGCAGTTGCCGTCGCCTTTTGTTGATCCAGTGCTGCCAGCCGCGCGTCGATCACTGAGACGTTCGCTCGTGCCGCATCGATCACCTTAGATTCGGCGCTGGAGATCAGTGTGTCCAATCTCTGCACATCGTAGCTATTGGAGGGGCTACCCCACCTCCCCGTCGTAAGTGAATCTCGGGCCGTCTGAAGGCTCACCAGTTGGCCGAACAACTGCGTCATAACGGTGTTCGTCGACACACCAGGAGATGCGGCGAGTGCGATCAGCCGCGGAGCCGTGGTCCCAGTCCCCCGCGCACGCTGCAGCTCGCTAAGAAGCGTGCTGTACGTGGCCCGATCTGCAATCAGCGACTGGCGCTGAAGTTCGATTGCGGAGAGATCCGCCTGCTGACCTTTGAACTTATCTTGCGAGCTGAAGACCTTCTCGCGACTGCGAAACGCGTTGTATGCGCCTCGAGCATCCGCAAGCAACGCCTCGGTCTTAGCGAGTTGCTGGGAGATGAATTTGCGGCGCAGCACGGATTCCTGCTTTGCCGATTGGGCGCTGTATGACTGAAACGCGTAAACGGCTGCGTTCGCCACACGCTCCGCTAGTTGTGGATCTGGGGCCGTATATGAAACGTCCACGACATCGGTTCGCTCACGAGCGCGACCACTAAGTCCACCGCGTACCTCGTCCGCGGCAGCGTCCAGTGAAGTGAGCACTAGATCGGCCGATCGAATACCAGGGTTCCGCCCCACAGTGAACTGGACGCCGCCTAAGCTGACTGGCGCACCATAGATCGCGTGTACGACCGTCGAACCAGAACGAAGCGTAACGCCGGTATCCCCGAAGGCAACTTGGAGCGTGTCTGCTGGGGCAGAGGGAGCTACCCTTATGTTGGTAGCCCAATTTGGGGTCAGCCAGCCTGGCAGCGCCCGCAGTCGCAAGCCCTCACGCACGACAGTCGATTCGGCGACCGCTTGGCTCTGAAGTACCTGCAGTTGCGACAGTACCGGGTCGTTGAAAGGACGATAGCTCTGTGCGTACGGGGAACTTGACATCCCGTTCGACAGTTCGCGCGCTTTGTCCTCGAGGCGCACGGTGGCCGTGGCGCGATAAATGTGCGGCTCGTTTCGTAGCCGGTAAACGAGTACGCCAACCGACACCATGGCGACGGCTGCTACAAGCATCCAGTGGCGCCTGACGAGCCCCGCGACCTGAAGGAACGACTTGAGCGTGGACTCCTGTTCCTGCGGTCCACTGGCGGGAGCAAGATCCAGAGTTGGCGGAACCCATCGCTGTGGGAGCTGCAAGTCTGCCATACTACCTCGTGACCTGGATGATCACGCTGGTCAAGGATGCCAACGCCGCAAAAATGGTGGCTGACGGAACAACGACGTCCTGCATAATGCTCCGGCGGCGAGCCACAATCATCTCGTCTCCAGAATGGACCTCGGACCCGGCAATTGACGCATCCGGACTAGTAAGGTCCAGCATCTTGGATCCGTTCGGCCGCACAAGGCGCACGCGGTCCAGACGGCCACGGTCAGTGGGACCACCCGCCAGGGCTATCGCCTGAGCAACCGTCGTGCCCGCCGGTACCGTGAGAATGTTGGGCTGCCTTACCTCGCCCGCGACGATCACGCGCAGCATCGGCGTCACAGTAAAGGCTGGGTTGCTCTCGAAGCGGGCGATGAACGAGCGTAGCATCTCTTCCACCTGCTGGAGGGGAACGCCGGCTACTTTGAGCTCTCGATAGAGCGGATGCGTGATTGTTCCGTCGGCGGCAATGGGGAAATCCCCGCTCAACTCCTTCTTCTGCCAAACCTCGATGTGGAGAACGTCTCCGGGTGAAAGTGTAAGTCCGGAGATATCGTGCGCCGGCAGCTGCGCACCTAGCGAACCCGTCAGCGTGAGCACCAAGAGAACAAGCACGACCAACAGTCGGTTCAATGTGTCGCTCCTGAAATCTTGGAGAAAGGCGAGGTCATCGGGCGCACCTAGGCTAGCCCAACTCCCTGCCCGTGAGCTCTTCGGCTGAAATGACGGCTCAGCCGACCCGCATCGTCTCGGGACGCGCCGTCGGCTGCCGGCGTAAGATGGTGTCGCCCATGATGATGGCGTCCATCCGGGTGCGGAGAAAGCAGTCCAGCGCCTGCTCTGGGGTGTCTACAATCGGCTCGTTCTCGTTAAAGCTGGTGTTGAGAACTACTGGGACCCCGGTCAGTGCGCCGAACGCCGATATTAGGCGATGAAAGCGGGGGTTCGTGCGCGCGCTGACGGTTTGGAGGCGTCCGCTGCCGTCCACATGCGTTATCGCTGGGAGAACGGCCCGGCGGTCGTCACGAACGGGATATACCTGCTGCATGAACGGGTCTGGCGAGGCGCCAGTGAACCAGTCGTGCAGCGCCTCCTCCAAGATGGATGGCGCAAACGGTCGGAACTTCTCGCGGAACTTGATCTTGGTGTTGATCAGGTCGCGCATATCCGCGCGCCGAGGATCCGCAAGGATGCTGCGGCTGCCGAGCGCGCGCGAGCCCCACTCCATCCGCCCTTGGAACCAGCCGACGACGTTCCCCTCCGCGATCAGCTGAGCAGTCTGGCGACATAGCTCTGCCTCGTCCTCAATGCGGCTGGACCGATACTCCCACTGATCCTCCTCCCGAGCGGCCATGAGCGGCGCTACGTCGGGTGCCGGGTATTCGGTCCCCCAGTAGGCGTGGTCCATGACGAAGGCGCGTGAATGGCCAAGAGTCTGGTTCCAGACATGGTACGCGGCACCCAGCGCGGTGCCGTTGTCCCCGGCGGCTGGCTGGATGTAAACATCCCGGAAAGGCGTCCGCTCCCGGATCTTTCCGTTGGCGACGCTGTTCATGCCACAGCCGCCCGCAAGGCACAGGCGCGGATTTCGTATCCGTTCCCACAGACCGTTTAGCACGTGGAACGCGCACTCCTCGAAGACCGCTTGGAGCGAGCGGGCAAGATCCTCGTGCTCGCTCGTGAGCGGCTGGTCCTTCTCGCGCGCGGCGCCTAGCAACGCGGGGAGCTGGTCGGAGTAGACACGGCCCAGGGTGGGATATCCATCATCCCACTCCATCTCGACCCCATCGCTCCAGTGGCGAAAGAACTGGAGATTCAGCTCGAAAGTACCGTCGTTCTTCAGTTGGACCAGCTCACGCAACGGCTGAACGCGTGTGGGCTTTCCGTACGGAGCGAGCCCCATGACCTTGAATTCGTCGCCGTAGCCCCAGAAGCCCAGGTACTGCGTGATTGCCGTGTAAAGCAGACCGAGGGAATGCGGGAAATAAACGCGTTCCAGCACCTGAAGGTGGTTGCCGTTGCCCGCCGCCATGGATGTGCTAACGAAGTCGCCGAAGCCGTCGATGGCACAGACGGCCGCATCCTCGAAGGGCGAGACGAAGAAGGCGCTGGCCAGGTGAGCCGGGTGGTGCTCTACGAAGTGGATCTTGGGTAAATCATCCGCGGGGACGCCGAGCGCCTGTGAGAGTGGGCCGTGAAGATCGCGAACCTTCCGCGCGTTCCGTGCGCGGTCCAGGATCAGAGACAGGTCGGGCCGCCGGGTGAGGGCGTAAAGTGCCTTGCGTCCGAGATTGGCCTTCGGGTCGCGACTGACGGCGACGTGTGCGACGTCGCGGCCGGAAATGCCGGCGACCTCCAGACATTTCTGAATTGCGATCGAGGGAAAGCCCGCCCAGTGCTTGATGCGGCGGAAACGTTCCTCCTCAAGTGCGACGACGAGCTCACCGTCCTTGAGGAGGACGGCCGAGACGTCGCCATGATAGGCATTGATGCCGACGATGTAGGTGGCGCTCGGTCTGGCGACGGTCGTCATGCGTGAGAGGATAGCGTCTCGGGAGCCTATCGCCCAATCAGGCGATCTGCGCAATACGGGGCACTTCAATCTCTGAGGGCACGAACGTCGGGGTGGTTGCGAGGCTACGCTCCTCCGAACTCAGAAGCCACTGATGAACTCGGCGCAGCGTCGCGTCGAGCGACAGCTTTGGACTCCAGCCCGTGAGGGTCTGGATTTTCTGTGTGTCCGGCACCCGGCGCTCCATGTCCTCGAATCCAGGGGCGTAGGCCTGCGCATAAGGTACTAGAGAGATCTCGGATCGTGAGTTGGCCACCGTGCGGATGCGATTCGCCAGCTCGAGAATCGAGATCTCCTCGCGGGCATTCCCGATGTTGAACACCTGACCAGTGCTCTGAGGGTGCTCCATCAATTTCACGAGCGCATCGATGACGTCAGCGACATCACCGAAGCACCGCCTCTGGGTGCCGTCGCCGTAGACGGTGATGGGCTCGTCGCGCATAGCCTGGCGCATGAGTCGCGGTATCACCATCCCGTAATGCCCCGTCTGCCGTGGGCCTACCGTGTTGAACAGACGGAAGACCACCACGGGCAGTCCGTGCTCGCGGTAGTAGGCGAGCGCGAGGAATTCGTCCACCATCTTGCTGGCGGCGTATCCCCAGCGGCTCTTCTCGGTGGCACCCAGGAGGACGTCATCGTTCTCGCGAAATGGGAGGCGGGCACCTTTGCCGTAAACCTCCGAGGTGCTGGCCACCAGAACGCGGCATCCGTAGCGATGGGCCACCTTGAGGACCGCCTCCGTCCCCATGATGTTCGTTTGGATGGTGTGGACTGGACGCTCGACAACAAGCTTTACTCCAACTGCCGCGGCAAGATGCACGATTACGTCGGCCTCCGATCCCAGCCGGTCCAGCACGAGCTCATTCGTGATGCTCGCGCGGGCGAAATGGAAGCCAGGATGCACCAAGAGGTGCTCGATGTTGGCGAGGCGTCCGGTGCTCAGGTCATCGACAACCAATACGCGGTGCCGTAGCGAGAGCAGGCGGTCAGCGAGATGCGAGCCAACGAAGCCCGCGCCGCCGGTGATGAGCACAGTTGCCATTGTAAGGTCGTCCCTCGGAGTAGCAGTGGTCGCCCAGGCGCACTATAGGAGTCCCGCGCTCATCGGGTAGGATCCCGAGGCGCCGTCCTCAGTGGTCGCTCGATCTGTTCCGTGCTGGCCGACCGTAGTTCAGGCACGTCTGGTCGCACGATCAGGTCCTGCATCCGCTCTTTTCGTGCCACCGCGTTGCGGAGGCGGTAATCGAGCAGCCGCATCGCGATCAATAGCTCCGTGTAGGTCCGCTGGACGGTATACAGCAGCCCAGCAGTTCGATCGAGCAGCAACCCCTTCCAAAGCAGACAGTAGCCGGGTGTTAGGAGCGGTACGAGCCATGCTCGCCGTCGGAGCCGGTCAACGAGCGCTAGATCGTCAGGAGAGGCGGTTCGGAGCTTGTCCGCCTCGAGCCTTGAATAGCCAGTCTGCGCGCGGAGAAAGTCCGCTATCGGCTTGCGATCGTCGTGGAAGATGGTTGAGGAGAGCCGGCCGACACCTCCGGCGACGACAACGCGATGGCCATGTCCGTCATTTACATACTGCGCCGCCGCCCGGCGATACAGGACGGTGCGAGGAGGGTAGAGTGAGCCTCGCAGTGGCCGGCCGCCAACACAGTACGTAAACGAAGCCGCGAATCCATTTGCTGCTGGCGAGGCGGGTAGCGCCTGAATTTCTCTTATAAGATCGTCACTACAGACATAGTCTGCGTCCAGCGACAGCACCCATTCAGTATCGATCTGGAGCAGCCCGAAGTTGCACTGGTCCGCAAAGGAGTCGAAACGCCGAGTACAGATCGAGATGCGAGGATCACGCCGCAGAAGTTCAAGGGTGCCGTCGGTACTGAAGCTATCCACGACCACGATGCGGTTGGCCCACGAGAGCTTCGCGAGCGTGCGCTCGATGTTTGGCTTCTCGTTCCACGTGAGAATGAGCGGGGTGATTGACTGCAACTCCAAGCCCTTGCCTCCCCATTGCTGTCGGTTCAGGGTACTGCATCGACTTCTGTCGTGGCGTTCACACGTGGACGACATCGGTGGGACAGTCGCCGCCCTGCAACATCCATCCGTACACTCGCCCCATACGACGCGAGATCGAATCCCAGGAGAGCGCCTGAAGAACATACTCACGCCCGCGCGTACCGAGCTCTAGGCGCTGACAGTCGGTCATATCCGTCGCTTCACGAATTGCGCGTACCAGAGGCTCGACACCGATATCTATCCACCAACCGCAACGATGGTCCTCGAGCGCACGCCAAGGCGCGCCTTTCGTCGTAATAACTGGCAGCGCGGATGCGAGTGCCTCGGCCACAACCATCCCAAAGTTTTCGCTAAATGTGGGCAGAATCAGCAGGTCGGCGTCTGCGAGACAGTCCCACTTAGCACTGTCGGATATCGTTCCGACGAAGCGCACGGTTCCGAAGAGTCCCTCACGCAGAACCGCTTTCTCGACTTCACGTCGATGACCTAAGTCGTCGGGCCCGGCGATTATCAATGACCAGCCTTCGGGACGCAAACGGGACCAAGCCGTGACGAGGCTCAGGAGTCCCTTCCCGGGATGGATCCGCGAGAGGAAGAGGGCATGTCGTTCCGGCCCTGTACGCACACGCTGAGGTATTCCCGGAGGACAATCCACACCGTTGGGAATGATGGCGATTGGCTGGCGCATGCCTAGCGCTCGCGCGTCCAGCGCTTCTTGTTCGCTGGTCGCATGTATCGCATCGGCACCGCGCAGATCACGCGATTGAAACGCCATCCACGCGAGCATCTTCTTCCAGCGCCTCTGCTCGAGCGCCCAACGAGACATCATGCCGCGCGGACTCACGAGTCGCGGAATGCGCCGGGAGCGGGCATAACTGGCGACGGCGTGGTTTGTGGGCAGCCAGAGGCCATGGTCATGCAAGAGCGTCGGCACTCCAGCAGGGCCCTCCGCCGCAACGGCGACCCTGCTGCGAAAGGCACGCTCGCCCACAACAAATCCGCCTAGGGAATTCCGGCCACTTGCGAAGTGGAGGCGGGCTTCGCCAGCAGAAATCGGATTCGGCGAAGTCCTGCTGCCGTCACCGAGAGAAATGAGGTCGACATCAATCCCGCTGCCAGTCAAGGCACGGCAGAGGGCGACCACGCTGCGCGATGGCCCTCCGTGCTTTAGGTCCAAGCTCGCGATTGTGTGGATTGCCCGCGTCGCTGGACTACCCATGCTCGCTTACGGAGGCCTGAAGCGGCTCCCGCCCCGCGGGGCTTCGGCGGTGGTTCCCTACGGCATCATCAAGCGCTTGGGCCAACAGGCCTGATACGCCGCGAGCGGAGTACTGCTCGAAACGATCGAGGCGCACGCTATCGGGCGAGAAACTGCTCACTCCGCTCCGATAAGCAGTAAACTCATTCGCGAATGTATCCTCGATTGTCTTGAGGCCGGCTGTTCCAGCGAAGGCCAGGACGCGTCCTGCGCCGGTCTCGCGGAGAATTGCGCATGCCGTGCTCTCCTCGTGCAGCACCGCCATAATCGGCTTGCCGGCAAGTACGCCCTGGTAAAGCTTGGACGGAGTGTAGTGGGGCATGACACTGCCAAACATGAAGAGGCCACTTGCAGCTTCCAAATGGGCAAGGACATGCGTATAGGGAATCCGCTTGGGGTGCTCTAACACCAGGTCACCCCAAATCCCGTACCGCTCCGCGATCGGCTTGATCTGTGGAGCAGGGTTGGTTGGCGAGAGGCCCGTTCCGACGAAGTGGAATCGCACCCCCGCAAATAGCCTTCGGTTAGCAGCGATCGCGCGGAACACCCGATCCAGTGGCTCCCGAGCACCATCCCACATCGACCCCGCATAGAGCATGCGGAATACCTTCTCATCACCGAACAAGTAGGGCCGCACAGAACCTTCGCGCGACTTCACGTGGTCATCTCGTTCACCACCGCACGGCATCGCCGCGGTTCTCGCTCGGTCCTTGAGGTAAGGATTTCGTTCGAGCACACCTTCAAAAGACCCGTGGCTCACGCCCGTTATCAAAGACGCGCTACGCACCGAAAAGGGCTCTAGGACTTCTCCCAACTTCTTGCTCATCCAGGCCTTCGTGAGAGGGCGCTCGCTACCCGGCCACACGTGCACCCATGGATCTTGGTAGTCAATGCCGTACGGAATACCGCGCAATGCATGTACGAGTCGGCCGAGGGGCGCGGCGAAGAACGACGGCACCGTGATGAGAACAAAATCCGTCTCCTCACTATCAATAAGACCGAGAATGCGCCGCAGCATGGGCAGGAACCCACGAACCCCGACATCGCCCACGATCCTGACCGGCTTCGTTCCCAGCGCACCGACCCGTTCCACCCGCAAGTCCGTCGGAACGAGTCGGTCCAGATCCCAATCCAGCGCCTCTTCGTAATAGCGATGGTGAACGGTGACGATTACTGGGTTCCAGCCAAATTCAGGTAAGTGCTGGGCGAAGAGACGACTCCGATGAACCGATGCCAGATTCGATGGCGGAAAATGCGACGTCACGATGATGACACGGCGCTGCCTGCGACCGGCAGCCAGGCGACCCTCACCCCTCTGTTCCAAGGCATCAGTGCAGCTCATACCAAAGACCTCCTCAAACGCGTGCCGCACCTGCGCTCCTCAATGCGTTCTCACTGTAACCGCGATTCCGTGACAGGTCCAACACCGCGTTCTCGATACGACTTGCCTGCTCGGATAACGACCAGCCATTGATCATGCGAGCGGCGGCCGCTCCCATGTCTTGAGAGCGGGCTACATCTTGCAGCGCTGCGTCCAGTACTTTTCTCAAAGCCTCGGCATTCCCGCGAGGGAACGTCAGGCCCGTCTCGCCCTCAACGACCAGATCCGCTGCACACCCGACGTGGTCGCTCACGATAACCGCTCTCTCAGAAGCCATGGCCTCATTGACCGCGAGGCCCCAGGTTTCGCAGCGTGATGGTAGGACTGCGATATCACCAAGGCGATACACCGCAGGCATTAGGGACTGATTCTGGAATCCTATGAAGTGCACATTCGGATCAGCAGAGGCCGTCCGGCGCAGGTCCCTCTCCAACGCGCCGGAGCCTGCGAATATCAGGTGTGCCTCTCTGGTGCTCCTCATGTGAAAGCTCTTTAGGAGCAAGTCTGGCGCCTTAATCGACTCCAGTTTCCCAGCGAATACAGCCACAGGTGCCCCATCGGGGATCCCAAGCGACTGCCGGATCTCGTGCGCACGCCGTCGGTGGCTACCGTCGGCGTCTTTGAAATGATCGTTGTTGACCGAGTGAGGCGCCCATACCAATCGGCTCGCCGGCACCCCGTGAGCTCTGAAATATTCCTGGTTCCTCCGGCCCACGTAGAGCGCGCAGTCAATGTGCCGGTACACAAGCGACAGTACGCGTCGCCGCAAGAGCGGCCGCACCGCTCCGCTCTCCTCGAGGAGGGTCGAATCACCGCGGAAGATGAGAGGCACCTTCCCATGGAAGGCCCGGAGGGCACTCAGATGACCGAGGTAACTCCAGCCGTACACGAGCACCGCATCAGGCGCCCATTGACGCACAGTCGGTACCAGGGCGCTGCTGCGTATTCCGAGGAAGTGGTGTGGCCCCGGGTCCCCGCTCTCATTCGGAACGAACGTATACTCATACCCGCCCAGCAGTGGGACGTCCCACTGTACCGCTCTGCCGAACCCATGGTCGAGTGCAGCTCCACGAGCACCACCTTCCCACCCGTAGAACACGTGCATCACCACGTTTCGCCGCTCAGCCAGCAGTCGAAAGAGTGGTGCGCAGTACTGGATGGGATGCGTCGCGATTACCGCGAGCCTAGGTGCCACGCTTCGTTTTGCCACTCGCACCCCTTGCGTTGACGCTTTGGACGCGCTCACGTGCGGTGGACTGTCGCGCCCGCGGAGTACCCAGGCGCGGCCCCTCCCGCCCTCGCAGCCACGCGGGTACATAGCAGCTCAATGGCATCTATCATTCGAGTCACGCTGAACTTCTCGTGTGCTCGCTTCCGCCCACTTGCGCCAAGACGATCGCGTAAATACTCATCTTTGAGCAACACAGCCAACCGTTCTGCCAGCTGGTCGGGAGCTTCGGGATCAATAAGGAATCCCGTGACTCCGTCGACAACGATCTCTGGTAGGCCCCCACGGCGGGTGGCGATTACCGGTATGCCACGCGCACCAGCTTCTGCTGCCACAAGCCCAAATGGCTCGGCAAAGCGGCTCGGCACTGTAACGACATCTGCATCTGCGTAGATCGCATCCCTGTCGGTCAAGTACCCCCGCCACGTGATAGCATCAGCAATAGCGTATTCCTCACTCTTTTGCTTAAGTCGGTTGGTGTATGACTCTTCCCCAAGGCCGACGATCGTGCAGCGGAAAGACAGTCCCCGTTCTCTGAGCAGACGAAGGGCCTCCATCAAGTCGTCGTGGCCCTTCCAGTCCCCGATTTGGCCGACCATCACTATGTGCGGCGGGCGTCCACTCACTGCAATGCGGCGCTCTGCGAGACTGGCGATTCCCACGCCATTGTGGATTACGCTAATCTTTGACGCTGTTATGCCCATGTCCCGCAACCGGCCAGCGATGTGATTGGATATCGCGATCATGGCCGCCGTCGAGCGATCGATAGCACGGTAGGACTGCGCCGTGAGGAGCGATCGCTCCGGCAGGTCTTGGACGTGAAAGATTGTCCGTGCTGACGGGAGGACACGCCGCGCCTGCAGCACTGAGTCGCGATTGTAGGCGATAACCGCGTCAGGCCGGAAGCCCTGCACGAATCGCCTAAGGTCGCGGCGCGCCCCCGGCAGGTGCCTCAAAGCGTCAATGGTCCAGCGGAAAGGCAGGGGTCGCGGCGAGAGCGAGATCTTCCCGAAGAATGCCAGCTCATACGGGATCTCTGCGTCGGTCAACCGTCGACAGTAATCACCATCATTCCAGCCGCTAGCCACGGCCAAGATCTCGTGTCCTCGTGACCGGAGCCCTTGCGCCACCGCCAGCGCCATGATTTCGAGGCCGAACACCCGCGTGCCGCCACATAGGACCAGTACCCGCACGGTCGCTCTCCTGACCTGTCAATCAAGCCGGCGAACTACCGCTGACCGGTGCCGCCGCGCCCGCTGGTACGATCGTCGATTGAGTCCTCTCACGCGACTGGTTAACGAGATCACCATGCCTCAGCTCGAGCCACGCGTGGATACGCGGCATCGCGAAGCGGAGCACGAGCGCGAACACGAGGAACTCAGCCACCATACCGCCGAGCAATTTCACTTGCGCCATCTCAAATTGGTTCGCATTCATCAGCAGCGTCGCGCCGAATGCCAGACCGGTGGCGATCACCGATGTGTGTGTCACCAGCCAGCTGTACATACTACCCCACAACCAGCCGAACAGCAGCGTGAGGACGAGAATGCCCGCTACTCCGAAATCGACGTACGCCTCGGCCATGTAGCCGATGCTTATGGATGTACCCTGATTACCACTGGCCAGCGTAAGGCCGGTATAGCGCATCGTGATCTCCGAGTCCGACTCAAGCACCGGCTTCGCGGGATCAAGGAATCGCGGTATGAGAATGTGGCGCAGTGAGCGCCACAGAATAGCACCCCCCTCAAAGGGATGATGCCTTGGGACGTAATCAAGGACGTCGGCGAAGTACTCGACGTACGCGAGGCGCCCTAACATCTGCCGCGTCGACTCACGGAGGTCCGTGCCGTCGACGCTCAGCATCAAGTCAGTGAATTCCGCCACCTGCTCCGTGGGCGATACGAGAACCACCTGCTGACCGGTACCCTTATTCAGGAAGCTGCGGTATCCCTCACGAATATTCATCCAAGCTAGACTGGTAAGCACAACTACCACGAAGACGCTAGCTCCTACCAAGACGGTCCGAGCTCTAAGACGGACGTTCACGCCAATCAGTACCAGCGCGAAGAAGAAGAGAACCGTCTTGAAGCCCGAAAAGAAGCCGATGCCGGCAATGAATTCGACGACAGTCGCGGCGAGGAAATACCAGACCTTCGTGCGCCGCTTGAGCGTTGCGTATCCCAACAGTACGTAGAATACCCACTTCAAGCTTCCCAAAGCGAATAGCAGCTGTGCTATCGACAACAACTGCCACCGGAAGTACGGTACGACCGCGCTGAAGAGCGCGAGTAGCAGGTAGGCGATGGCCAAGCGGTCAACACTCAAGCAGGCGAGCTGCAGGTCCATTGTTCGCCGTGACCATGGCTTCACTCTTCGTACACCGAGGCGCATCCCAATCGTGAGGGCCGCGATCCCGAGCAACCCAAGCCATATCGCGGTCTCGACACTGTCGGAGCGTGACAGCTGCCAGACGGGCTTGCGATAGTAGTCGGCGGTAAACACGAGGGTTGTAACCTGCAACCATTGGAACCCAGCAACGAAAAGCAGGACGGGCGGCTCACCCGGGCGCCAGAGTAGTCGAGACAGGAGGAGTAGTACAAGTATGCTCGCAGTCGTGAGCAGGGCGTTCGTGGTGGTGAGGGCCACGGCAACCGCAGCAAGGGCCGCTAGGTACAAGGCGAACGACCCTTGCGTGACACTCTGATCGCGCAGCCCGGTCATAAGATCATCTCAGAGCTGCTGGCCGAAGCAGCTCGTTGCTGAAGTCGCAAGGATCCCAACGCCTCCGTCACGACTGTAACCAGTCGTTTCGCGTCGCGCTCCCAATTGCACTCCCTCCGCGCACAGGCGAGTGAGGCCGCCTTGGCACGCTCCAGCGCGCCGCGGTCAACTCTCCATCTTTCTAGTACCCTGGCAAGTGCGCGGTAGTCGCCAGGTGTATAGAACGAGGCGGCGTCTTTGTGCGCCTCGAGCGCTGCAAGCTGACCCGGCACATCAGTCGCGGCTACTGCGAGGCCGCCGAGCAGATAGAAAAACAGCTTATTGGTTGTACAGATGGCGCGATTCAGTGACCTTCCCTGCTCGAGTGCGAGCCCGACGTCGTGCTCCGACGTCCTGGAAAGGAGTTCCGATGTCGCCACTTGCGGATGGAAGAACAGCTGCTCCATGACACCGCAGTCCCGAGCAAGGGACATGAGTGCCTGCCTCGCTCCTGAGTCGACAGTTCCGCGAATATGAAACTGAACTGGTCCGCCGAGGAGGCCCATGGCGCGAATCGCGTCTTGAATCCCACGGTCCAGGCCTACCGTCTGAGAATACCAGTACAGAGAGAGTGTGCTGCCGCGGCGATCATGCACAGCTCCATCGCACCGCTGCCTATCTCCCCACGGGAAGGTGTTGTATATCGTTGTGGGTAGGGGCAGTCCATAGGATGAAGCCATGACGGCTCCAATCCCCGAGGACGCCGCCGTTATGTAGCGGCATCGCGGCAAATAGCGTCGCTGGATGAAGTCTGCCCTGGCTAACTGCGCTGGCGTGCCTTCCTCTCCCGGATGAAAGTCCTCCGCATCGAACCCTAGCAGGGCAGCATTCTCCTCTGCTGCTACGCCTGCCGCTGCGAGCCCCTCGATGCAGTGACCAATGTACAGTGCGGCAGGCTCGGCCCGTGCCAAGTCACAAAGCGGGACAAACAGCCGACTGATTCCGTTCTCCGCGACCGTTCCGAGCGACCAGAATGGGCGTGGTATTAGTCGAGCGCACTGGCGCTTCGCTACTGCCGCAGCCCAAGCGACGGGATGCTCATCCCTACGGCTCATCGGAGCCGCCGTCCATGACCATTGCTTTTCCGCGAGGAGGCTGAAGTTGTGCACTCTAAGGTCATGGGCGACTCGGTCAGCAAATATCACGTGAACGTCCATGCCAGCTGTCCACAGTGCATCCGCTTCCTTCACAACGCGGGGGTTACCCGCGATGTGACCTGCGGTGACGATCACGACTCGAGGTCGTCGCGTCGGCGGCGGCAGAGGGCGCGCTTCGGTCGCGCCGATCATACTCAGGCCCATCTGGACGATCTCTCTGGGTCGCGATCCGGCGATTCAGCCCACTCGGCCCCTACTAAAGCCTTGAATCGATCGTTCTCCACGAGCAAACTGTCGAAGGAGCCGTCCGCAATAAGGCACCCGTCCTTGAGCAGATAGAGCCTGTCACACCCGCGCACCGTGCTCATTCGATGGGCGACCAGTATGATAGTGCGCTCATCACGGAGGTGCTCCACGGCCTGCATTACGAACCGCTCGGTTTCGTTGTCGAGCGACGATGTCGCCTCATCCAAAATGAGGACGTCCGGTTCATGGTACAGCGCGCGCGCAATGCCAATGCGCTGTCTCTGCCCTCCGGAAAGTCGCACCCCGCGTTCGCCGATCTCGGTTTCGAGGCCAGCCTGAAGGCTTGCCACGAAGTCCGACAGATGGGCGGCTTGCAGCGCGCGTTGCACCGCCGCGTCGTCGATCTCATCCTCTCGCACTCCGAGCGCGATGTTACGGCGAATACTGTCATCCGTGAGATAGATGTCCTGGGGCACGTAGCCGATATGGCGTTGCCACGAGACCAGATTGTCGCGTATCTCGCGACCGTCGACGAGGATCTCCCCTCGCGTGGGATCGAGAAGGCCCAGAATGATGTCGACGAGCGTCGTCTTTCCCGAACCGGTTGGCCCTACGAATCCCACGACGCCGCCACGCGGAATTGCCAGAGTAATGTCGCTGAGTGCCGCTCGCGCTGCCCCAGGGTAGGTAAAGTCAACGTGCCGAAGCTCGATGCTCCGGTGGAACGGAAGTGCATCGGCCGCTTGCCCCCGCACGTCGGCACGTGCATGCACGGACATAAGATCGTTATATACGGCTTCGAGAGCGTATCGGCCGTATCGCAGCGTAGTCAGGGACGATGTGATGCGGTTAAAGGACGGTATCATCCGGACCACCGCGACCGCCAGCAACGATAGGACGGGGATGACCACGTCGATGGGACGGCGCTCGGCGATTAGAATCGCCGCCACACCGAGAATGCCCGCCATTGCCGCTGTCTCGAGGTACAGTCGCGGAAGATCGAGCATCACCTGCCGATATCGAGTCGCCGCGGCAAACTTCTCGGCACTCGCCATGAAAGCGTGGAAGAAGTAGGACTCCCTCCGCAGGACTCGCGTGACCTTCAGACTGCCAAGCCCTTCGTTTACTGCCTGAAGCATCTTCATACGATGAAGTTGCATCGCATGACCGTGGTGAATCAGCCGGCGCCGGATCGCCCGCGCGAATACGAGTGACGCACCGCCGAGGAGCCCCACCGCCACGAGCGAAATGAATGGCTCGGCGACTAACAACAGAGCGAAGATTGCCGCGACGGTAAGAGTTTCCATCACTAGTGTCAGTAATGGCATCAGTACGGAGCCGACCACCTCCATTGCTTCATTCGTCGCGTTGCGGAGCAGCTCAGCAGAGTTCCGTCGTAGGTGCAGCGCGTATGGGCTGTCGAGATAGGCATGGAAGACTCGACCGGCAATCTTTATCTGACGATTGGTCACATAGCGCGCTTGAAGAGCCGACACGAGGGCCAGGTAAGTGTTCTTCAGAAGAAAGATGAGCAGCAACACGGCAGCTCCCCACAGCGCCAACTCTGCCTCGCTGTGGGGAGGCAGGTGAGCGAGGGCGCTGCGCACGGCTGCGTACTTCTCCACTCGACTCGGGGCACTCAGGAGGGTAATGAAGGCTGGAATCGCGCCCACGCCGACCATCTCCAAGACGGCGCCGAACATCATCATCCCCAGCAGGAGCAGTGCGTGCCACTGTTCTCGCTGGGATAGGAGCCGACGAAGCTTGGCAACCATGCTAATCATGGCGCGGTCGCGATTGCAGCGAAGTGAAGCCGTGTGTCATGCAGCCGTCATGTGGCTGTAGACGTGCTGCGCCCATCCGCGGAGGCCCCGCTCTGGCCTCGCCCCGAGCCGATCTTTCATCCATTCTCGGGTGGGTACTTGGAAACCGGTCTTCGCTCGCGTTAGGACTGCGGCCGGTAATGGCTGGGCGGTCGTCTCGGCCATCGCTCGCTTCGGCAGCATCGCCCCAGTGTGGATCAGGCGAGCCACCTCACCCCACAAGGTCACGTCCACTAGTGGAACACGGACCTCCAGAGAGTGACTCATACTCGCCCAGTCGGTGTCGCGCAGGAGTTGGTTGCGCATGTACCAGCTTGCCTCGAGGGCGGATATTCTGAAGTGATCGGTCGAAATGCCATCCACGATTGCCGTAAGGCGGTCGGCCGATGCCAGTTCCCGCAGTCCCTCCAATGCGAGATCCTCCCCAATCAGCGGCGTGAGTTCCCATGGCATGAAAACGCTGCGGCGCAGCAGGTACGCTCCGCTCAGTGTCCTGCCATACTCCAGCAGGCCAGCGTATTTCGGCGACGTGAACGATCGCAGCAGTGGGGCAGCGAAAGTGCGAATGCCCCGGCCGATCCTCGGGCCTGCGGGTAGGCGTCGCAGGCACGACACCAGCCGCGGGATCTCGCGAAAGCTCGAGTAGCCGCCGAACAGCTCGTCACCTCCCAGTCCCGATAGGGCGACCTTCAGTCCTGCGCTCGCGGCCGCGCGAGCCACGAAATAGCTGTTCACGCCGTCAATCGTGGGCTGGTCCATACGATCGAGCAGGCGTGGGAGCTCCCGGTGAAACTCGTCACGCGTAATCCAGACTGTCTTATGATCGGCATGACTCTGGCGTGCGACGAGCTCCGCCAGATGTGTTTCATCGCTATTGGTTCCGCGAAATTCCTCGAAGCCGAGCGTGATGGTTCGCAAGTTCCCGCCGATCTCGGATGCAAGTCTCGCGAGCGTGGTGGAATCCAAGCCAGACGACAGGAAGACCCCGACATCCACGTCTGCGACGAGATGATGACGCACAGAGTCGAGCAATGCGCAGCGTAAGCGCTCTCGAAGCTCGCCGGAGCGGGGTGCCGTGACCGGCTCCTCCTCGATGCCGGCGAGCATGGCTCCGACGTCGTGATATCTCGCCGGTTCCCGAGCGCCGCCTCGATCGATCCAGAGGGTGCTTCCGGCAGGCAGAGCGCGGATTCCGCGGTACAGGGTGTGTGGCTCGGGAACGTGACCCCAGAGAAAGAAACCCGCGTGGCCAGCAGCGTCCGGGGCGGTGTCGATGCCTCCTCCCGCCAGTAGGGCTTTCACCTCTGATGCTATGCGAATGCAGCGGCCGTCATCCGCGTAATACAGCGGCTTTATGCCGAACGGATCACGTGCTAGAAGGAGTCCTTCCGCGCGCTGGTCCCAAAGGGCGAATGCGAACATGCCCCGCAGTGCCTTTACCATCTCCGCTCCGCGCTCGGCGTAGAGATGAAGAAGCACTTCTGTATCACTTTCCGAGCGGAATGTGTGCCCCTTCTTCAGGAGGTCGCGACGCAATTCGCGGTAATTGTAGATCTCACCGTTAAACGCAATCGCCAGTTCTCCACTGGCACAACGCATCGGCTGGTTTCCTGCGGCGCTCAGATCGATGATCGCCAGACGACGGTGGCCGAGGAGTACTTGGCCCGCTCCTTCGGTAGCGAAGCCGGCGGCATCGGGTCCCCTGCACTGCATGCGTGTGCACATGCGTGCCACCGCCTCACGCTCCGCGCTAGGCGCGCCGGGCTTGTATGTGTAAACACCAGCAATTCCGCACATGCTCGATTTTGTTGAGTTCTTCCCACGAGAGCGGGTGCTCGCATCACCCAGCCGCGTAAGAGGGGGCCTGGGAGTCCAGCGAGGTGGGGTCTGGAGTGCTCCTGGGAGCGAAGCATACTCGGCAGAATCCGGACCAGTCCCGCAGGACAGTCGGCCTCGAGTCGCGAGTCGGAAGCTCCCCCCACAGGGTTCCGTCGGCCAGTTGAACCCCCTCAACCCGCAGCGAAGGCGAGCAGAACGCAGGCCCGTGACTTGCGTAAGCACCGTGGCCGTAGGTCTTTGCAACGCAGCTTGAGGACCGTAGTCCTCCCAGCCGCGACCAGCCGTTTACGGTAGTGACTGCTGCGATCTGAGCGGCGATAATCTAGGCTCGATCGCACCCTATTTTCGTGCGTCTGCGGCGAAATCAGGGAACCTAGAGTCGAGGGCCGCTGGATGGGCGACGGTGCCACTTTATCGAGGGTACGAGCGACAGCGGTATGGCGTGGCATCGATGTCCGCAGCACCACTGAGCTACACGACCGACAACCGCTCAAGTAGATGCGTCCCCTTGTCTCTGTTCTGATCCCGGCTTACAACGCTAGCCGTTGGATCAACCAGACGATTGCCAGCGTACGAGCTCAGACGTATTCGCCGATCGAGACGGTCGTTGTAGATGATGGCTCGACTGACAACACGCTGGAAGTCCTACGGCGCTTGGAATGGCCAGGCATCAAAATCGTTGCGAAGGCTAACGGTGGTCCCGCCTCCGCCAGAAACACTGCCTTCCGCCTGGCTCAGGGCGATTACATCTACTTCCTAGACGCCGACGATATTGTTGCCCCCGACACCATCGAGGCTTGCGTCGCGCGCCTGGAACGCGCCGCGGATCCATACGCTTTTGCTGTATCGCGATGGTGCCGGTTCTGGAAATCCACGGATGATGCCAAGTACCACGAGGAACCAACGTTCCGGGATTGGGACGGCTTCGGCTGCCTCCTGCACATTCTAAGCAACGAAATTGGTGGCACGCAGGCCATTGGTACGTGGGTCGTACCTCGGCCGCTCATCGAGCGGGTCGGCCCCTGGCGAGAAGGATATATATCACCGATCGATGACGGTGAGTATCTCAGTCGAATATTAGGTGCGTGCACGTACATGTACTTCTCACCGCGCGGCAACTTATTCTACCGCAGCGGCATTGGTGGCCTTAGCTCTCGGCGCAGTCCGGCCCATCTGGAGGGTATATTTCGTTCTCTCGTTACAATGACGGGAGTCCTCCGCCAGATGGAGGACAGCGCACGGACGCGCTACGCCACTGCCCGGACCTTCCAGGCATTCATCTACGACACGTATCCTCAGTTGCCCCAGCGGCTCGTACGGGAAGCGGAGCAGCTCGTCGCTAAGTACGGGGGTGCACCTGACTGCAAGCCAGGCGGCAGTCCCGCGTTTAATGTCGCTCGCCACCTCGTTGGATGGAAAGCGGCGCGCCGCGCACAGACAGCGTGGCGAACCCTCCGAGCCGGCCCTGCCGACCGGACGCAGGTGGCGTCCGTTGCATCATGACGCGTGCGCATGGGACATATCGTCAGCGGGTCCCGGTCACATCAGCGGCTCTCGATATCCGCTCCTCACCCGCCATCACGTTATCGATCAGACTCCACCATCGGGCTTGAAATCGATCGACCGAAAAATGATCCAGGCCCTCCGGTACCATGCCGCGGCGTGCGTTGAGGGCCCCTAGCACCGCGCGAGTGAGGGCTGCTGGGTCATCAGGGCTCACGGCTTCTCCAAGAAGGCCATTCCGCACCGCCTCCGAGCTTGCATCTGCGCTGCTAGCTACGACTGGCACCCCGCACGCGAGTGCTTCGAGATATACGATCCCGAATCCCTCCCCGCGGCCAGGCATGACGAACGCGTCTGCCAATCTGTAGTGGTCCGCCTTTTCCTCTTCCGGCACATATCCGGTGAAGACTACACGATCGCTGATGCCGGCGCATGCTGCGATCTGCCGTAGTCTCGGCACATCATCACCTTCGCCTACGACAAGGTAAGCCAGATCAGGCTCCCGTTCGAGCAAACGTGGCATGATGCCCAGGACTTCATCGATTCCCTTGTACCGCTCGGCCGCCGAGAGGCGTGCAACTGTAAGCAGGACCTTGCGGCCGGTGATGCCATAACGTTCTAGTAAACGCACGCTCTTTTCGCCGGGACCATACGCGGCAGCGTCGATGCAATTCGGAATGACGGCGAGGCGTGATTCGGGGATACCGGACCACCGGAGCACGCGCCGGCCGGTGAACTCGCTCACGGCAACCACCTTATCCACTCGTCGCATCAAAGGGCGTCGAAGGCGGAGCCGAGATGGGGACCAAGCCTCGATTCCGTGTGTCACCAGAACCAGAGGTGCCTTAAGGCGGCCGGCCGCAAGTGCTGCAACGGGCAAGAGATTGATGTGGCCACACAGCACGGCGTCATAGCCACCGTGCGATATGACACGGAGACTCTCCCGTACATAGCGCCACTTTCCGCCAACGCTCTCGACATGAAATGCGACGCCATCAGGTATTGGCTCAGTGGCATCCGCCACAAGCCTAGGTAAGGCGAGGACCGTATCGCAGCGCGGGTGCAGCGACAGGGCTCTGAGCAGATCGCGATTGAATTTCGCAATGCCGCCCCTTCCGCCAAATGCATCCGTCACAAACACCAGGAGCTTAAGGTGCTTCACGGAACGCGGCATATCGCCTTGGCAGTCATTCTCGGAGAGCGGCCCGGAGCTCAGATTCTCACGCAACCCGTTCATCGTACCGGCTCTCGCGGAAACTGGAGAGTTGGTGTCGGACGTCCTGTCCCTGTCCGAGCGTTTGTCGCGACCAGACATCGAAAGCGATTACAGCGAACAGTTCGTGCGACCAGTCTTGAAGGCCGGCTCGATGTTCATGCCGCATTGCATCAATGGTCTTCTTGGAGAGTACGCCGTCCGCGGACCACGTTACTCCAACGTCCTCCCCGAGGGTGGCCCTGAGCGGATGCGCCGGCAGCTCACTTGCGACGAAATACTCGTCAAGGTCCTCGCGAATCCATCGGCCCAGTGGCGCGTTGAAGCCTCGTTTGCTGCCGCGCCGGACCGTTGGAGTCAGGTAGGCATCGAAGGCAGCGCGCATGATCCGCTTGCTGCGTCCATAGCCGAGCTTCCAGCGAAACGGCACATTGAGCGCCAGCTCTACGAACTGGGGCTCCAACATTGGCACGCGCACCTCCATCCCAACTGCCATGCTCATCCGGTCCGTGTACGCGAGGAGGTTCTCCACCAAGAAGCTCTGCACATCCACATGGAGCAGGCGATTGCCGCCATCAAAGGGGCTCTCGGTGTATAGGCGCCTGACATAGTGCTCCGATGACGTCCATCGAGTAGCGTCGCCCGACGAGCCCATGAGCGCCGCCTTGTCCTCGGATGTCATGTAGTAGGTCCAGTTCGCCATTTCGAGAATTGGATCGGCATTCAGTCCATCGATGAACTCGCGCATTCTGCGTAAGCGCATCGTCCGATGATTGTCCCGAAGGAGATCTAGAGAACGCCTGCCTACCGTGAGCCAGTGAGCCGGCATTCTATGAAAGACGCGAGACAACTGCGCTGCGCGGTATCGGGGGTACCCCGCAAACAGCTCATCGCCGCCAGCGCCGCTTAGCGCAACGGTAATATGCTCCCGCGAGCACTGCGCGATGAGCCACTGGAGGTAGAAGGTTGGATTCCCAAACGGCTGATCGAAGTGGCCGATGAGCCGCAACATCTCGAACGGGTCCACCCGATCTACCGCGAGCGTCTGATGATCCGTTCCGAGGAACCGACTGGTCTCCTCCGCCACCACGGACTCCGAATAGTATCGAGAATCTGGGTTGGTGAAGTCCACCGTGTAGGTGCGCGGCGTGACTCCCGCTTTCTTGGCCAGTCCCGCAAGAGCCGATGAATCTATCCCACCGCTCAGGAATATCCCGAGCGGGACGTCACTAACGAGCTCACGCTGGACGGCGCTCATGAGCGCTTGATGCAGCGCCTCCTGGATATCTCCTTTCGACGCTCGCTCAACTTCTGGTAAGCGGCGCACGTTCCAGTAACGATTGGTCGTATGGGTGCGCCGTGCGAGGTCGTACACGAGTACGTGCGCGGGCGGCAGCTGTTCTATGCCCTCGAACGCCGTCGACGGCCCGGGCACGTATAAGTATGTGAAATAGTCGTAAATCGCTTGCCAATTCACCGCTGGTGGGCGCTTGCTTGCGGCGAGCACCGCCTTGATTTCTGACCCGAACGACAGCCCATCCGCTGTTATCGAGTAGTAGAGCGGCTTCACGCCGATGTGATCGCGCGCCAGCACGAGACGGCGCTCACGCAAGTCCAGCACGGCGAACGCAAACATTCCGTTCAGGCGCGTCACCAGGTCGGCGCCGAGCTCCTCGTAGAGGTGCACCAGCACCTCAGTGTCGGTGGTGGAATGAAAGCGGTGCCCGCGCGAAAGGAGGCCAGCTCGAATCTCAGCGAAATTGTAGATCTCGCCATTGAAGACAACCCAGACCGTGCCATCCTCATTCGACATCGGCTGGAGCCCGGCGTCGCTCAGATCGATAATTGCTAACCGGCGATGTCCTAGTCCGACGAGCGTCGACAAGCGGTCGGCTCCGAATACGCGCACGCCGCCACCATCGGGCCCACGGTGGCGAAGGACATCCGTCATCTTCTGGACGCGTGCGCCCAACTCGTGTTCATCCAGCGATGCTGACGCCAGTCCAGCGATGCCGCACACGAGAGGTTAGACCGTCGCAGGCTGCTGCTGTCGTTCGAGCTGCTCGGTAATGAGGCCCATCACCCGCACGGCCTCGCGTCCCTCGTCCATGCTGACCGGGGAAGGCGAGCCATTCCGGATGCTCTCTATGAAGCGCTGGAGCAGGATATCGTGGGTGTTGCGTGTCTTTCCGAGCGCGTAGCGGACGCCGGTCGCCGCGCTTGAAGTGAATGTCTGGGCGGCCTGGCGCAGAGCTGAGCGTCCAACCTCACCAGGCCTCAACGCCTTGCGGTGGTATTGCACGACAGCCTGGCTCTCCAAATCCGCGCGCAAACATCCATCACTTCCCCAAATCTCGACCTCCGCGGCCCAGTGACTCGACGTATAGAGTAGGGTGACGCTGCACGCGCCCTGACGGCCCACCAGATCGATTCGGTAGTCTTCGAACGCCGACCATGGGTAGTCGGTGAGCACGTGACGCCCAAGCACCTGAACGTCATCGATGGGATTGATGAAAGCCAGCGCCATGTACGTCGGGTGCGGTCCGGACTCGCCGAACACGCCGCCAGGAAGCCGGTGCGCCCAATGGTCAGGCTTGGAGGTCATGTAGTCAGTCGGCGTCGAGAGGAGAATGCGCATAGCGCGAAACTCCCCAATGTCGCCTCGCTGCACCCGCCGACGAGCTTCCATGAACGAGTCATAGAACAAATCCGAGTGAGCGACGCAGATCTGACGACCTGTCTCTCGCGCTGCCTCAACGATCTGGTCGCATTCCTCGACGCTTACCGCCATTGGCTTCTCGATCATCACGTTCGCCCCGCCCCGCATCGCCTGGATAGCGAGTGCCCCATGGGTTCTGGGCGGCGTGCATATGTCGACCATATCGGGTCGCGCCTGCACTAGTAGATCATCCAGGGAGCCATACGCGTTCGGGATCCCGAATTGCTGTGCGACTTTGCGGGCGGCGTCCACGTTTACGTCGCACACGCCGACGATCTGTGCCTGCGCTGAAAGCTTCCGGAGGGCAGGTAGGTGCTTGTGTGTGGCGATCAGACCAGTGCCGACGACCGCGACGTTGACTTGGGTCATGCAGGACTCACCGACGAAAGGGGACGGAGTGGTGGATGCGTGCTCTGCTGCGAGAGATGTGCCGCTGTATCTGGGCGCCTTGCATCGATTCGCCGGGTTGACTTTTCGGCAGCTCTGCATGCCGCCGCGAATCAAGGACTCTGCGCACGCCTCAACTCTGGTGCGGCCTGTGCAGTAGCCCGAGCAGTCGGGGTCGGCACCATGTCCGTGCCGCGGAAACCGGACCCCGCGACGGTGGGCCCTGGCAGCAGCGTAAGGTCGGTTCACGCTGCAAGTTGCTGTGGCTGTGCAGGTTGCAGCAAGAAAGCATCCGCGGCCACGCTGCTCCGGATCCATACTTATGGACCGAGCGCGGAGTGGCTTAGCGTTCGCTTGAGGCGACGAATAGAAGTCCACGACGAGAAACGAGAACCCTCTTGCCCATTCCCTCCGCCGTGCCGCCGGTCTCCGGCCAAGCTAGCTAATACGTCGGCTGACTCGTACAGCCGCGGACCTGTGCCGGTAACATGCCATTTGCGAGCACGCCTGCCTTCACATCCAATGGAGAAGCATCAGCACGATCGATCTGCGGAACGACCGCCGGCCGCCTGTAGAGTCTACCTATGTACTTACCGCCGGCCCGATACCCTGAAGCGCGCAGTTGATAGCCTGCTGGCGCAAACCTTCACCGACTGGGTCTGTGAGCTTCACAACGATGCTCCGGACGACTCGTATCCGCGGGAACTTGTCGAAGAGATTGGCGATCCCCGGATTACGGTAGTCGACCATCCTCGGAATCTCGGGCCAACCCGGACTTTCAACTTGGTGTTCAGTGAGGTTCGCGAGTCATTCGTTACCTTGCTCGAGGATGACAACTGGTGGGAACCGAGCTTCCTATCTCGGATGATCTCTGAAATGGAGAGGCATCCGGAGGTTGAGCTGGCCTGGTCCAATATGCGTATGTGGCAGGAGAAGGGGGGAGCGTGGCATGATCTTCAGCGCACCATCTGGAACGTGGACCAAGATGCTGAACCGCTACTCTTTTCCTTCCCCCATCCTCGGCAGATTGCCGGCGCTCTGCACTCCAACGGCGCAATGCTGGTTCGTCCGCGCGCCATCGCTCGACACCAAATACCGTGCTGCACTACGTTCGCCGCTGTGGAACCGGTGCGCGAGCGCAGCTTTGCTTCGCCGCTCATGCTCGTTCCAGCGGTTCTTGCGAACTTCGCAATAACGGAGAGTACTGCACAGTCGCGTCATGAAAGCGACTGGTGGCACATACAAGTCCTTCTCACCGCCAGTTTCTTGCGCCACGTGCCGCTCACCAGAGCGGCCATTGCACGTCTCTGGTCCGAAGCGCGACGTGCCTCGACGCGGAATACTAATTCTCTCGCGCTTACAGGCATCGTGTTCCCTCACTGCAGACATATTCTGCGGTTCGCGACGCTAGTCGACATATTCTTCCTTGGTCGCTCGTTGCTGCGCCATCCTGCTGAAGCGGCCCGACTGTTGCGACTTTTCTCAGGACGACGGGAGTTATGGGATTATCTTGACTGCCACACGGCCGCACGCATCGCCGAAGCACGCGCCGCCGGCTTCACTGTTTTTCAGTAGGGCCTGCAGTGTTCCATTCGCCCAGGTAGCTGCTCAGGCGAACACCGCGGCGCTAACAGGCCACCCGCGCCTCTGGCGCAGATACCTGCCTCTGCCATTCGCGACCACGGCCGGCCGGCCACTCGCGGCAGCAGCGGTGCACATCGCATGATCGCGATCTGGGTCTAGTTGGAGACAATGCGTCAGTCAAGCGGGGCGATAGAACAGGCAGTCGACTTCAAGAGCGGCCCAAGTATGGTCTCGAACAACCGGCCACAGGTCGTATGGGACGAACCCACGCTGGCGAAGCAGGCGAATTACTTCTTCGATCGGTGGCTGTCCGTCATAGAGAGGGCGAAGGGACAACTCCAGCTGCAGTCCGGCGAAGTGCTCCAGCAGCGGCCCAGCACCCTCGAGGATCTCTCGCTCGTATCCCTGTGTGTCGAGCTTCAGGAGCGTACGCGTCGTCACGTTCCACTGCTCGCGATGCATGAGACTCGCAAGCGTCGTTACGGGAACCGATTCGGTGCGGACGACCGCAGTTGCGTTTTCCCCGAGGACATGCCGCATCAGCAGCGTCGGGGTGAGGAAGGAGCTCAGGTCGTCGGAGCTGGTGACTCGCAGGTCAGCGGTTCCCTCCGTGGCACCCAGCGCCATGCGGAGCACGCGCCAGTGCGCGACGCCCTGGGCGCGCTTTGCGAGACGATGATACGCCGCCGCGTTCGGCTCCATCGAGACGATCTCACCAGCGAAGCCGGCGGTGCGCAGCTCATCGGCGTATTGCCCCTCATTGGCGCCTATATCCAAGACTCGGGCGATCTGAAAACGCTGCAAGAATTCGGGAAGCGGCGCCTTTCCGGGGTAACGTACGATATCGAGCCCAAAGCGGTGCAGCATCCGCCGCGCAGTGTGCGCAGTTGTGGTCGATGGCATGCCGCGCCTGCCCGCAAGATCTTTTCCAAAGAAACGTGACCTGCGTCACCTGATGATCAGCGGACCACCGTCTAACGACTTTGCCACCTTCAGGTGAACACGATCACTAGGTACCATCTGGCCAGAGCGGTGACGGGTTCGATTCTCTATTATGAAAAAGCGAGGCATTCCGGTGCGAAGTTTCACCGACCCATTTCTGCTGCGTCGGCAAAGCTTCAGCAACGAACAGCCGAATTCTGGCCCCTCGCTGCAGCCGTCAGTTGACGTGGGCGGACTGAAATTGAGCAGTGGGTTCTCGCGAACGACAGTATCGGGCTTAGTACGAGCGCTACTGCCAAAGCCGATACGCCCGCCCCTGCGACGCGCGCAGTTCGCGCTTACTCAACTTCTATGGCGTCATGTACATCCAACCATTCGCCTCGCTTCTGGCATCGATATTCAGGTACTGGACGCCGCTGAATGGATGGCTTTTTGCGAAGTGTTCGTGCTCGGCGAATATAATGATGCGATTAAGCTCCTGATCGACCATGGCCCGACCCGCACGCTAGTGCTCGACCTGGGTGCAAATGTTGGCTACTTCAGCCTGAAGATGCTGGACTGCTGGATCGCCAGCCGCGGTTCCGGAGATGGACTTGACATCGTAGCGATCGAAGGCGCGACAGGCACGTTCAGCCGGCTTCAAAGCCGCCTCAAGTCACCGGCGGCGGCCCGCATCCGTGCCTACCACGGCCTTGTCGGGAGACGCGAAGGCGCAGCTCATATAAACGAACGGGCGGACCACATTTCCGCATCGCTCTTTGGGGAACCCTCGAGTGGACACACTGTGCCGTTCATCGACTTGGTGAACTTGCTTCCGAAAGATCAACGTATCGGGCTCCTGAAGTGCGACATTGAAGGCGCGGAGGAGGAGTTCCTTAAGAGCTATCCGGACTTGCTGGCGCGAACGGATGCGATGGTCATCGAAATTCACGGGTCGCAGTGCGATCGCAGCGAATGTCTGGAGCGCATCCTCGGTTACGGTTTTCGACACGAGCGTGCGTTGAAGCGCTGGCAAGACCTTACAGTTGACCTGTTCACAAGGTAGGCGGGAGCCGTTCAACATCGGCGCCGCCTGCGCGCTGCCGCCAAGCCGCTGCGCCTGACGAGCGACGTCGAAAAGGTGCGCCCGGTGCTCGTGAATGATAGCTCGTCCGCCGAAACGCCGTCGCCGTGGGAAGATCAGAATGCGTCGCGCCCGGCACGAGCGAGCGGTGCTGCAACAGAGCACCTGCTCACCGACATGGACTGGACATGAATGATCTGAAGCGTCAGCGCATCACGCAGATGCTCCCGCTTGAGCGGACGAGGGGCGCTTCGTGAGGTCCTAGGTGGCGGCCATGGGCCAAGCGGACAGCGCTTGGACGAACGACAGCTGCCCGAGGCGGATCGTCGGACAGAGGCCGCAACGTGACAGTCGGGAACCAAGCCGCGCTTTAACGGACAAACGAAAACTGCCACAATCATCAGTCCACCCTCTCCTTCTCTTTATGGCGACTCAGGCTCAGTCGCGCCGCGGGGTGGGCGTGACCTCGTCCGCCCCGGATCGCCCCACCCCTACCCAACGGGCACTGAGGCGGAGGACCGGCACAGTGCACAGATGTTTGGCTTCAGTCTTGCCAACCCCATGGACGGCAGGTCACACCGAGAGCGTGTATCAGATCACCACAGCTTCGGGGCCTGCTCCCGGCAGCTGCTGATAACCCGGCGTCCGTGCAGCCACCGCGGAATGATTCGATCGCGCGTGGCAGAGAGGGCGCCGCGCCGACGGACGCTGGGCAGGACTTCTGGCGCACCAGACGGGCGCCGGAGCTTCAGGAGGCAGCAGTATGCAGTTCGCGATCCGCCGCACGATCGCGCTCGTCGTAACCGCAACGGCAGCCGCGTGCGCCGATGGCACGACCGCGCCGAAGCTGGCCCTGGATGGAGGGCCGCAGTTCACCAAATCCCATTCCAACGGTGACGCGACGCTCAGCGTCGCCAGCACCGCCACCGGCTTTTTCGAGACCCGGCTCAGCTACGACTGGACCCTGACGAAGCGGGTCAAGTCCATCATGGACATGACCCCGGACGGCGCGATGTACGAGCTCCCCTCCACCTCGGAGCTGGAGATCCCCGCCGGTCAGGTGCGCTGGATCGAGTACGAGATCAGCGCCCAGCGCTCTCCCGCCGTCCCGACTACTTCCACCGGAGTGCGCGGACAGGTATGCGTCACCAACGCCGGTTCGGCGATCATCACCGATCCGCAGATCGTCAGCCTGGTACAGAGCGCGACCACACCCGGGAACTTCACCGACGTCGCCTCCTCCCCCGTGGGCGTTAACGCGAAGGAAAGTCTCGGCCCGGGGGAGAGCTACTGCTATCCATACGAGACGACGTTCACTCGGGTCGCCGGAGCACTGTACCGCACCACTGCATCCGTGACCGTCGCCAGCGAGTCTGGACACCCCGCCTCCGGTGCGGTCGCCACCGCCAGCGCGACGAGTACGCCAGTCGCCTTCAGCGTCCCGTCGACGGTTTCACAGGGTGAGCCGGTGGACGCCAGTGCCCTGGCCTATGACGGCATGAACGTGAATAGTCAGCAGAGTAGAAGCGGTCCGTGCGCCGAGCACTTTTACCTGTGGTGGTGCTCGACGGATACCGAACACGATCCGTGGCAGTTTTGGGGGAGCGGGACCGTCAGCTTCGTCGTCGATCAGCACAACTTCTTCTCCTGCGGCGAGTCATTCGACTTCACCAATGCAGCCGTGCTCGTGGAGGGCGGCACCAGCATCAACGCATCCCACACCAGACACCAGGCACAGGCGACCATCCGCCTCGCGTCCGCTGAGTGCGCCCCGAATCCGGGCTGCACACTCACCCAGGGCTACTGGAAGCAGCCCTTCCATATATGGCCAGACCAGCGCGACGGCTCGAATTGGATTCGAAATGACGTCGAGTTCTTCGACAGCGGCATCACCTGGCAACAGACCCTCGACACCCCCACGCGCGGCGACGCGTATCTCATCCTCGCGCATCAGTACATCGCCGCGACCCTGAACCGGGCGAACGGCGCGCGGATGGACAACCTGGCTCAGGTTGCTGACGCCTATGCCGCGGCTGCCCACTGGTTCTCGCTTTCACCCGACCAGCGCGCCCTCACCAGTCGCGACACGCTGATCAGTTGGGCAAACGTCCTCGAGAGCTTCAACAGCGGCAGCGCCGGCGTGCCGCACTGTGCCGGCTAGCACTGAGGGCCCAGATGAAGCAGATCTTGATGGGTGCTCGGATCAGGGGGACGGCCGTAGCCGGGATCGTGCTGGTGTGCGCGCTCGGCGCCGCTGGATGCGCCGATAGCCCCCTCACGGCGCCAGCCGCTCCCTCTCCGGAAAACGTCGCGCCGACCTCGGCGAAGGCGCCCGCGCTCGACGCCCGCAACGTCGTTCTGCAGTGGAACGCGATCGCGAGGCAGTTGGTCATCGAGAAGAACACGGATCCGCCGATGGCATCCCGCTTCTACGCCCTGCTCAGCGTCGCCCAGTACGAGGCGGCAATGGCGGCGTGGCCGAGCGAATCGAAGGGCACCGATGGCTCACGCCACGACGCGGTGGCGGCGGCCATCTCCGCAGCCTCCGCGGCGGTGCTGTCGTACGCGTATCCAGATCGGGCCGGGTGGCTCGCCGCCACCGCCGCGCTGCCGGCAAACGAGCATTCGGCGCGAATCGGTCGCGAGGCGGCGGAGCGCGTGCTCGCTCGTGCGCGTACCGACGGTGCCGACCGTCTCTGGGCCGGCACCGTCCCGAGCGGAACGGGCATGTGGTACAGCATGGCCACTCCACCCCGGCCGCCACTGCGGCCGCTCTGGGGCGAGGTGCGCCCGTGGCTGATGCAGAGCGGCGATCAGTTCCGCCCGGGGCCTCCGCCGGCGTTCGGATCGCCGCAGTTCGATGCCGCGGTCGCCGAGGTGCGGGCGATCTCCGACCACCGCACCCCGGAGCAGCTGCGCATCGCGCTGTTCTGGGCGGATGGCGCCGGCACGTTCACGCCACCGGGCCACTGGAACGCGATCGCCGCCGATCTCGTCGCCCGGCATCACCTGGACGAGCGCCGCGCCGCGCTCACATTCGCGCTACTCAATACCGCGGTGATGGACGCCGGGATCGCCTGCTGGGACGCCAAGTATCACTACTGGCTCATTCGCCCGCCGGAGGTGGACCCGGCGATCACCACCCCCGTCGGTCTCCCGAACTTCCCGTCGTACATCTCGGGGCACGCCACCTTCTCCGGCGCGGCCAGCCAGGTGCTCGGCTCGCTCTTTCCCGCCGAGCGAGACAGGGTTCGCTCGATGGCGGAGGAGGCAGCGATGTCGCGGCTGTACGGGGGCATTCACTACCGGTTCGACAACGACATGGGCCTGAGTGTCGGGCGGAAGATCGGCGCGATTGCCATCGAGCGCGAGCGGCGCTCGATCGGGCACCTGCACTTCCTGGAATGAATGCACTCGCCCCGGGAGCGCAGCGGCCCTCGAGATCGGAGAACGCGAACGGCCGCCCAGGATCGGGCGGCCGTTCGCGCGTGCT